>JAYGEH010000023.1:0-25461 GCA_046582475.1 Rhodospirillales bacterium
CGTGTGCTCTTCCGATCTTTGCTTTATGGACTTACTCGGCGTTCCCTGATCAACGCCCGCAGGGAATGGCCGGCGGGCCGATCAAACCGCGGGTGCGTTATTGATCGTCTTCGCCTACACCGATGCACCCGGTCTGCGTGAACAGGCGGGCGCCGGCGGCGCTCACCTTGGGCGTTTGCTGCCGTGCCTCGACGCCCCGGACGATGTCGCGCTTGACGGCCCTCTTGACGACGGGTGTCAAGCGTTCGGTAATCCGGGCCATATCCAAGGACCCGTTTTTATCCAATCTCAAATTCATCTTTCGCAGCCGCGAAAACACCGAATTGATGATGCGCGGCGCAATGGCGCAGACATATCCGGAATCTTTGGGATCATCGGTATCAATATAAACCGTGATCGGTGTATGCCTGGTCTGGTTACCGCGCCCGGTCTTAATATTCATCATAAACACTTGCAATTGAATCCGGTCCTGGGCGGCGGCGGGGCTCGAAGTGGCCAGCAGAGCCCCGGCGGAAAAGACCAAAACCAGGGCAATCGCGAGCGACAAGCTTAGAAATTGATTTCGGCGGCGATTTTTGATTTGCATGAGCCAGCATCCTTGTTCCTGGCGGTAAACAATTATCGACATGGTCTTTCTCTTAAAGCGAATCCCAGTAGGATTGAAGCCTTAAATCGAAATGTCACGCTTAATACAATTTGCCCGATCGTTGGCCGGCACGCCAATAATTAATATCGCCTCCACAAAAAGCCGGGCTTGGATTATGCTTGGGCCTGCAACTTTGGGACTGGACTGGGCTTGATTTCCGATACCGAGGCTATGGCGCGCGCCGGCGAACATTCGAGCGCCGATGACTTGATCGCGGTTCTATCCGAAATGATGGCCGAGATGGGCCGCTCCATTCCGGCAGATCAGGGCTCGATCCTGGACGCTTCGCTGGACCGCGATCTGGGGTTTGACAGCCTGTCACGCATGGAATTGGTGCACCGGGCCGAGCAGGTGTTCGGCGTGACCCTGGCGGACGATGTGATCGGGCGCGCCGAAACTCCGGCTGAGTTGCTGAGAGCCATCGGCGCCGCCGCCGGCACCCATTCCATTGCCATGGCCAAGGAGGCGCCGCGGCGGCCTCCCGAGGCGGGCGGCAACGCTCCCAAAAGCGCCGATACGCTGGGCGCCGTGCTGGCCTGGCATGCCGAGGCCCACCCCGGGCGCATCCATATCCGATTGCTATCCGATCAGGGCGACGCCATTGAAATCACTTACGGAGACTTGTGGAACGATGCCCGGGATTTTGCCGCCGGGCTGATCCACTATCGGCTGCAACCGGGCGAGCCGGTGATTTTGATGCTGCCCACCCACCAGGATTATTTCAGGGCCTTCTTCGGCGTTCTCCTGGCCGGCGGCATCCCGGTACCGGTCTATCCGCCGGGCCGGGCGCAGCAGTTGGAGGAACATGTGCGCCGCCATGGCGCCATCGCCAGCAACGCCCGCGCCGCGATCATGATAACCGTTCCCGAAGCGGTGCCGTTTGCGCGACTTCTCATGGCGCGAACCGATAGTTTGCGCGCCGTCGTGACCCCTCAGGATTTACAAGGCGCGGAGATGCCCGCCCATCTGCCCAACCCGGCTGCAAGTGACACCGCCTTCATTCAATATACCTCCGGGAGCACCGGCGATCCCAAGGGCGTGGTGCTCAGCCATGCAAATCTGCTCGCCAATATCCGGGCCATGGGCGAGCATCTCAAAGTCACGCCCGAAGACGTCTTTGTAAGTTGGCTGCCCCTCTACCACGATATGGGGCTGATCGGCGCCTGGCTCGGCAGCCTGACCTACGCCGTGCCACTGGTGTTGATGGCGCCGCTCTCCTTTCTGGCCCGCCCGCACCGATGGCTTTGGGCGATTTCCAATTACCGGGGCACCATTTCCGGCGGCCCCAACTTCGCTTATGAAGCCTGCCTCTCGCGCATCCGGGATGCGGATCTTGAAGGCTGCGATCTGTCTACCTGGCGGGTGGCGTTTTGCGGCGCCGAGCCGATCAGCGTACCGACCCTCGAAAATTTTATCGCGCGCTTTGCCGGACAGGGATTTGCGCCCGGCGCCATGATGCCGGTCTATGGGCTGGCGGAAAATTCCGTGGGCCTCACCTTTCCGCCGCTGGGAAGAGGGCCGGTCATCGACCGCATCGACCGGCAACGTCTGGCGCGCACCGGTGAAGCGGAACGCTCCGGCGCCGATGGTGATTCCGGGCTGGCACTGCCATCCTGCGGCTATCCGCTCGGTGGCCATCAGGTGCGTATCGTCGACGATCAGGGGCGCGAATTACCGGACCGGCGCCAGGGCCGCATCCAATTTCAGGGACCATCCTCGAGCATCGGCTATCTGCGCAACGCCGAAGCGACGGCGGCGCTCTTCGATGGAGATTGGCTGAATTCCGGTGATCTCGGCTATACCGTGGACGGCGAAATTTACATAACCGGGCGCACCAAGGATCTGATTATCCGCGGCGGGCGCAATATTCACCCAGCCGAAATCGAATCCGCGTTGGGCGGGTTGGACGGTCTACGTCCGGGCAGGATCGCCGTTTTCGGCAGCCCCGATCCGGCCTCCGGAACCGAGCGCCTGATTGTCATGGCGGAAACACGGCAGCGCGGCGAAGCGGCAGGGGCCGCATTGGAGCGCGAAATAAATGGCCGCACGACCGACATCGCAGGCACGCCGCCGGATCGGGTCCTGCTGGTAGCGCCGCGCACGGTGCCCAAGACTTCGAGCGGCAAAATCCGGCGCGGGGCGGCGCGCCGGTTGTTCGAGACCGGCCGCACCGACGCGGGGCCGGCCTCGCTTCGATGGCAAATTTTCAAAATCGCCGTCTCCGGATATGCCTCGATAGCCAGGCGTGGCGCCAGACGGCTCGGCGGCAAGGCATTCGCCGTTTATGTGGGTACGGCGATCGTCATTCTGGCGCCCCTTGCCTGGCTAGGCGTTGCCTTGCTGCCCGGCGAAGGCTGGCGTTGGAGCCTGGTTCGCGGCACGCTTTCCATTCTATTTTCCATCGCCCGAATAAAAGTGACCACCGACGGGCTGGAAAATATCCGTGGCGCCGGCCCGATCATCCTGACCTGCAACCATTCCAGTTATCTGGATGGCGCGTTGCTGGCTTACGCCATGGGGGAACCTTTGCATTTCGTCGCCAAGGCCGAGTTGTCCAAAAACCCGATCACGCGCAATTTCCTAGCCCGCCTCGGCAGCCACTTTGTCGAGCGTTTCGATGTCGGCAAGTCCCTTGCCGATGCCGGGGCCATTCAGCGGCTGGTGCAAAGCGGCCGGCCCATTGTGTTTTTCCCGGAAGGAACCCTGAGCCGCATGGCGGGCCTCTTGCCCTTTCAAACCGGAGCCTTTCAGGCAGCCGTCGAAAACCAGGCCGCCATTGTACCGGTGGTAATCCGGGGCTCACGCCATGTGCTCCGCGACGGAGCATTCATCCCGCGCCCTGGCCGCATCATGGTCCGGATGCTTACACCTCTGGTATCGGAGCCGGCGCCGGGCGATGATCCCTCCGCCACTTGGGGGCGTGCGATTGCGCTCAGGGATCAATGCCGCGCCAGCATATTGCAGCACTGCGGCGAGCCGGACCTTCGCCGCGAAAACGTTTTGCTGGACCTTGCCGGTGAACGCTCCGATGCACCTCCGGGCGATTAAAATCGGCAAATTCCTTTGCTTAACAATTACCCGTGGGTTCAAATGCGCCCATGAACCTTAAGGCCGCCCCGTCCTTAGCATCGAAAGCCGGTATGCCGGCCCAGCCGCCATTGCTGCAGCTATCGGATTTGGCCGTTTCCTTTCCAGCCGAGGATGCCGGCGGCGACCTCAAGGTCGTCGATGGAATTTCGTTGCGGCTGGAAAAAGGCAAAACATTGGGCCTGGTTGGGGAGTCGGGCTGCGGGAAATCGATCACGGCGCTCGCACTTTTGGGATTGGTGCCGGAACCGGGCCGCGTCACCGGCGGCCGTATCATGTTCGGCGGAACCGATCTTCGGCAATTGACCGATGCCGACATGCGCCAGGTACGCGGCAACCGGATCGCCATGATTTTTCAGGAACCGGCGACCGCGCTCAACCCGGTTTATACCGTCGGCGCCCAGATTGCCGAAGCCTACCGCCTGCACAACGAAACCACCAAAAACGAAGCCCGCCACCGGGCCATCACGCTTCTGCAGCGGGTCGGCATCGCCGACGCCGTCCAGCGCGCCGACGCCTATCCGCATCAAATGTCCGGCGGCATGCGCCAGCGTTGCATGATCGCCATGGCCCTGATTTGCACCCCCGAAATGCTCATCGCCGATGAACCCACGACGGCGCTGGACACAACCATACAGGCGCAAATCCTGGAATTGTTAATGGATATCCAGGACGAATTCGGCATGGCCATTTTGTTTATTAGCCACAATCTCGCGACCATATCGGCCGTCGCCGACGATATCCTGGTCATGTATGCCGGCCGCGCGGCGGAACAGGCGCCTGCTGAGGAATTGATTGCAGCGCCAAATCACCCCTACACGCGTGGCTTGCTCGATACCCTGCCGTCTCGGGCGCGCCGGGGCGAAAAGCTGCCGTCCTTGGCCGGCTCGGTGGGGCGCGAGGATTTGCGCCTGCCCGGGTGCCGGTTCGCGAACCGCTGTGAACTGGCCGATGCAAAATGCAGAAGCGCCATCCCGCCGCTGATCAAACTCGCCAATGGTCGCCATTCCGCATGTTTCAAAGCCGAGGAGCTATGACCTTGGATACGGCATCGCCAACGCCGTTGCTTGAGGTCCGCGGCCTGGTGAAACATTTCCCGGTTCGTACCCCCGGATTGTTCGGCCGGCAGAAACCGCCGATCCGCGCCTTAAACGGGGTCACGTTCAAATTGGCCCGAGGCGAGACCCTGGCGATCGTCGGCGAATCGGGGTGCGGAAAATCGACCTTGGCCAAAACCCTGGCGCTTTTATACCGCCCCGACGGCGGCGAAATCATATTTGACGGAACATCGATAACACCTGGCAGCGAACACTTGGCCAAAGAAATTCGCCGCCGCAGCCAGCTTATATTCCAAGATCCCTATGGATCGCTGAACCCACGGCTCACGGTTGCGGAAATTATCGCCGAGCCATTGGTTATCCAAGGGCTCGCCCGGGATAAACGGGCCGGCCGCGTTACCGACGTGGCCCGGTCGGTCGGGTTGCGCGGCGAAGACTTGAGAAAATATCCGCACCAATTCTCCGGCGGCCAACGCCAGCGCATCGCCATCGCCCGGGCGCTTGTCTCCGAGCCGGAACTGGTCATCGCCGATGAACCACTGTCCGCCCTGGACGTATCGGTGCAAAGCCAGGTGATAAATTTATTGGTGGATTTGAAGGCCAGCCGCGGCTTGACCTATATTTTTATCAGCCACGATTTGTCGGTAGTTGAGTATATTGCCGACCGGGTGGCGGTTATGTATTTGGGCCGAATCGTTGAATTGGGCCCGGCCGAATCGCTTTTCTCTTCGCCGTTGCATCCCTATACGCGGGCGCTCATGGACGCGGCACCCGAAATCGGCAAACGATTACGAATGAAACATGCCTCGGCGCGGGGGGAAGCGGCCAATTCCGGGAATATGCCAAAGGGTTGCCCCTTTCATCCCCGGTGCCCAAATGTCCAAGAAATCTGCGCGATTGAGCGGCCCCGGCTCATCCCGGCAGAGGATATATCCGAGAATTCGGATACCCATACCGTCGCATGCCACTTCGCCGAATCCGTATGAAAATTAACCAATCATTTACCCCACAAGTGTTTGATTCATAAGAATGGTTGCAACAACTTTGTTAAATGCCTTATATTTTTGCAGCTTTTCATTACGCGTTTTGTAATATGACCATCCGCGCGCAATTGAGGTAGACCACATGGCAGACGAACAAAAAGTTCATTTTGCTAATAAACGGGAAATGGACGCTGCGGCGTTTTCGCAAGCGGCATACGTCCTTGACCAGGCAAAGCAAAAATTGGACGACGTGGATCTTCGTGAAAGGGCGTTAAAATATAATCAGCTTCTGTGGTCGATCATTCAGGCCGATGTCTCCGAAGACGACAATGACTTACCGGAAGAGTTGAAGGCCAACCTGATGAGCCTCAGTATTTTTGTCGACAAACAAACCAGCAAGGGTTTGACCGATCCCACGGAAGAATTGTTCGACAGCCTCATCGGTATTAATTTGAATATTTCGGAAGGCCTGCTTGAAGGCGAAAAGTAAACACTATTCGGTACAGGCGGCCGAAACGGCCGCCTCGAATATTGAGGAAGTACCTGCCAAATCAGGCGGGTATTTTTTGTCTCGGGTATTTTTTCACCTGGCGATGTAAACTGACGGCATGCCTATTCGCCGAGGTGGACCGTGATACGATATTTTCTGGATCGGCTCGTACAATCACTTGTCGTGCTCGCAGTGATGTCGTTCGTGATTTACTGGCTCATGGGTCTGATGCCCGGCGATCCGATCGATCTGATGATCAGCGCCGATCCAAAGCTGTCATCGGCGGACGCCGAAAGGCTGCGCGCGCTCTACGGATTGGACCGCCCAATCATCGAACGATATTTCAATTGGCTGGGCGCGGTGTTTTCCGGCGATCTGGGATTTTCGCGCCTGCACGCGAAACCGGTATTGACGGTGTTATGGCCGGCGCTCGGGAATACGGCGCTCCTTCTCGGCCTTAGTTTCCTCCTCGCGATTGCCATCGCCTTGCCGACCGGCATCGCCGCCGCCATGCGCCAATATTCCAAAATCGATTATGTGATAAATTTTTTGGCCTTTGCCGGAATATCATTGCCGTCGTTCTGGCTGGCCTTGCTTCTGATCACGTTATTCTCGGTGATGCTGGCGGTCCTGCCGGCCGGCGGTATCGGCACCATCGGCGCCGAGGGTATCTGGGACCGGGCACGTTTTCTGGTGTTGCCGGTGGCGACCGTCACGATTGTGAGCATTGGCGATTATATCCGTTATATGCGGTCCGAGATGATCCAGACGCTGCGCCACGACTACATTCGAACGGCGCGCGCCAAAGGCGCCGGCAATAGGCGTGTGGTCTATGTCCATGCTTTGCGCAATGCCCTGATACCGGTTGTGACCGTGGTGGCGCTGGATATCGGATTTCTGTTTTCCGGCGCGCTGGCGGTTGAGATTATCTTTGCCTATCCGGGCATGGGTAAACTGATCTTCGACGCCATCATGGGGAATGACTTCAACCTCGCCATGGTGGCGCTTTTGTTTGCGACGATATTGACCTTGCTGGGCAACTTGGCGGCCGATCTCGTCTATAGCTGGCTCGATCCCAGGATCACATACGAATGAATGGCCAATGATCGATAAATCTCCGATCGGCGAGCCCGGCGCCTGGTCCCTGGCCTGGCAGCGATTTCGCCATCACAGACTGGCCATGGCCAGCGCCGCGTTGTTGATCCTTTTGGCGATTTTTTCGGCAGCGGCGCCCCTATTCGAAATTCTGCTGGATATCGATGCGGCGCGGGTTGAATTGCTGCGCCGCTTTGCCTTGCCGTCCGGCGATGCCTGGTTGGGGCGCGACGAACTCGGCCGCGACGTCTTCGTGCGCATGCTGTATGGCGGTCAGGTATCGCTTCTGGTCGGCGCGGTGACGGCGATTGCGGCGGCGGTGATCGGAACGTTGGTGGGATTGGCGGCAGCCTACCGAGGCGGCTGGCTGGATGCGCTTTTGATGCGGTTCACCGATTCGGTGATTGCGCTGCCGTTTTTACCGCTGCTGATCGTTCTGGCGGCGCTCGATCTCAACAAACTCGGTATTCCTCCGGCGGTGATCAATTCGGAACTGATCAGCCTATATCGCATAATATTCATTGTTGCGCTGGTCGGCTGGACCACCTCCGCACGGCTGGTGCGCGGCGCCGCGCTCAGCATCCGCGAACGTGATTTTGTGCTGGCCGCGCGCGCCCAAGGCGCCAGTGCCTGGCGGATCATGGGCGTTCATATTCTGCCCAATCTGGTCTCGCCCATCATCGTTGCGACGACCCTGTCGGCGGGTAAGATTATCCTGTTGGAATCGGTGCTCAGTTTCCTCGGGCTCGGTATCCAGCCGCCAATTGCAAGTTGGGGAAACCAACTTACCAACGCCCAGGAACTTATTCATTCGGCGCCCCAACTGGCGTTCTTTCCAGGTATCGCCATTTTCCTCACCGTGATCGCGTTTAATTTCCTCGGCGACGGATTGCAGGATGCTCTGGATCCAAAATCGGTATCGAACGCGGCACCCGGCAGCTGAACGCTCCCTGGCCCAGGCCTTGAAATTGTTTCAACGCCGAACGGCGAAAGCCGTGGGAATTTGTCCGGTTGCGCTTATATGATAGAATTACCGCCTTCCGTGGCAGCGGCCCCGCGACGCCAACTCCACGCCATGGGCATTGGCCGGTCCGCCAGAATCAGGTTTAATTGGAGAGCCGACTTTAGCTTGGAAGCCATGCCCAATAATAAGTCCGAAAAAATTATCCCCGTTGTCCTGTCCGGCGGCGCGGGCACGCGTCTTTGGCCGGTTTCGCGAACCCTCTATCCGAAGCAGTTGCAATCGCTCTTGTCCGAGCAGTCGCTCCTGCAGGACACCTTGGCGCGGCTCTCCGGTAATCGCTTTGCCGATCCGATCATCATTTGCAATGACGAGCACCGGTTCATTATTGCTGAGCAGATTCGGAAAATTGGCGTGCAGGGAGCCCGCATCGTGCTCGAACCCGTGGGCCGGAATACGGCGCCGGCTGCCGCCGTTTCTGCGATACTGGCCGGAAGTCCTGGTACCGATCCGGTTGTCCTTGTGGCGCCATCCGATCATGTCATCCTTGATGCGCCGGCGTTTCAAGGCGCCATCGAAACCGCGTTGGATGCCGCGCATTCCGGCAAGCTGGTGACTTTTGGTATCACGCCAACCTCGGCGGAAACCGGTTACGGCTACATCCGCTGTCCGGCCGCGGCGTCGGGCTCGTCCGGCTGTTTCGATGTCACCGCGTTCGTGGAAAAACCGGACACGCCAACCGCGGAGCAGTACCTCAAGGAGGGCGGTTATTTTTGGAACAGCGGTATTTTTCTGTTCCGGGCCAGCGCTTTCCTTGCCGAACTTGAACAATGGCAGCCGGAGATGGCCGCGCATTGCCGCCAGGCAGTGGATGGCGGGCGAATCGATCTGGAATTTATCCGCCTTGACGCGCCGCCATTCGAGGCCATCAAGGCCAATTCCATCGATTATGCGGTGATGGAAAAAACCGAAAATGCCCAGATGGTGGCGGTCGATATGGGCTGGAGCGATGTCGGCTCCTGGGACGCGTTATGGGAGATTTCCGAACGGGATGCTTCGGGGAATGCCGCCATCGGCGACGTGGTCCTGCATGAGGTTTCCAACTCCTATGTGCGCAGCGATCATAAATTGGTTGCCGCCGTTGGCATTAAGGATATGATTGTCGTCGCAACCGATGACGCTGTCCTGGTTGCCGACCGGGCCCACGCGCAAAAAGTGAAAAATATTGTCGATGCTTTGAAAGACGATGCGCGCGGCGAATATGTATCCCACACAATGGTCTATCGCCCTTGGGGCTGGTATCAATCGCTGGAAATCGGCGAGCGCTTCCAGGTAAAATTGATCGGGGTATCACCCGGCGCAAAAATTAGTTTACAATTACACCATAAAAGGGCCGAGCATTGGGTCGTGGTATCGGGCAAGGCCACGGTCACGCGCGGCGAGGAAATTGTGGAATTGCGTGAGAACCAATCGACTTATACACCGGTGGGTGTAAAACATAGATTGGAAAACCGAACCGATGATCCTTTGACCATTGTCGAAATTCAAACGGGCAGTTATTTAGGCGAAGACGACATCGAACGATTTGACGATCAATATGGGCGCGACTGATCCGGCCCCTGGGCCTGGTCCGGGCATTATCGGAAAATAGGAAAGCAGAGCATGAACTTTCAACCGAATTCGTTAGCCGCGCGTGATATCGCCAGCCAACTGCATCCCTACACCAATCTCAAAACCCATCAAGAGGATGGACCGTTTATCGTCACCCGCGGCGATGGCGTTTACGTCTATGACGATGACGGCAAGCCTTATATCGAGGCGATGGCCGGGCTTTTTTGCACGGCGCTGGGTTTCAGTAACGAACGGCTGGTCGAGACGGCGGCCAGCGCCATGCGCGATCTGCCTTTCTACCATGGTTTCAACGGAAAATCGCATCCCGCCTCCATCGAGTTGGCGGAAAAGTTGTTGCAGATATCGCCGGTGCCCATGTCCAAGGTATTTTTTGCCAATTCCGGCTCCGAGGCAAACGACACGGCCATCAAATTGGTCTGGTACGTCAATAATGCGCTCGGCCGGCCGCAAAAGAAGAAAATTATCTCTCGGCAGAAAGCCTATCACGGGGTGACGGTGGCGGCCGCCAGCCTGACCGGCTTGCCGAATAATCAGCGCGATTTCGATATTCCCATCGACGGCATCCTGTATACCGATTGCCCGCATTATTATCGCTATGGCGAAGCCGGTGAAAGCGAAGAAGATTTTGCCGCCCGATGCGCCGAAAACCTTGAGAATTTAATCTTGGCCGAAGGGCCGGAGACAATCGCCGCATTTTTTGCCGAACCGGTAATGGGCGCCGGTGGCGTGCTGGTTCCGCCGGCCAGCTATTTCGAGAAGATCCAACCGATTTTGAAGAAGTATGACATCCTGTTCGTGGTCGATGAGGTGATCTGCGGATTTGGGCGCACCGGAAACATGTTCGGCACCCAAACCTACAATCTGGCGCCGGACATGATTACGCTCGCCAAAGCGCTTTCGTCGGCCTATGTGCCGATCTCGGCCTTGATGGTGTCCGAACAGTTATTCCAGGCGATGGTCATCGAAAGCGAGAAAATCGGCATTTTCGGACACGGCTTTACCTATGGCGGCCATCCAGTGGCCTGTGCGGTGGCGCTGGAAACCTTAAAAATTTACGAAGAGTGGAATATCGTCAGCCACGTGCGCGACGTGGCGCCGACGCTGCAAGATGGCTTGCGCGCCCTGGGCGAACATCCCCTGGTCGGCGAAGCGCGCGGCGTCGGCTTGATCGGCGCTTTGGAATTGGTACGCGATAAAAGCACCCACGAGTCCTTCGCGGCGAACCTCGGCATCGGCGCGCATGTGGCGCGGATGGCCGAAAGCGCTGGCGTAATCACCCGCACCATCGGCGATGTCATCGCCTTCGCGCCGCCGCTGATAATCGAGGCCAAACAAATAACCACGCTGCTGAAAATCGTGAATGACGCCCTGGATGAAACCTTTGCCATGATCGAAGATAAATAAATGAAATAGACCTTGGCAAAATATAATGAGAACCAATATATATCCTTAAATTTAGATATGTAGTTTCGGGCGCTATTTGCTAGTATCGGGCCAAATTTAGGTGCGGTCGGGAGAATTATGAATGGATTACCAGAAGTTCTTTGCCGATAAGGTCGGCGCTTTGAAAGCGGAGGGCCGTTACCGGGTTTTCGCTGATTTGGAGCGCGAGGCCGGCAATTTCCCCATGGCAAGGAACCATCGCCAGCCCGGCGTAGCCGAGGTAACGGTTTGGTGCTCAAACGATTATCTCGGAATGGGCCAAAACAGCCTGGTGCTTGAAGCCATGCACAAAGCGCTCGATAAATCGGGCGCCGGCGCCGGCGGCACGCGAAACATCGCCGGGACCAATCACTATCATGTCTTGCTGGAAAATGAACTGGCGGCCCTGCATCAGACCGAAGCGGCGCTGATCTTTACCTCGGGCTATGTTGCCAACTTGACGACCCTGAGCACCATCGGCTCGATGCTTCCCGATTGCGTGATTATATCGGATGAAATGAACCACAATTCGATGATCGCCGGCATTCGCCATTCGCGGGCGGATAAAAAGATATTCGCCCACAACGATTTGGTGGATTTGCGCAAGAAACTTGAAGAAATCGAAACCGGGCGGCCCATATTAATCGCATTCGAATCGGTTTATTCGATGGACGGCGACATCGCGCCAATCAAGGAAATTCTTGATATCGCCGACGAATTTGGCGCGCTCACCTTTATCGACGAGGTTCATGCCGTCGGTCTCTATGGCGAAACCGGCGCCGGCGTCGCGGAGCGCGAAGGTCTTATGGACCGCATCGATATCATTCAAGGCACCCTGGCCAAGGGCTTTGGCGTGGTCGGCGGCTATATTGCCGGCTCGGCCGCCCTGTGCGATTTTATCCGCTCCTATGGCGACGGGTTCATATTTTCAACCTCCATACCGCCGGCGGTCGCCGCCGGTGCTTTGGCCAGCGTCCGCTACCTGCGCGCCCATAACGAGTTGCGCGTAGCCCATCAGGAACGCGCCGCCCGCCTCAAACGACGCCTGACCGAGGAAGGCATTCCGATCATGCCGTCGGTTAGCCATATTGTGCCGGTTTTGGTCGGCGATCCAAGGCTGTGCAAAGAGGCCAGCGACGAATTGCTGTATCGGCACAATATCTTTGTGCAGCCGATCAATTATCCGACCGTTCCGCGCGGCACCGAAAGGCTGCGCTTTACGCCAACACCGCTGCACAGTGATGCGGTCATGGAAGAAATGATCGCCGCGCTCTGCCAGGTTTGGACCCAATTGGGGCTGCAGGCAGCCGCCTGAAATCCGAAATGTTATCCCTGGTGATACCTTGGGGCCGGTAATGGCCGCCAGCCAATTCCCATTGCTGTAATTTTGGCCCCGGCATCACCTGTGCTAGGATGCGTGCAACCTAAATACGAGCGCGCGCCCGCAATCCAAATATGTATGCCGACAATACTCTAACACCGAGAGAAGCTATCCGCCTGTGTGCCCTCGGCACGCTGGCGAGCGAACCCATGGCTTATGACGATGTTGTCTTCGCGGTCCGCCATTTCGTTAGCCGCGTCACCGGCCCGTCCCTAGATCTGATGGGTGAATCGGTCGAATTGCTGAAGTTTGAATCGCTGCTGGAGGAGACGGTTCTCGAAGGCGAAACCCTGTTGCAGATAACCGATCAGGGCCGCGACGTCCTCGGAACCCTGATGCGCACCAATTTGCGGGCCGGGTCCGGCGACATCAATGAGCTGGTCATGGCGTTGAAGATCAAGTTTCTGAAATTTCTGCCCGACGGCGATCAACAGACGCAGGTGGAAATCCTCATTGAAACCTGCGAATCCGAATTGGCGCGCCTCGATGATCTGCGCGCCCATCACGAGGAGGTTTCATCCCACCTGGCCCAGTGGCTTGAAATCGAAATACAGATGCTGGCGCACCGCCTGGATTGGCTGATGGCGCTCAGAACGGAATTATCTGGCAAAGACGGCTCCAGAAAGTCAGCTTAAATTTCGCGCCGCAGCCACACTAAAACATATGCTGGCCGCCGGTCACCCAAATTTCAGTGCCGGTCACATAGCTTGATTCCTCGGAGCTTAGATAATAGATCGCCCGCGCAACATCGTCCGGCGTGCCCATGCGGTTCAAAGGAATGCGCGGGATCAGCATTTCATATTCGGGCTGGATCATATCGGTCTTGATCTCGCCCGGAGATACGGCATTGACGCGCACGCCGATGGCCGCAAATTCGTTGGCCATTTCCCGGGTCAGCGCCGCAAGCGCCGCCTTCGACGACGAATAGGCCGATCCGGCGAAGGGATGAATCATATGGCCGGCGATGGAGGTTACGTTGACAATGGCGCCGCCGCCGCCCGCCAGGGGCTGCGCAAAACCGCGCCCAAGTTTGATGGCGGCGAAAATATTCAGCTCGAACACCTCGCGCCAGGCGTCGATATCGCCGTTGAGGCAACCCAGTCTTTCCTGATTGGGCGATTTCGGCGACATGCCGGCATTGTTGACTAGGGCATGCAATGGCTCACCATCCAATTCCCGGTTCGCCTCGGCGATAAACGCATCGACGCTGCCGGCATCGATAAGGTCCACGGTAATATGACGGCTCCAGGTTGCATCGAGGCGGAAGTCGTCTTCCGGATACCCGCGCGCACAGGTGATAACGCGCCAGCCCCGGTCCAGAAACAGCTTTGCCGTCGCATGGCCGATGCCGCGGCTGGCTCCGGTGACGATTGCGGTTTTTCTGCCCTTCTCCATTCCCTTCCTTTAGGCCAAAATAGGGCGCGAGACCAGATTTAAGACCCGCGCAGTTTGGAAACCGAATTCGGCCATGTGCTCCCGGTATGAAATCAACGGAACGTTTGAGGAAGTGTCGCTGCGCTTTGATATTTCCGCCGGGCCTGAATTTCAGCCCATGGCCGAGGTTCGCCCGACCAACCGCGTGCCGGTCATTACCGCCGGCCGGACGCTTTCTCTATTGCGGTGGGGATTGGAAGTCCCCTGGGACACCAAGCCGTTGATCAATGCCCGCGCCGAAACGCTCGCCCAAAAAAAGACCTTTCAGCCATTGCTGGAGGCGCGCTGTCTGGTGCCGGCGACCGCATATTTTGAATGGCGCCGCGATGAGGGACGCAAGATCAAGACCCGCATCCATAACAATTCCGGAAATCTGTTCGCCATGGCGGGCCTCACCGACGGCGACAATTTCACCATTGTCACCGTGGCGCCGGCGGCGGCCATCGCCCATATTCATTCGCGCATGCCGGTGATCATCGATGCCAATTCGGAGGCAAACTGGCTGGACCCGGAGCTGGATTTTGCCGCCGCCGCAAAAGCCTTGGCGGCGCCGTCCGATGACAGTCTCGGCTGGCACGACGCGGAACCGCCGCCCCGCCAAAAAGACCTATTTGGCTAGTGCGCTTATACCAAGGATCAGTGGATCAACAGCACCGGAACGTTGGCGTTGTTGATGATATGGCGGGTGACACCGCCGAGAATGATCTGGATCAGCCGGCTGTGGGTAAAGGCGCCCATGACCAGCAAATCACTGCCGATTTCCGAACAGAAATTTGAAATCACCTGGCCGACGGGTTTTTTTTGCGCATCGATGCTGCGGCACTCGGCCGCAACGCCATGGCAGCCGAGGTAATGGGCCAACACTTCGCCGCCTATTCTGCTGACACTTTTTTCGGTATCGACGGTGACAATTGTGACCTTATCGGCAACCGTTATGAGCGGCATGCTTCCAGCCACCGCATTGGCCGCCTCCGACGCGCCGTTCCATGCGATCACCACATTTTTTCCGACCGTGCCCGGAGCATTTTCCGGAAGCATCAGGACCGGCCGCCCGGTCTCGAATATCGCCGCGTGCAGGGTCAGGAGCGAGGGGTGACTGGTTTTATCCGAAGGCTGCCCCATGACGATCAAATCCACCACCCGACCCCGGTTGGCGAGGCGTTCATCTTCGCGGCCCTCTTCCTGCAACCAGGACAGGGACGGCCCGCCGGCGGCAGCGGGATTATCGGTAATCGGAATATTATTGGCGCTGGCAAATTCGTCGACCATGGCTTTTGCGGCGTCGGCGCGCTCCTTGGCGTCGCGGTCGGCAAGATCGATCATCTCCTCGATCATGCTGCCGGACATGCCTTCGCCGAGCAGCGGCACGGCTTCTTTCGAATCCGTCTTTACATGCAGGGCCTGAATATGGCCGGAGGAGGATTTTGCAATCTCATAGGCGCTGGTCAGGGCGCGTTTGCAAGCTTCGCCGCCATGCACCGGCGATAAAATAACTTTATAGCTCATGGCAACCTCAATAAATTTGTTTGTAATTGCAAGACCATAGCACAGCCTCCAAGACAGCAAACATATTTGTTGGGGCACGAACGGCGCAGCCCGGCTGGTGACGGCAGGGTCGGCCAGCCGGGCGTCGAACTTGGCACCTGTCTGTGATCGGAGCCCAGCCATGTGGGCGCCAAACTTGGCACCTCGGTATCAGGGACAGCGCTCATCGGCGCACATGCGATCGCCCTCAGCCTAGACTTGGTCGCGCCGTTCCTCGATTCCTTCCGGATCCTGATGAATCAAAACTTGGGCATTGGGGAACGCCTGCTCCACGCTGTACATGACTTGATCCGAAATTTCATGGGCCGCCACAAGGGTCAGATCGCGGTCCATTTCGATGTGCAATTGAATGAAGGCATCGGGGCCCGAAGAGCGGGTTCGCATGTCATGGATGTCAAGCACGTCCGGATGCGCCAATACAATTTCGCGGATCCGCGCTCGGTCCGCTTCGGGAAATTCGGTGTCCATGAGATCGTTCAGGGACCGGCGCAAAATTTTATAAGCGCCGAAGCCCATATAGGCGATGATCAAAATGGCAAACAGTGGATCGGCCAATTTCCAGCCAAGGATGCTGGCCAGAAACAACGATACAATGACCGCCAGGTTGACCAGAATATCGATGCGGTAGTGCAGGGAATCTGCGCTGATGGCGATCGAATTGGTTCGCTTCACCACGTAGATTTGAAAGCCCACGAGCACCAGCGTCAAAAGAATTGAAAACGCCATTACGGCGATGCCGATGAGGCCATGGTCAACGGCGCTGGGGGTTATCAGGCGTTCGACCGATTCGAGCAGAAGAAATACGCCCGATCCGGCGATAAACGCCGCCTGGCCCAGGCCGGCAAGAGATTCCGCCTTGCCATGACCAAAGCGGTGTTCGCGGTCGGCGGGCTGCAAGGCGCTACGGACCGCGAACAGATTGACCAGGGACGCGGCGGCATCGAGCAGCGAATCGACCAGCGACGACAGCAGGCTGACCGAATCGGTGAACAGCCAGGCGCCCAATTTTGCGCAGATCAAGATGGCCGCGACCGACACCGACGCATAGGTGGCCGCCACCATAAGTTTTGCGTTCGCATGGTGCTGATCGTCGATGTGAAGCGGTGTATCCTGCAACCAAATTTCCCCTGAATATTAGATTTTAAGGAAACAAACGTTCGGACATCCAGCCATCGGAGACCCGGTTATACTGCACCCGGTCATGCAGGCGAAAGCGGCGCTCCTGCCAAAATTCGATATGCTCCGGCGCGATCCGGTAGCCTTCCCAATAGGGCGGCCGGGAAACCTTGCCGACATGGAATTTCGCCGTATATTGGACGACGTTTTTCTCCAGCTCGAAGCGGCTTTGCATGGGCCGGGATTGCTTGGACGCCCAGGCGCCGATTTGGCTGGCGCGGTCACGGCTGGCGAAATACGCATCCGCTTCGGCGTCCAAGACCTTTGCAACCGGTCCTTCGACGCGCACTTCGCGGAGCAGGGATTTCCAGTAAAAGCACAAGGACGCGCGTGGGTTTTCCGCCAATTCGAGCCCCTTGCGGCTTTCCGAATTGGTGTAAAATACGAACCCCCGCTCGTCGACATCTTTCAGCAGCACCATGCGCACCGACGGCCGCCCGGTTGCGTCCGCGGTTGCCAAGGCGGCGGCCGTCGGATTGACCGCTTCCTTGTCTTCCGCCTCGATCAGCCAATCCTTGAACATTTGAATAGGATCGCTCGCCGTCAATTTGTCGTCTTCGTCCACGTCATCACCTTGTATGTCCATAAGCGCGACAGCATAAAATTCGATTGTAATTTTGTCCAAACCCCTTATCAAATTCCGGTGATTATATTTGGGGTCGATCCGGCGCGCGTCATTACCTATGCTGGCTCACCGAAGTAACGCATGCAACCGACCGAGGGAAACATGAACAGCGCATCTGGCATCATGGCGGGGAAGAAAGGCTTGATCATGGGTGTCGCCAACGAACGCTCGATCGCCTGGAATATTTCCAAGATCGTTCACCAACACGGCGCCGAACTGGCCTTTACCTATCAGGGCGACGCGCTCCTGAAACGGGTCACGCCGCTGGCGGCGGGCATCGGGTCCGACATAATCCTGCCCTGCGACGTGACCGACGAAGCCAGTATCGACGCCGTATTCGAGACGCTGGAGGCGCGCTGGGGCAAGATTGATTTCGTGGTTCACGCCATTGCCTATTCGGACAAGGAGGAATTGAAAGGCAAATATGTGTCCACCTCGGCGGAGAATTTCGCCCAGACCATGATGGTTTCCTGCTATTCGTTCACCGCCATTTGCCGGCGCGCGGAAGCGCTGATGCCCGATGGCGGCAGCCTGATAACGCTGACCTATGCGGGGTCTGAACGGGTGATGCCGCACTACAACGTAATGGGCGTTGCCAAAGCCGCGCTCGAGGCCAGCGTCCGTTATCTTGCCGAAGATCTGGGGGCGCAAGGCATCCGCGTAAACGCGCTGTCTTCCGGGCCGATGAAAACACTGGCGGCATCTGGCATCGGCGATTTCCGTTATATCCTGAAATGGAACCAATTTAACTCGCCCTTGCGCCGCAACGTTACCGCGGAGGATGTGGGCGGCGCCGGGCTGTATCTGCTGAGCGATCTTTCATCCGGCGTTACCGGTGAAACCCACCACGTTGACTGCGGCTACAATATCGTCGGCATGAAGGCCATCGATGCTCCCGACATGACGGTCGCCACGGACGGCCAAGCCGGCTGATCATGTCGGGCAACAGCTTCGGCCACCTTTTCCGGTTCACAACATTCGGTGAAAGCCACGGCCCGGCCATCGGCTGCGTCGTCGATGGCGTGCCGCCGGGCCTTGATATCGCCGAGGCTGATATTCAGATATGGCTCGACAAGCGCCGCCCGGGACAATCGCGCCACACCACGCAGCGCAAAGAAACCGACGCGGTGCAAATCCTGTCGGGCGTGTTCGAAGGAATGAGCACCGGCACGCCGATCGCCATGGTGATGGAAAACACCGATGCCCGTTCCAAGGATTATGATGATATCAAGGATCTGTTCCGGCCCGGGCATGCCGATTATACCTATCAGCAGAAATACGGAATACGCGACCATCGCGGCAGCGGCCGTGCCAGCGCCCGCGAAACCGCCTGCCGAGTGGCCGCCGGCGCCATTGCGCGCAAAGTGCTTGGGCGCGGTATCGAGATACGCGGCGCCTTGATCCAAATCGGCCCGCACGCCATCGACCGCGGCAATTGGGACTGGTCGGCGGTGACACAAAATCCATTCTGGTGCCCCGACGCCGAGGCCGCCGAAACATGGGACCCCTATCTGGATGACGTGCGCAAGGCCGGCTCCTCCATCGGCGCGGTGATCGAAATTACCGCCAGCGGCGTCCCCGCCGGTTTCGGCGCGCCGGTTTATGACAAACTGGACGCCGATCTGGCCAAGGCGATCATGAGCATCAATGCGGTCAAGGGCGTTGAAATTGGCGCCGGCTTTGGCGCCGCCGAACTATCGGGCGAGGACAACGCCGACGAAATGCGCATGGCTGGAAATGCGCCCGCCTTTCTAAGCAACAATGCGGGCGGCATCTTGGGCGGCATCTCCACCGGCCAGGATGTGGTGCTTCGCTTTGCCGTCAAACCAACCAGTTCGATCCGGTCGCCAAGGCGCACGGTCACCATCACCGGCGAAGATACCGAGGTTTCGGTCAAGGGCCGCCACGATCCTTGCGTCGGTATCCGTGCCGTGCCGGTGGGCGAGGCCATGGTCGCCTGCGTGCTCGCCGATCACATGCTGCGCCACCGCGGCCAATGCGGTTAAATAGATAATCAATCTTTGGGTTTTTGCGCGGCGATCAGGAACTCTTTGTTGCCGCCGGCGCCGGTGATCGGACTTAATGTCGTTCCCAAGATCCGCCAGCCCATACCATCGCTCAGCCATTCCGATATTTGCGTTACCACCCGTTCATGCAGTTCGGGGTCGGAGACGATACCGCCCTTGCCGACCTCGGCGCGCCCAACCTCGAATTGCGGCTTGATGAGCGCAACAAGACTGGCACCGGACGCGGCCAGGTCGAGGGCGGCGGGCAACACGGTCGCTAAGCCGATGAAACTGGCATCGCAACAAACAAACGCGAATGGTTCCGGAAAACTATCCCCTGTCAGATGGCGGGCGTTTGTTTTCTCCATAACAACCACCCGGCTGTCCTGGCGCAGTTTCCAGGCCAATTGCCCCTGGCCCACATCGACGGCGTAGACCCGCTCCGCCCCACGCGCCAACAACACATCCGTAAACCCACCCGTCGAGGCGCCGACATCAAGGCATATCCGCCCGGCTACCGGAATTTCGAATTGCTGCAGGGCATGATCGAGCTTGAGCCCGCCGCGCGACACCCAGGGATGATCCTGGCCGCGCACTTCAAGCGGTAAATCCGCCGCCACTTGGCTCCCCGCCTTGTCGAGACGGCGCGTCTCGCTGAACACCAAGCCGGCCATGATAACGGCCTGGGCGCGGGCGCGGCTTTCCGCCAGCCCGCGTTCGACAAGCAGTTGGTCGAGACGGCGCTTGCCGCCTTTTTGGTCGCTTGGCCTTACCGGATTTCGGGGCGGCACGCTGGCCGGCGCCCGTCAGGCGCGCCTGGGGCGCAGCGCAGTCGCGGCGGCATCGTCTTCGCCAAGCGCAAGCAGCGCCGTGGCAACGATGTCCTGGCGTTTCAGCCCGGCGATTTCGTACTGTATATCGGGCTTTTCCTGATCGATGAACTCATCGGGCAGCACCATGGTGCGGAACTTCAGCCCCTTGTCGAACAGGCCTTCGTTGGCGAGAAACTGCATGACGTGGGCACTGAAACCGCCGGCGGAACCTTCCTCGATGGTGATCATGACGTCATGGTCGCTCGCCAGGGCGCGGATCAATTCCTGGTCCAGCGGCTTGGCGAAACGCGCATCCGCCACCGTTGTCGACCAGCCCTTGGAAGCAAGCTCGTCGGCAGCGGCCGTGGCTTCGGCCAGCCGCGCGCCGAGGCTGAGGATGGCAATCGTTGTTCCTTCGCGGACGATGCGGCCCTTGCCGATCTCTAGGGGCACGCCTTTTTCCGGTATATCAACGCCAACGCCTTCGCCGCGCGGATAACGAAACGCGCACGGCCGGTCATTGATCGAAACGGCGGTGGCGATCATGTGCACCAATTCGGCTTCGTCCGCCGCCGCCATCACGACGAATCCTGGAAGGCAACAAAGATACGCCAGATCAAATGCGCCGGCATGGGTCGGTCCGTCGGCGCCGACTAGCCCGGCGCGATCGATGGCAAAGCGCACCGGCAGGCTCTGAATGGCCACGTCATGCACCACCTGATCATAAGCGCGCTGCAGGAATGTCGAATAAATTGTGGCGAACGGCTTGTAGCCTTCGGTGGCCAAACCGGCGGCGAAGGTTACCGCGTGCTGCTCGGCGATGCCCACGTCGAAACAGCGATCCGGAAAGGCGGCGCCGAATTTGTCGAGGCCGGTACCCGATGGCATGGCGCCGGTGATGGCGACGATTTTGTCATCGGCCTTCGCCTCGGCGATCAAAGCCTGGGCGAACACGGAAGTATAGGAGGGAATGTTGGAGCTTGATTTGGCCTGTTTGCCGGTCACCACGTCAAATTTGGAAACGCCATGATATTTATCGGCGGCGCTTTCGGCAGGCTTGTAGCCATGCCCTTTCTCGGTGACCACGTGCAGCAGCACCGGTTGGCGCTCGTCCGAATCGCGAAGGTTTTTGAGCACCGGCAACAGATGATCCAGATTGTGACCGTCGACCGGGCCGATATAGAAAAAGCCCAATTCCTCGAACAAGGTGCCGCCGGTCAGAATTCCGCGCGCATATTCTTCGGCGCGGCGCGCCGTCTCTTCCAGGCGGCGCGGAAATTTACCGGCAACTTCCTTGGCGAAATGGCGGATCGAGCGGTAGGGTTTTGACGATATCAAACGCGACAGATAGGCGCTCATGGCGCCCACCGGCGGCGCGATGGACATATCGTTATCGTTCAATATAACGATCAGGCGCGAATCCATGGAGCCGGCATTGTTCATCGCCTCGTAGGCCATGCCGGCGCTCATGGCGCCATCACCGATAACGGCAATGACATTGTTCGAGCCGCCGGACAAATCGCGCGCCACCGACATGCCGAGCCCGGCCGAGATCGAGGTCGACGAATGCGCGGCGCCGAACGGATCGTAGACGCTTTCGGTACGTTTGGTGAAACCCGACAAGCCACCACCTTGGCGCAGCGTACGAATACGGTCGCGGCGCCCGGTAAGAATTTTATGGGGATAGGATTGATGGCTGACATCCCATATCAGCCGGTCGTCGGGCGTATTGAATACGTGATGCAGCGCCACCGTCAATTCGATGACGCCAAGACTGGCGCCCAGATGCCCGCCCGTGATGGAAACCGTCTGAATGGTTTCGGCGCGAACTTCGTCGGCCAGTTGTTTCAGATCATCGGCGGAGAACCCCCTAATATCCGCCGGAACTTTAACGCCGTCCAAAAGCCGTTTGGCCGGCTGTTCCTTCTTTTTTTTAGACACTAAAATTCCCTTACAATTGTATTAAATACTAAAGACCGGCGATTACTTTCGCCGTTTTATCACATATTCGGCCAAGTCTCTCAGTAATTTGCCTTTTTCTGCAAATATCTCAAGATGTTTTATGGCCTGTTCGGTTAAAATATTTGCCTGCTCGCGGGCCCGTTCGGCGCCCAGCAGCGACACAAAGGTCGCCTTTCCCGCCTGATCGTCCTTGCCCGTGCGTTTGCCCATCTCTTCGGTATCGCCTTCCAGGTCCAACAAATCATCGACAATCTGGAACGCCAATCCCAGATCGTGGGCGTACGCGGCCAGCATATGGCGCTGTTTTTTGCCGGCTTTTCCGAGAATCGCCCCGGCCTGACAGGAAAAGCTGATGAGCGCCCCGGTTTTCATCCGTTGCAGCCGGGTAATTTCAGGAACATCCAATTCGCGATCGGCGGCCAAAAGATCCAGCATCTGCCCGCCAACCATGCCTTGCGCTCCGATGGCCCGCGCCAGTTCCAAGGCAAGTTCGGCGCGAATTGTACCGAGACCATGGGTGTCACTGCCGGCAATCACCTCAAAGGCCAGGGTCAGCAGCCCGTCACCGGCCAAAATAGCCGTCGCCTCGTCATATTCCACGTGACAGGCTGGCTGTCCCCGGCGCAAATCGTCGTCGTCCATGGCCGGCAAATCATCATGCACCAGGGAATAGGTGTGCACCATTTCGATGGCCGCCGCGACCCTTTCCGACGAGGTCCTGGATACATTGAACAGATCCGCGGTGGCAATCACCAAGAGCGGCCGAATGCGTTTTCCGCCGGCCAGGGCCGAATAGCGCATGGCACCAAGAACCTGAGCTTCCGGTCCATCGCCCTTTGGAATCAGCCGTTCCAAAGCGGCGTCGGTCAGGCGCGCGATGTCGGCCAAGTCGTCTTCAAAGGAGGGCACCGGCGGGGCCCCTATTCGCTTTCCATTGTTTCCGCCGCGGCCGCGCCGTCAGCGCCGATATTGATTTTATCGACACGCTCACGCGCCGCGCGCAGCTTTTCGTCGCAATGTTTTTTTAAGTGCGTGCCGCGCTCGTACGCCTTGATCGCATCGTCTAGCTGACCCGAACCCTGTTCAAGCCCCTCGACGATGGCTTCGAGTTCATCAAGCGCATCTTCGAAGCTTAGCTTTTTAATAGCCTCCGGAATCTCTTCCTTGGCCATGCTGGTACCCCCAAATCAAAAATTTGAACCGCCGGCGGTCCGGCAAAGTTTACGCCGCCGCACCGCCAATGGGCAAGACGATCATCGCGGCTCGTTTCCAATTCCGATCGGTCAGGCGCCGTCGATCAGGGCGTGCACATGGGCGGCGGCCGAATCAGCCAGCGCCTGCAAATCATATCCGCCTTCCAATGTCGAAACCAGCCGGCCGCCGCATAGGTTGCCGGCCACCTCGGTCAGGGCCTGGCTGATCCATGCGAAATCTTCCGTGGTCACGTTGAGCTGGGCGAGCGGATCCCGCTCGTGGGCGTCAAATCCGGCTGATACCAGCAAAATATCCGGCCTGAAATCCCGAAGCCGCGGCAAAATAACATGGTCATAGGCGGCGCGGAATTCCTCCGACCCGGCACGCGGGCTGAGCGGCACGTTGACGATGTTGCCGACGCCGGTCTCGGTGGTGGCGCCGGTGCCCGGATAAGCCGGCCATTGGTGGCTGGAGGCGTAAAAAACGGAAGCATCCTCCTCGAAGCTATGCTGCGTGCCATTGCCGTGATGGACATCGAAATCGACGACGGCCACACGTCCAAAGCCGTGCACGGCCTGGGCGTGGCGCGCGCCGATGGCGATATTGTTGAACAGGCAGAAGCCCATGGCCTGGCCGGCCTCGGCGTGATGACCGGGCGGCCGCATGGCGCAGAAGGCGTTGCCGGCCTCGCCCGCCGCAACCAAGTCGACGGCGGCGCAGACACCGCCGGCGGCGCGCAGCGCGGCTTCGCCCGACGCCGGTGACAGCACCGTATCGGGGTCCAGGGACCGGTAGCCTTCTTCCGGTACCGCCGCCAAAACGGACGCGACGTAAGCGCCGTCATGCACCCGTTGCAATTGTTCCCGTGTCGCTTCGGGCGCGCGGACGCGGCGCAAGGCATCGAATTCGGATTTGGCCAGGACTTCGTTCACGGCGACCAACCTGGCCGGCGATTCGGGATGGCCGGGGCCGGGATCATGTTCAAGGCAAACCGGGTGCGTGAAATAGGCTGTCGGCATCAGGGTATTCCACCTCATTGGCAGGATAATCGGGCAACAGCATTCTCAATCATCGCGCCGGAATCAACTACTTGTTATTCAGAGGGCGGTGGAAGTCGTTGATTTAACGGCCTTCTAACTCTAATTTCCTTCAGTCGATTCCAAGGCAACATTCGTTGATACAATACCGTGCGCCGGAATCGGGAGCTTTGTCCGTACCCATCGCAATGACGATCCGCCGAAAATAAAGACTGCTTCTCCAAAGGGAGTACAATAATGCGCGTAGGCAAGGAAATGGTTGGCCGAATTCGAAGCGCCTCAATAATTGGATTTGCCGCGCTCGGCGTCCTGATCCTCGCCGATAGTGCGGCGGCCCAGCAGGGCGGCGGCCCCGGATCCCTGTCACCGGAGAAACGGCAACAGTTTATTCAGAGCCTGACCGGCGACGAGCGGTCGCGCTTCTTTGCCATGAGCCCGGAAGAAAAACGCAAATTCGTGCAAAGCAAAATTGCCGGTAAAAGCGGCAACCAGGCCCGGCGCGGCCCGCCTGGTGGCGCGACCGGCGGCCGGCCTGGCGGCGGCCGGCCCGGCGGCAGGCGGCGGCCGCCGACGCTGGTCGAGTTGGGCGAGGTAACGCGCGAACCAATGATCAAAATTTTCCCCATCACGGGGCGCATGGTTGCCAGCCAGCGCGGCGATATCGCGGCGCGTATCAAGGGCAATATCACCCGCGTCCGCGTCAAAGTCGGTGACCGGGTCAAACGCGGCCAAGTGATCGCCGAGATGGATATCAGCCGCCTGAAATTGGAGGCCGAGTTAAAGGCCGCCGATGTGTCGCAGGCGCGCGCCAAATGGAAGTCGGCGCAGGCGCAGGTGGATCTCTTGAACCAGGAGCTGAAGCGCCTGGAACGGCTGCGCCGCTCGGCCGCGTTCAGCCAGGCCCGGTACGACGAC
>JAYGEH010000084.1:0-1636 GCA_046582475.1 Rhodospirillales bacterium
CTTGTCGAAACGGCCCTGGATCAGGTCGATGAGGTCGCGGCCGGTTTTCAGTGGTGAGCGCATCTTGGTTGTGGCGATGCCTCTCAAATGCTGATGGATGTATTCATCGACGCCGGTGGCTTCCCTGATCTCGGCTTTTAACTTGCTGCCCAGATATAGGTTGGTGTCACCGTGATAGCCGGTACTGAATACATGGACCCGGCCCCGTGGGCGCTCGATACCTTCAAGGATTTCCAGAGCCGTGCTTGAGAGCGGAATGATGTGTTCCTTGCTGGCCTTGTTCCTACCGCTCGCGTTGGCGGGGATGGTGATGATGGCGTTTTCAAGATCGACCTCGTCCCAGCGAAGCCCGCCGATAACGGCAGCGCGTTGTCCAGTCAGCGTCAGCAACCTGATCGCGGCCGTCTTGTTCGGCGCCGGCTTCCCGCTGGTTTCTAGTTTCTCTACGCCGATCCACAATGCCCGCAATTCATCGT
This sequence comes from Rhodospirillales bacterium, assembly GCA_046582475.1. Taxonomy (GTDB): domain Bacteria; phylum Pseudomonadota; class Alphaproteobacteria; order Rhodospirillales; family UBA2165. The sequence continues at coordinate 477 of JAYGEH010000084.1, forward strand.
CGGAATATTTGCGCTTTCGGGCTTCCTTATCTCTGTCAATCCGTTTGCCGCCCCGTGCCATCCCCCGCGTTATCGGGCTACGGTCGATATAGCCGCGCTCTTCCACCGCCCAGTTAAAGACCTTGCGGATCAGGGCAAGGTTGTTGTTTACCGAATAGAAGCCCTTGCCCGTCTTCTTCTTGCTCCGCTCTCCTATCCTGTCCAGCACGGCGACGATATCGGGCTTGGTGATCTCGTCAATGGGAATACCTCTGAACGCAGGTATCCAATCCAGGTTCAGTTTATTGATGTCATCCTGGTAGGTGTTCTTATTCAGCTTGGCGTACTTCTCGATGTATTCGTCGGCGATCAGTTCAAAAGAGTTTTTGTGTTTACGATCTGCCTCACGTTGCTGACGTTCTTTCACCTCTTTCTCGCGCTCCAGGTCGGCCAGCATTTCACGCTTCGCCTCGGTCGGGTGGATGCCGGCCTTGGCATCGCGCAGCACATCCCTAGCAGCGTCACGCGCCTGATCGACCGACAAGACTTCGGCATCGCCAAGGCGGAACTGAAAGGCGCGGGATTTCTCCGCGCCCTTGACCCTGCCCCATATGTAAAAGACCTTCTTGCGAGATTTGCCAACCCTGACTTTCAAGCCCTTTAGCTGCGTATCCCAAACCTCATATCGGTCGGTCGTGGGCTGGAGGAGTTTAATCTTGGCGTCTGAAAGCTTCTCTGTTCTCATGCTAGGACCCGCTGATTTCGATCAATGTGCAACCCAATCTGCAACCCAATTTTCCACTTTCCAGACCGGCCGTGGTGTTATCAGTCGCTCTTTGGGTTGCACATGGGTTGCAAATTCGGTCAAAAAATGGGAATATCCTGCAACCCAATGAAACCATATGTAACACAGGTTTGGCAGAATACCAATAGTTTTTGAATTGACCTAGTGAATTTTGAGGGTGGATATGGAGTGAGCGGTTAACTCTTAATCAGCGGGTCACAGGTTCGAGCCCTGTATCGCCTACCATTTAAATCAATGGCTTATCGGCTTTTACGCCGATAAGCCATTCTTCATATCGACCCTAGGCAACATCTAGGCAACGTAATTTTAGTGTAAAAACCCGCACCTCGAACCATTGCCAAAGGTAATTAAGCGCCGATCCAAGCGCTGCCCCGAG
>JAYGEH010000146.1:0-3344 GCA_046582475.1 Rhodospirillales bacterium
CCGCAAAAAGTTGTCGGCGATGGTCTCGACCCTGTCATCGCTGGCCCACGGCTTGAAGGTCCCAGGCACGGTGCTGATCGAGCCGTTCATGCCGTCGGGTAGCAACTGCGCTAAGATATCCGCTAATGAATTACTGTACGATAGGCGCGACGGCTCGCTCCAGTCGGGCCGGTAGGCACCTTCTTTGACGGCCTCGCCGTGAAACGCGCCATAGGGAAAGCCGTTGATGGTGAAGACATAATAGGGGCCGTCGCGGAGCAGGGCTTGCAGCTCGGCCAGGGCCGGCGTCTCGCCAAGCGACGCCGCCGCCGAGGCCGACACGCGCAAACCGACACCCAAGGGCTGGTCCGGCGAAATGTCGCGCTTGATGGCCGGCAGATGTTTGTGCAGACCGGCCAATACATCGGGCCAATGATCGGCGGCGTGGATATTGGTGCAATAGGTCAGGTGAGTCGTACAACCGGGCCCGCCGAGCCGCATTACGGACGCCGCCTGTCGTGTAGCCAGTCGATGGACTGGGCAATCAGGGTCTCGTCCATTTCATGGACCTCGATACCGACACCGAGTTCCGCCAACAAGGTTATCGTCAATTCGCCGCCCAGGTGTTCGCGGAAGTCCCGCAAACCGACGAGAATTTCCATGCCGCCCTCGGCATTGTATTTTTGCAGCGCCGGATGCCACAGATCGAACCCGAGATGTTCCAACAGGAAACATATCCGGTCTTCGCTGCCCGGCGCCAACAGGCCGGCCAGCACCGAATAGTGGGCGTCCAGCGCCATGCCAATAGCTACAGCCTCGCCGTGGCGAACATGGTGCCGCGTCAGGCTTTCCAACTTGTGGGCCGACCAGTGTCCGTAATCCAAGGGCCGCGCGCTGCCCATCTCGAACGGGTCTCCGCCATGGCAGATCTGGTGCATGTGCAGCCCGGCGCAGCGTCGGATCATACTCGCCATGGCGCCGCGTTCGAAGACCGACAAAGCATCGGCGTTCATCTCCAGCCAACCGAAAAACTCGACGCTTCTAATCAGTGCCACCTTTACCGCTTCGGCCATGCCGGCGATCTTATCCCGCGCGCCAAGGCAGGTGACAAATTCGATATCGTTCAACACCGCGAATGGCGGCGCGAAGGTGCCGATGTAATTTTTCACGCCATACAAATTGACGCCGTTCTTGACACCGACACCGGAATCACTTTGAGCCAGCACCGTCGTCGGAATTCGGATATGGCGAATGCCGCGGTGCGCCGTCGCCGCAACCAACCCGACCGCGTCCAACACGGCACCGCCACCGATGGCGAGAACATAGGAATGGCGGTCGATATGGTGGTCGAAAAGGGCCTGTTGAAAGGTCTCGACAAAATGCAAGTTGGATTTGATTTTTTCACCACCGGGCACCGCGATCGGGTCCGTAACTAAATCGAGATCGCGTGCGTGATGCACCGCATAGGCCTTGATATCCTCGACCAAATCAGGCTGCGCCTGGATTAGACCGTCGTCGACAAAAAACAGGCAGCGATTGCGCTTATCCGGTTCGAGCCGGCACATCGCTTCGATAAGGGACTCATTGACCGGATCGAAAAGATTGGCCGTAAAATACACAGGAAATTCATATGGCACGGAAAATTGTTGCCAATGCACCGTCGTCCGAGCGCGGCTTGGCGCCGTTTTGGCTGTCATTTCTGCTTCCCCCCCTACGCCTTACCCTGTCATGCCACCCAATTTTTATTTCGTGTTGGTGAGGCTTTTTGTTTTTGGGACTGACCCAGATAACTAAGCCAAATTCTGTTTAACCAACTGTTTCATATACCTTAATTTTTCTTGTGGTTTGGGGTTGTTAAAACGCCACTCACACTTCTTTAAAGATAGCGGGAAATGCTCTTTGGGAACACCATTGAATTCCGCAAATGACGCTTTGCCTGGTTCCAGAAATTCACAATACCATTGATATGATTTTGCCTGTCTGCAAAGAGTTTCGAATGGTTGATGCCGACAAGTACTGCAGCACGTCGGGTCGTCGGCCCCGCCACAAAATTCTCGATCAGCCGATCCTGTTTCGCTTTGCTAGGTCTGCCCTTTCTCATATTATCCATGATAACACCTCAAGGATGTTATCTGGGCCAATTCATTGTTTACTAAGCTTCAGTGAGCCCTTCCGGAGACAAGATCATGAAATACCTGAATATCGGCTGTGGTTTGCTGATGATCCTGTTCGCGGGCGTGCAATACAATGACCCCGATGGCCTCCTGTGGGTGGCGATCTATCTGGTTCCCGCGATTTGGGCCGGCATCTTGGCGTTTCGCCCGCATCTTATTCAAAACACCCTTCCGTTTGGCTTGCTTGGTCTATCGGCCGCCGCCGAACTGATCGGGGTCCTCTATTACTGGCCGACCACACCCGGATTTTGGCGCCAGGACGTGTGGTGGAACACTGAAACCGCGCGCGAAGGCATGGGCATCATGATTGCCGCTGTCGTCGTTCTGATCGCCTTGGCGACCGCGGTACGGAACCGTGCCGCCGCCCATAAAGCCGGCTGACGGTTCACGGTGCAAATTTTTTGCTCATAACGTAGGCAATAACGGCCATGCGTTCGTCTTTCTCATAACCCTCGTTCCACGCCGGAATCTTGCGGAAGTCTTTGGCTATGCGCCTATAAAAGAAAGAGGGGTTATAGCGCCGGGGATTTAGTTTTGGCGCCCTGCCCGGATAGGCCTTGGCGCCATGACAATAGGTGCATTGTTCAAACTAGATTTCCTTGCCCCGGGCGCACTTGGCTTCATCGTTCAGAAAGGCTTGAGTGAATTCCTGCTTTTCCTCGCTGGCGTGTACCGCCCCTGAATACAAACACGCGGCCAACGCCATGACAGCCCATCCGAATCCCTTAAGCTGCTTCATCGCCGGTTCTCTATCCTGTTTGGTATCTGGCAATACGATCAACACGATAATTGCGTCCAAATCATGTCCGAAAAGACAAAAAACACCGCCAGCCCCAGAGAATTCCACGGGGCCGGTGGCGCATAATGGGTCGTGATCAGTCAGCTGGTACGATCTTGTGGGTCGTATCAAGATCGCCCTTCGGACCCCGCGTGATCCAGGTCAAGGCATAGACCTCGCCAACCGCATCCTGGACGAATGCCAACACGTAGGTTTTTTCCCTTCTATGCCAGAGACCTTGGTGACTTCCATGAACCACTTGCCACCGGACTCGGAGGCGATGAAGAAGTGACCATCCATGGCCGCGAAGCTCTTGCCCCAATCCCCGAAGATGTACTTGCCATCCCAGGCCTTATGAGCGCCCCGGTGAATCCGTGAACAGCCGGCGCACCGAAAACCAGAGCGCGAGGGGT
>JAYGEH010000210.1:0-7473 GCA_046582475.1 Rhodospirillales bacterium
CTCGGGCTGCGCACCCATACAAAGGTTCCGATCGGCGCCTATTTCACATCGGATCGCAATATCGTCTGCACCATCGGTGGACTTGCATCATTCGCGGGTGTCTACCGGACGCCAGCCATTCACGCTCGGGTCACCGGCGTATTGACCAATATCATGACGAACGCCTTCTATCGCGGCGGCGCCAAGCCAGAGCCTTGCCATGTAATAGAGGTAATGGTCGACCAAGCGGCCCGCGAGCTCGGTATCGATGCTGCGGATTTGCGGCGTCGAAATATGGTCTCGCGCGAAGACATGCCGTTCCGCTCCGCACTGGGCGCATTTTATGATTGCGGCGATTTTCCGAAAAATCTTGAGGATTGTCTTGTTCTTGGCGGATATGAGGGATTTGAGGGCCGCCGCAAAGAGGCCTTGAAACGGGGCAAGTATCGCGGCATCGGAATGTCCAATACCGTCGCTGGGGTCGCGCATACCAATTTCGAACATGCTGAGGTCCGCTTCGATAATTCCGGTGGAATCACACTCTTGTGCGGCGCGATGGATCACGGCCAGGGCCATCAGACGACATTCCGACAAGTGCTCGCCGACAAGCTTGGGATTGATGCCGATCGCATACAATACCGGTTCGGCGACACCGACAAGGTGACCACCGGAGTCGGCACCTACAACGCCCGTTCAGCCGCATTGGCGGGCTCCGCCGTTGTGCTTGCCGCTGATAAAATCATCGAAAAGGGAAAACGCATCGCAGCCCATATGCTCGAAGCAGCGGAAGGCGATATTGGATACGCCGATGGCCAGTTCTCGATCGCCGGAACGGATCGGTCAGTGGATTTATCCGACATCGCGAAGACGGCTTTTCAGAAGCCGAAGTTGCCGGCGGATATTGAGCCGGGCTTTTATGAGCATGGCGATTTCGGGAGTGACGCCGGCGCGGTTTATCCCAACGGCGCCCATCTCGCCGAGGTAGAGATTGATACCGAAACCGGCAAGGTCGAACTTGTTTCATATTGCTGTGTCAACGAGGCGGGCACGATCCTAAATCCTTTGCTGTTCAGCGGTCAGGTTCATGGCGGCATTGCTCAGGGCGCCGGACAAATTTTGATGGAAGACGTCAATTACGATGAAGAGAACGGTCAACTGCTGTCGGGTTCCTTCATGGACTACGTCATACCCCGCGCCGACGATTTCTGCCATTTTACCCTCGAGGCAAACGAACTGCCTACGCTGCGTAATCCGCTCGGCACCAAGGGTATCGGCGAGGCTGGTACCGTAGGTTCGATGCCGTCGGTGATGAATGCAATAAACAACGCGCTTCACCAAATCGGTGCTCCGCAGGTCGAGATGCCAGCCAGCGCCGAAAAAGTGTGGCGAGCCATCCAGAGTGAATGCCCAACTGGCTGACTGAGAAATCCGTTGCCGATCCAAAATTTATTTCGAGTCCAAGAGATTCCAGGCGGTCGAGAACTCTTTGGGCCATTGAATATGAGGTCCGCTCTAAACCCCAAGCGGACAAAACCAGCTGTCACGCTGAACGGCGGCTTTTGATGTGGTTGGCGGCTCCCTATTCCGAAAACCTCCCTTTTCCGTACCGCCTCCGAGCCAATCAAGAAATCGCAGACATCTGCCGCTCGAAACCACCTATTCCGAGGGGGATTTCCGTACCCCTCCTAGTGCCGCCTTAGGGCCAAAAGCGGCCGTTCAGCGTATACGCCTGGATTGTTCCGGTTCCAGGAGTAAAGTGGGCCTTCAAGGACGACTCCAAGGGCATTCAGATAGATAATGTCTCAACCCGCTTCAGAGAATGTTCGAACCCAGTCGCGTTCCCTCCGCCAGGATTTCCAGCGTCCCAATTTTATGCGCCCACCGATGGCCGATCGCTATCATCATGAGCAAAAACACCGTTTATCGAAATTTTACCCAGGACCAGTTGGACCGCGCCTACGATCAGCGGTCCCTGGTGCCCGATATCGATGACTATCTGAGCAACGAAACCAAGGGCACGGAACGTGCCCGGTCCAACCTGCCCTGCCGCCTGAACATTCCCTACGGTCCATCGGAGGCGGAATTCGTGGATGTCTATGGCCAGGGAGACGGAACCCAGCCGATATTGATATTTTTCCATGGCGGCGGCTGGCGCATGATGTCGGCGGACAATTCCGGCGCCGCGGCCAATGGGTTCGTTCCGGCCGGCGCCATATTCGCCGTCGTTAATTTCGCTTTGGCGCCAGACGTATCCCTAAATGAAATGGTGCGCCAATGCCGTGCCGCAACCGCCTTTCTTCATCGAAATGCAGCGGAATTTGGCGGCGACGGCGCCCGGATATATGTTTGCGGCCATTCCTCCGGCGGGCATTTGGCGGCCATGGTGGCCTGTACCGATTGGCGCGCCCATTTCGATTTGGTGAAAATTCCGGTTAAGGGCCTGACTGCGGTCAGCGGTCTTTATGATCTGGAACCGGTTCGGCTAAGCGCCCGCAACGATTATTTGAACCTGGACATCGCCGCCGCCATGGAAAACAGCCCGGCCCGGTTTTTGCACCGTTTGGCGAACCAGGTGATCGTTGCCTGGGGCGGCAAGGAACTGGAAGAATTTCAGCGCCAAGGCGCCGAATTTGCGGACGCGGCCACCCGAAACGGAATTCCTGTGCGCAAGATATTTATCGAAGATTGCCATCATTTCGAAATGGGCGCCGCGCTTTACAACAAAGGAGGGCCGATATTTGCCGCCATGCTGGATCAGATGGGATTGGCGACGACGGATGACTAGCCCGATTGGCCTCCATTGGGTAGATTGGTAATTGTAGCGGCAATAATTTCATATAAGGGGAGTTGCCATGAACGCTCATGACATCGGCGCCTTGGTTAAAACGGGGCGTGTCCATCGCCGGGTTTATGCGGACCCTGAAATATTCGAATTGGAAATGGAGCGCCTGTTCGGGCGCGCCTGGCTGTTCGTCGGCCACGAAAGCCAGGTTCAGGCGCCCGGCGATTTTTTTACCACCTATATGGGCCGCCAGCCGGTGGTCGTGGTGCGCCACGAGGACGGCGCGGTCCACGTTCTCAACAATCGCTGCGGACACCGGGGCACCCAGGTGGTCGGCGAAAGTTCGGGCAACGCCACAAATTTCACCTGCTGCTACCATGGCTGGAAGTACCGCACCGACGGCAGTCTGCACTCGGTGCCCTTGCGCCAGGGATACAGCCAAGAAATCGATCTGGACGATCCGGCTTTCGGCATGGTCCGGGTTCCCCGCACCGATAGCTATCGCGGCTTCATTTTCGCCAGCCTCGCCGAAGATGGTCCCGGCCTCCGGGATTTTCTTGGGCACATGACCACGTCGTTCGACGACATGGTGGATCGGGCGCCCGACGGCGAGCTGGAAGTGGCCGGCGGCATTTTCAAGCATACCTATGACGGCAATTGGAAGCTGGTGTTGGAAAACTGGTGCGACGGGCTGCATCCCAATTTTGTCCATATCTCGTCGGTGGATACGGCGCGCGGCCAATCGGAGGATGTCCACACCGACGGCTCCGGCGAAATAGCCCGGCGCCAGATGCTGCAGAACGGCGCCTCCCTGGATTTTTGGGAAAACAATTGCGGGCTATGGGTCTTTCCGCGCGGTCATTGCTATATCGGCGACTACCACGATGACGAAAAGCTGGTCGCCACCAAAAACGACCCGGATTTCCGAGAATATATCGACTTGCTGGAAAACCGTAACGGCGCCGAGCGTACCAAGGAAATCCTGAAGGTGGGCCGCTGGAACAGCAATATCTATCCCAACTGTTCGTTCATGAGCCAGTTCCGGTCCTTGCGCATCATTCATCCCATCGCGCCCGATCGCACCCAGATCAATGTTCTGATGTTCAAGCTGAAGGGGGCGCCGGAAAAGATGTTTCTCGATACCGTGCGTTTCGCCAACGTCACCAACGGCACCGGTTCGGTGGTGCTGACCGATGATCTGGAAACCTATGCCCGCATTTCCGGCGGCATGGCAAGCCAAGGCAGCGATTGGATCGAGATCAGCCGGGCCATGGAACAGGATCAGCCCTATGAACACGGCGGCAGCCATTCGCCCAACGGCACCAGCGAAATTCATATCCGTAACATGTTTTCCGCCTGGCGCGACTACATGACCGATGGAGGGGCGAATGCCTGAAGCTTCAGGCCCATCGTCCGCCGCCGCCACCGATATCCGCCGGATCGAGGAATTTTTGTACCTGGAAGCGGCCCTGCTGGACGAGCGCCGGTACGAGGAATGGCTCGACCTGTTTACCGAGGACGCCCATTACTGGATTCCCATGGAGCACGACCAGGATAATCCCTTCGATACGGTATCGCTGATTTATGATGACCGCATGTCCATGGAGCTTCGGGTGCGCCAGTTCTCCACGCCGGGCCGCCATGCCCAGGCGGTAAAGACCTGGACCAGCCACGTCATCGGCAATGTGATGGTTGCCGGCGAGGACGGCGAAGGCCGCCTGATCGTCACCTCCAATTGCCACGTGCTGGAAGCCAAGGGCGGAACTTTACGCAACCTCGGCGGGCGCTGCACCCATCGGCTGGTCGGTCACCAAGGCGCCTTCAAGATCGCCTCCAAGCGCTTCGATCTGGTCAACTGCGACGCGCCCCACGACGGCTTCAACGTGCCCATTTAAGGTTGCGCCCAATACCAACCTGCACAAATAAACACCCCTTGTGATCTTCTTTCCCGTTTCCTCGGGTTGCGGGGAGGCGCCGGCGATGCGGACCCATCGGCAAGCCTTCCCGACACCCCCGGGCGGACACCGTAGGTGTCCCCCCTAACAGTAATGCGGGGGCCGCGTTTGCGGCCGCCGGGGAACGGGAATGGCGACCGGTCGGGCGGCTTTGCGCGGCCCCCGGATGTCGTCGCGCACCGCTTATGATGCGAAGGCATCACGGCGCGGCACGCTCCCTAACCGGAAACTGCGCAAAGCCGTCACAAGGGGTGTTTATTTGTACAGGTTGGTATCAGTCGTCCCGGTGGGTACGTGCAGCGCCGTCCGGTTGCGCTGTCCGGCAAACCATGCGCTATGCCCGGCGAGGGTGAAGGCCCAGGCCCGCCAAGTCGGATGCCAGGTCGTGGGGATACTGATCCAGAGGGATATTTTCTGCGCGTGCTCGGTGACGTGCCGTTCGCGCCGCTCCCAATCGGCCAGCCCGGCCTCCAAATCGGTGTATTCCGAAAGGATGGTGGCCAGCGACAAGGCGTTCATCATGGCGCAGCCGCCGCCCTGGCCGATATTGGGCGGCAGGGCGTGGGCGGCATCGCCGATGACCGCAACGCACCCCTTTGACCATTTTCTCAAGCGTATATATTGAAACGCGTCCCAGTGCCCTTGATCGCCGATGCGCTCGATGACCCCTTCCATCTGCGGGAACCAACGTTTCCAGGCGTCTTTGTTGAGCGGCAAATGGGTTGCCTCGGCATCGTCGTTGAGCATGGTGAACGCCAGGTAAAGCTCGCTGTCGCTGCACGGCGTATAAAGAATGCGGTGGGTGCCCGACCACATTTCGATATATTTGCGCCCCTCTTCCGAGATTCGCTCCTCTTCGGTGCGCTCGACCAGCATGCGGATGGCGCCATCCACCAGGGTCCGCCTTTCGGCGATCAGATCGAGGCTGTCGCGCAGCCGGGAATTGACGCCGTCGGCGACGATCACCAGATCGGCCTTGTGGACGTGGCCGCCGGCGATCTCAATTTCGCCATCGGGCGACACGCCGACCACTTCCGACGATGTGACGATCTCGGCGCCGGCTTGGCGCGCGGCGTGCGCCAAGGCATCGATGCAGCGCTGGCGGACGATGGAAAAGACGCGGCCGGGCCCGCCGTTTTCCCACGATATCCGAAGCAGAACCTTGTTGTTGTCGCCGCGCATTTCGCGCTTGTAGGCCGGATAGGCATCCCGGATCACCATCTCATAGATGCCCAAAGTCTCAAAGATGCGGAGGCCGTTTTCATAAATATAGATGCCGGCGCCTGCCGTCCGTAATTCATCGGCCCGTTCGTGAACGCGGACCGACCAGCCCCGGCGGGCGAACGCCGCCGCCGCGGTCAGCCCAGCAAACCCGGCGCCGGCGATTTCTACGTGGCGATTTTCGCTCATCTCGACCGCAAACCTCTCTCCCCAACGAAGGTCCTGATTTTAGATCAACCCGCACCGATGACAAATCCTTTTGCCCAGCCGCCGCTTGAGGGTTTAAGGTGAACTTCGTTTATGGAAATCCCTAGCGAACCGGGAGGTGGATAATGGCCCGTCTTCGTCACATTGCCGTGGTCGTCAAGGATTTGGACAAGGCAGCAAAATTTTACGAAACGGTATTCGATCTTAAAATTGTCGGCCGCGACGACCTGGATATCGGTTCCGGTATTTATCTGAGCGATGGCGTCGTCAATTTGGCGCTGCTCAAGTACAAGGGCGCCGAAGGGTCCGGCAGGTCCGATATGGAGGGATTTGTCGGCACCCACCATTTCGGTTTTCAAGTGGACGACATTGAAGAGGCGCAAAAGCGCATCGAAGAGGCCGGCGGCAATTTCTATTTTGATCTCGGCGACAATGCGGAAGAGGTGAATTTCGAAAGGAAGTTCAAGGACCCGGACGGTATCGTGTTCGATATTTCCAAGAAAGGCTGGGTTGGAACCAGCTAGGCCCGCGATGGCCATGCCTGGGAGGCCATCCATCTCCCCTCCCGCCATACCACCCCTGGTATGGATCCCCCAAATGCGACACAAGTCGAAAAATCGACCATGGGGGTGGTTGGGGGTTTATGGGGTTTTATGGGGGTAAATCGGCGCAGCCCGCATGGGTAACGCTCACGAACTCGGGCTCCGCCCGGCGTGGGTTTAAATCGTCCTATTCACAATGTTCAAGACCTCACCGGCGCAGCCGGTCTGGGGATGGCTGGGTCGGCCAGACCGGCGTCGAATTTGGCACCTGTCTGTGATCGAAGCACAGCATCTTATTTGGTCTGCGGGACGGTTGGTGCAAGGGCCAAGCGGGGAATTTTTTAAAGGTCGGCCACTAGGGCGTCGGAACAATATGCCGGCTGGAGGCAATACAGGGGTTCTGTAAACCAATGTATATTCATTAAGTAATTGATTCTAAATTGATTTTTTAATTGACTTGAACTACCAACATCCTACCAACATAATAAGGTTATGAAGATTTCTAAATCCCGACACAACCCGACAGATATAACCACCATCAAAGGTTATCCAGAATCACTCAAACTCTTTCGTATGCCAGCATCAAAATACTGGTATGTGCGAATGTATATAAAGGGTGGTCCTTCGTCTGGTGTGAAAAAAATCCACAAGATGCGAAAAATTGAGTGAGGCAAAGGAATTTGCAATCAATTGGTATGAAGAAAGACTGCTGGAAAAAAGAAGGTTTGCAGATATTGGTGCTGAGAATTTTGAAACCTATTCTCACAAATTCCAAGACAGACAGTTC
>JAYGEH010000238.1:0-14604 GCA_046582475.1 Rhodospirillales bacterium
TATCACCACATCCCAGGAAGTGAAATTCCTGGTCGGTTGGTGAAAATTAAAAGGTTGGTTTGACCAGGTGGTTTAATTAGGGGCTGAAATTTGAATCTATCAGGGCAGCGTATCCAAGTGCTGACACTGGAATAATCCAGCGAAATTTCGAACCCAATTCTGACCAAGGGCCGGGAGATGAAACTGCGGCCCCTTTGAGGCGGCAAGCCGACATAATTTTAAGCTTCCAAGTGCCCGGCGCAGGCGGGACGCGGCTAGCGGCTCTCGGCTGTTGTTCTTCGGCCACGGGATCGATAATGTCGAGCTTCGAAGAGGCGTCAAAGGCAAAACCTTGGTCTGCAATGACACAAAAGAAACGACAGCTTCGCGGAGCGTGCCATTGTGGCAATATCCGTTTCGTGTTCGCCACCGATAAGGCGGACGCCGAGCTTCCCACCAGGGAATGCCAATGCACGTTCTGCCTCCAACACGGTCGCATTTCGACCTCCGATCCCGACGGGGAAATGCGCATCACCGTCGAAGCGCCGGAATACCTGAACAAATACAGGTTCGGCCACCGCACCGCCGATTATTACGTGTGCCGGGAATGCGGTGCGATCCCGGTCGTAACCAGCGAGATCGACGGCACCGCCGTCGGCGTCGTCGATGTTCGGATGATCGAAGGATTCGCCTGGTCCAGAGCCGACACGACCCGGTACAACCGTGACGACGGCGAGAAGATCGATGACCGGCTGGCCAGACGCAAGCGCACCTGGACCGGATCGGTCAGGTTTGATTGATCCCCGATCAACCGGGCGCATCGGACATTCTCGGATTTCGAATTGATTGTTAAACCACGGCCAACCAAAGGAGACAGAGATGAAGCGTTACGTAATCGAGCGGAATATTCCCAAGATCGGCAGCAAGACCCGGCGGGAGTTGAAAGAGGCAGCCAAGGTTTCGAACAAGGCGCTTGCGGAGCTCGCCCCGGACATCCAATGGGTCGAATCCTTCGTCGCTGCCGGCAAGACGTTCTGCGTCTACCTCGCCAAGGACGAGAAGGTCATCAAGGAGCACGCCAAACTGAGCGGCTTTCCGGCCAACAAGATTACCGAGATCAGGCGCGTGATCAGCCCGACCACCGCCCTCTAAGGATATATCGGACAAGCCGGGAAAACGCCTAAACCAGGACTATTTCCATTGCGCTACTATTTTGGATGATCGGTAACGGATATCGAAACCGCTTGAACATTATTCTGATTTTCATCAGATCACCGGTCATTGTGACCCGGTCATTCGAGAAGTTGGGCATCCCGCAATATTTGAATGCCGCGACGGCCGACGAGACTGCGGACCTGTTCAGCGATTAGGTCTGGCCGGACGCGCCGAGCTTCGGCGATCGCATGTTCCGCCTCGGCCGATCGTCCTAAGTGAGCCAGTATCATCGCCAAGACCACTCGGGCCATATAGAGTTTGTCGTCGCGCCGGCAAGCCAGTTCCGCCTCGTGCAATGCTTCCTCGACGCGCTTCAGCCGAAACAGAGCATAGGCTAGATTAGTCCCCCAATATGCCAAGCTTTGGTCCACCGGACTAATCCGCATGCCGTGCTGCAACATCTCGATGCCTTTGCGGGCCTTGCCGGCGCGCAACAAGCCGACGCCATTCGCAATCCATGCCTGAGCATTGCTTGGATCATTCTCGACAGCCTTGTCAAGAATCTCCAATCCGCGAGTATTTTGGCCGATATCGGATAACGCACAGCCTACGAAACCCAGTACACTGGAATCTTGGTTGTCGATATCCATGGCTCGTTCAGCGGCCGTGATCGTCCGCTCGTCCGCGGGCCCGTCCCCAGGTGCAAGACCGAACAGGTGTCCGAGCGCCAGGATCAAAGATAAATAGGCATACGCCAGGGCGAATTCTGGATCGAGCGCGATCGCTTTATGCAGCAGCTCGGCAGCTTCCTCGAACGTCTCGTGATGCCAGCCCTTTAAAGTCAGCAATCCGCGCGCCTGTTGGTAATTTGACCAAGCGTCCATATCGCTGGGCCTGAGGCGCTTGATCGACTTGACCTCGGCGCGCACCAGTTCGGGTTCTAGTTGGGCGACAATACCCATTGTCACTTCGTCCTGAACTTGATGAATTTCATCCACTGGCCGATCATATCGGCCGGCCCAGAGATGCTGGCCGGATTCTGCTTCGATCAGTTGGGTCGTGATGCGCATATTCTCACCGACCGGCCGCAGACTACCCTCGACGACGTAGCGCACACCGAGGTCACGACCGACGGCCCGAATATCCGGCGACTGTCCCTTGTAGGAAAAGCTCGAGTTCCGTGCGATAACAAAAAATCCTGGGATTCGGGCCAGCAGCGTGATGATGTCCTCGGTTAGTCCGTCCGCCAGAAATTCGTATTCACGGTTGTCCGACATATTGCCGAAGGGCAATACGGCGATCGAGGCCTTATCGGCAACAGAGGAACCAACCGAGCTTTCGATGGCAGCCGAGCCGCTTAGTCGAATGGCATAGACCCGAACTGGCGCCGATACATTCTTGACCTTCTGCTCTCCGCGGTCCTCGTAACTGGCGTCAATCCGGTTTCGCACTTGATCAAAGACACCCCCCGAAATACTGATGCCGCCGGGATCGGCAAGCGTTTCGATGCGGGCAGCAACGTTGACGCCTTCGCCATGGATATCTTGGCCATCGTCGATGATGTCGCCTAAGTTAATGCCGATGCGAAACTGCAATACACTATCGGCAAATCCCTCTTGCATGGCTATGCCGCAATTGACGGCTTCGTGGACGGTCGGAAACTCGGCAAGGAAACCATCGCCCGTGAGCTTGACGATGCGGCCGGAATGATCCGAGACAGTGGGATTGATGACACCGTCGCGTACCGCCTGCCAAGCGGCGACCGTGCCCTCGGTATCTTCCTCCATGAGGCGGGTATAGCCGACCACATCCGCAGCGAGCACGGCGGCCAGGCGTTGCTGTAGAGAATTGTCCGCCATTTTTTCTCCCCAAGGGCGGTTTTGTTGAGCGCCATTCTAGTTAAAACCGGGGGGATGACAATCATGGCCCGATAACCTCTAGAGGCCCGGAATGTCTGTACTCGGGAGGCACTGCGGACAGCGGGCTTATCCTGGCCGGATACCGGGACCGGGCACGGCGGCCATGCAGATGGCCGAAATCGTGAACAGGAAATCCTGGAAATCTGTGCCGAAAACGGAATACCGGTTCGGTCAGAAGCCGATCGCGGGCGCTATTAGAGTAAGGTCTACCTGGGCAGCTGCGTCAGCTCGATGACGTTGCCATCGGGGTCTTCGCAGATTATCTGCTTGCCGCCGACCCCGTCCAGAATATCATTGCGGAATTTCACGCCATCGGCCTTGAGCTTCGCGACGACCGATTCCAAATCGTCGAAGGTCATGAGGAACCGGTTCCAGCCGCCGCCCGCGCTAGGGATTGTACCATCGAGCATTGGCCTGGACGCCGATGCCCTGGCCCCTGAAACCAACAAGGTCAAGTCGCCATGAACCAGAAGCACCATCGCCGGCGCAAAATTACCTTCAATTTCAAAGCCCAAATTCGAGACATAAAACGCAACCGACCTTTCAACGTCATCGACAAAATACCTTACTCTCGCCATCTCACTATCTCCTCAGTGACATAATAAATCCCGCCCAACGGCTGGCGACCATTTATCATCACTGTAGGGGACAATACCGAACATTTATAATTTTATTTTCATATCATATTCATAATATTTTATGAAATATTAGCTATAGAATCATCATATAGTTTTATGATAAAGGCACCCGGATATGCGCCCTCAGGAGCTTAATTTACTGGTTATTTTCGATACCGTCATGACCGAAAATTCCATTACCCGGACAGCGGAGCAGTTGTCGATGACGCAACCCGCGGTGTCCAACGCGGTGGCCCGCATGCGGGCGTTGTGGAACGACGATCTGTTTGTCAAAGATGGCCGCAATATCCGGCCAACCACCTATGCCAAAAACCTCTGGTCGCAAATTCGCGGCCCAATCCATAGCCTAAACCAGGCGGTCGAGCCCGGTGACTTCAATCCGATGACCGCCATCCGCACCTTCAGGATCACGACGCCCGATGTCGGGGTGGATACGGTGTGGCTGG
This sequence comes from Rhodospirillales bacterium, assembly GCA_046582475.1. Taxonomy (GTDB): domain Bacteria; phylum Pseudomonadota; class Alphaproteobacteria; order Rhodospirillales; family UBA2165. The sequence continues at coordinate 4,138 of JAYGEH010000238.1, forward strand.
ATTTGCGCTTGCTGTTTGAGAAGGAAGCCCCGGGCCTCAATCTGCATGCGGTGCCTTACACCGTTGCCAATACCCGGCAAATCCTGGAGGACGCGGATGTGGATCTGGTTATCGGCGCCAGCAATCGATCGCTGGAGAACATCCACTCGGACCACTTGTTCGACACAAGGTTATGTCTGCGCCATGCGCAAAGATCACCCCTTGGCCAAGCCGAACCTGACCGTCGAAGCGTTCGCCGCCGCCGATCACCTGGTAATATCCTGGTCCGGCGATGCCACCAGCGCCACCGATCAGGCGCTGCACCAGCTCGGATTGACCCGGCGCGTGGCTTTGACTGTCAATCATTTCGCCTCCGCCGTGCCGATCGTCATGGAAACCAACCTGATCGCCATCCTGCCCACCGATTACATTCACCAGCACGTGGCCTCGGGCGAGCTTTTCATCGCCCGCACGCCGGTGGATGTTCCCCATACATCGATTTCAATGCTGTGGCACAAACGCCAAAACAGGGATGCGGGACTGCGGTGGCTGCGCCAGCACCTCAAGGAATTATATATCGCGCGAAGGCCCCATAATATCGATGATGTGTACCGGATTTGAGGCGTGGCAAGAGTTGATGGCCCCTCGCCTTACGCCGCCTCGCCCTGATCGCGCATCATCTTGGCGACGTCGCCCTCGACGCAGGTGCCTTTGAAGTAATCGGGGTTCATGCGGGTCACGTAATTGGCGGGGTTGGTAAACACGAAATCCTTGAAATCTTCGTCACTCATCAGGCCCTTGTCGACGGCTTCGTGGGTTTCTTCCAAAACATCGCCGAAATCGACCACGTCCCAATGGCCCAAATCCGACGAGAACATGGCGTTCAGCTTGGCGCCGAAGGCGTTGGCCTTGGCGTTGAAGGCGGTGTAGTTCATGGCGTCGTCCGCCTCGCAGCCGAAATAGAAGGGTTTGACGAAGAGCTGCAACAGATCCTCGGCCTTCTCCATATCCAGGTTTTTCCACTCATCGACAAAATCGGGCACCTCGCCGGGGCTGGTACGGCCGTCGCGGGTGAAGAAATCCTTGTTCTCCATGAAGCGCTCCGCGGTCATGTATTCGTTGCCGTAGCGCCGGTACATTTCCTCCATCAGGCCCAAATCCACATTGGCCGGATCGTGGCGCTCAAGCAGCGCATCCACGTTGCGTTTCTCCCAGAACTCCACCAGATCGTTGTAGAGCGCCACGCCCCACCAGACGCCGCCTTCCAAAAAGCCGATATTCAAATCCGGGAAGCGCCTGGTGACGCCGGAGATGAACAACGAGCGCGCCGCCGCAAAACCTGATGTGGCGAAATAGCCGAGCCGGTTATAGAGGTAGCTGGTCGGCGAGGCGTGGGTGCCGGTGAAATTGAAGGCGTGACACGCCGGCGCCACCTTCAGCTCTACGCATTTGGCCCAAAACGGGTCATAGTCATAAGGGCTGTCGAGGCCGATGGATGTGTATTGGCGGACGCTGTCGTTCAATTGGGGCGCCACCTCCTCCACCGCCGGGATCGGGCGCAAAACCTCGCCGGCGATGAAGGCGGCCTTGAGACCCAGCTCGCCACAGGCGAATTCCAATTCGGCGACGGCTTCACCCGGCGTCACCATGGGGATCAGCGCCGCCGGCGTCATCTTGTCGGAGACGTCCTTGAACATATCCGCATACATCATGTTCAGTGCCCGGCAGCCGGCCTGGCGCAATTCGTCATCATGCAGGGTTTGCACCCGAAACCCCATGGTCGAAAACAGGGTGCAGAAATCGATGCCGGCTTCCTCGATGCGCCGGGCGTAGAGGCGTGGCAGCATGGCGGTGACCCTGTCGATGGTGCCCTTGCCCGTATGGGCGCCCCAAAACAGGTTCTTGGGCCGCCCCGGGCGCACCGTCGCCATTTCCTTTTGGAAGCGCATCGCCAAGTCGGGACCGCCGATCTGGTTCAGGAAATCGGGCAGCACGAAGCGGGATTCGATGATGTGCCCGTCGCCATCGATAACCGGATGGCCCAGTGATTCGCGCACCTTGACCGAATCCGTGCGCTTGATCTGATAGCCGCCCATATCACCTGCTCCCATCCCTGGCCCGTTTTACGCACCCCATCATAGACTGCAGACCCATATGTGTGAAGATGGGGCGCCTCGGCTGGTTTGTATTTTGCAGTGAAATCGGTCAGTCTGGCGGCCGGCAAGGAACCCCCCCAATGACCCGACGCGGCTATATCATCCTCTTGAGTGCCAGCATGGTATTGCTGCTGTCCATGGGCATGCGTCAAAGCTTCGGCCTGTTCCAATCCTCCATATCGCAAAGTTTCGGCATTGGTATCACCGTTTTCTCGCTGTCCCTGGCGATCCAGAATTTAGCCTGGGGATTGGCGCAACCGTTCGTCGGCGCCATCGCCGACAAGTTCGGCTCGGGCCGCGTCATCGCCGTCGCCGGATTGTTCCAGTTCCTCGGCCTTCTCATGCTGGCCAATGCATCCACGATTTGGGAGCTGCATGTGAGCACCGGCATCATCATCGGCGTCGCCGGTGCGGGCACCACCTGGGCGGTTTTATTGTCGGTGATCGCCCGCAACGTGCCCGCCGAGCGGCGCACGTTTTTCCTTGGTCTCGGCGGCGCCCTGGGCACCGGCGGACAGATTTTTATGGCGCCCTTCAACCAGTACGCCATCAACAATTTCGGCTGGGTCACGGCGATAATTATCGTCGCCGCCATGATCGGCCTGATCATCCCGCTGGCCTATCTACTGCGGGGCAGATCGGGGCTCGAAAACGGCGCCCGCGAACATACGAAAAGCCTATTGTTGCCCCTGCACCGGGCGCGGCGCCATTCCGGCTATCTGCTCCTGACCGCCGGAATTTTCGTTTGCGGCTTTCAGATCATGTTCATCATCGCGCATCTGCCCAATTATCTGAATACCCTCGGCATGCCGGACTGGCTGCCGGGCACGGCGATCAGCATCATCGGCGTCACCAACCTGGTCGGAACTCTGGTGCTCGGGTGGCTGGGCGACCGCTACTCCAAGAAATACCTTTTGAGCATTCTCTATTTATTGCGCTCGGCCGCATTTACGGTATTCCTCGTGGTTCCCATATCGGTTCCCTCGGTGATGGTGTTCGCCTTTGTCCTCGGCTTTCTGTGGCTGGCGACGGTGCCGCTCACCAACGCCCTGGTCGGACAGTTATTCGGCCTCCGCTATCTCGCAACCCTGGCCGGCATCGTCTTCGCCGGCCACCAATTGGGCTCCTTCGCCGCGGTCTGGGCGGGCGGCATATTGTTCGACGCCACCGGTTCCTACACGCTGATCTGGCAAATCGCCATCGGCCTCGGATTTGTTGCCGCCATCCTGCATCTGCCGATCAACGAAACCCTGGTGCTGGTGCCGGCAACCCAGCCGGCCGAATAAGCCGAGCCTGAATTCCGCAATCGGACGCCGCCCCTCCATGCCCCGCAAAGCCCTGATCGTCATCACCGCAGGCTGCCTGATATTGATATTGGGAACCGGAACGCGGCAAAGCTTCGGGCTGTTCCTAACGCCAGTGAGCAGCGGCCTGGGCTTGGATTTCCAGGTCTTCTCCCTGTCCATCGCCATCCAAAATCTGGTTATCGGCCTGTCGCAGCCCTTCGTTGCCGCCTACGCGGACCGCTTCGGAACGGCGCGCATAATGGCCGCGTCCGCCGTGCTCTACGTGATCGGGATGGTCGCTCTGGCCAATGCGGTTAGTCCCTTGGGGCTGCATCTTAGCGCCGGGCTGATTATCGGGCTGGCGGCGGCCGGCACCGGTATGACATTGGTTTTGGGCGCCGTCGGCCGCGCCGCCCCGGAAGAAAAACGCAGCTTCGCACTCGGACTGGTCGCCGCATTCGGCTCCTTCGGCCAGATGCTGGCGGCGCCGATCAACCAGCAACTCATCAGCGCCTTCGACGTGTGGACCACGTTGTTGATCCTGGCGGCGGCGCTCGGCCTGATCGTGCCGCTGGCCCGGGCGCTCCGGGGCCGGGCCGCCGACACGCACGATCCGCGCACCGAAGGCCAGACCTTGCGCCAGGCGGTGGACGAGGCACTCCACCACCGCAGTTATATACTGCTGGTTATCGGGTTTTACGTGTGCGGCTTCCATGTGCAGTTCATCGGCGTGCACCTGCCCAATTTCCTGGCCACCGAGGGCTTCCCGGAACTGGCCGGAATCGCCCTCGGCGTCATCGGCTTTTTCAATTTTCTGGGCACCCTGGCGTGCGGCTGGCTGGGCGGGCGCTATTCCAAGAATTTGGTGCTGTCATTGCTGTATTTTTCGCGCTCGGTGGTGTTCACATTGTTTCTGGTATTTCCCATCAACAATGTTTCGATCATCCTGTTCGCCGCCGCCATCGGTTTTTTGTGGTTGGGAACGGTGCCGCTGACCACCGGTCTGGTGGCCTCCATGTTCGGCGCGCGCTATCTGACAACTTTGGCCAGCATTGTCTTCCTCAGCCATCAATTGGGCGCCTTCACCGGGTCCTGGATCGGCGGCGTCCTGTTCGACGCCACCGGTTCCTACGATCTGATGTGGATGGCGGCCATCGGCGTCGGCCTGTTCGCGGCCATTATCCATCTGCCCATATCCGATAAACGGGTGGACGCGCCGATATCCGGCGTTAAGACCACCAGGGCCTGAATTCGAGGGCGGCCGATCTTGACGGTTGCGCGAAATTATCCAAATTTGTGCTAGAATTTCAGCGTACCAAGCAGAAGGAGTGTCCGGTTGCGGGGATATTTCGGCATCGGCGTTGAGCGCATCTCCAAGAGCGTCAATGTGGGCACGCTTATGCGCACCGCGCACGCCTTTGGCGCCGGCTTTGTGTTCACCGTCGATGCGGTCTATTCGGAGCGCGAAGGCGGCAAGTCCGACACATCGGGCGCCACCGGCCATGTGCCCTATTACGCATTTGCCGATGTCGCCGCCATGGTGCTGCCGGAAAACTGCGGTCTGGTGGGGATCGAGCTTTTGGACGGCGCCGATGATCTGCCCAGCTTCCGCCATCCCCGCCGCGCCGCTTATGTGCTGGGCCCGGAACGGGGTATATTATCTCCCGAAATGATCCAGCGTTGCGCCTACACGGTAAAAATCCCCATGCGCTTCAGTGTCAATCTGGGCATCGCCGGTGCCATTGTCATGTATGACCGATTGTTAAATCTGGGCCGCTATCCGGCGCGCCCGCTGACGCCGGGCGGGCCCTTGGAGGAATTGCCCGGGCACGAATTCGGCCCGCCGCGCCTGCGCCGCCAATTGGAGCGCCACCGGGCGGCGCCGCCCGCCGAAAGTTTGGATCCTGGCCAGGAGTTGGATGATGCGCCCGTTTAAGCGGGTGTTCGCAAATGTGATGCTGGTTCTCACCCTGGTGATCTTAAGCGCGCCGGGTTTTGCGCAGCAGAAATATCTGGACGAGTTCAAGGACTGGTTCGCCTACCGGGAAGACCAGGGGGCGGTACGCCTGTGCTACATCGCCTCGATCCCCAAGAAAGAAACCGGCAAATATACCAGCCGCGGCGAAACCTTCATCCTGGTGACCCACCGGCCGAACGAAAGCAAACGCGACGTGTTCGAGCTGCAGGCCGGCTATACTTATAAGAAACAAAGCCAGGTGACCCTCAACATCGACGGCACCGTGACCAAGCTGGTTACCAATGGCGCCAGCGCCTGGTCCGAGACCGATAAATCCGACCGGGAATTGGCCGCCGCCATGGCCAAGGGCCGGCAATTGATCGTCACCGGATATTCATCGCGCGGCACCAAGACCACCGACACCTATTCCCTGGCCGGTTTCACCGCCGCCTACAAAGCCATCGGTAAGGCCTGCGGGGTGAAATGAGCGGCGGCGCAAACCTTATCGGCCCAAACTTGATCGGCCAGTCACGCGCCGAGTTGACCGAGACGTTGGCGGGCCTCGGCGAGAAGCCGTTCCGGGCCAAGCAGCTTTGGCATTGGATCTATCACCGGGGCGTGCGCGACTTCGGTGCCATGACCTCGCTCGGCGGGCCCTTGCGCGAGAAACTGGCCGCCGCCCATCGCCTCAGCCTGCCGGAGATTACCCGGGAGCAGAATTCCAAGGACGGCACCCGCAAATGGCTTTTGCGCACCGATGATAAGAACGAGGTGGAAACCGTCTTTATCCCGGAAGAGGACCGGGGCGCGCTTTGTGTTTCGTCGCAGGTAGGCTGCACCCTGACCTGTACCTTCTGCCATACCGGCACGCAAAGGCTGGTGCGCAACCTGAGCGCCGCCGAGATCGTCGGCCAGGTGATGGTGGCCCGCGATGCCTACGGCGAATGGCCGTCGCCTTCGGGCGGACGTATGCTGTCCAACGTTGTCCTGATGGGCATGGGCGAGCCGTTGTTCAATTACGACAATGTGGCCAAGTCGCTGCACATCATCATGGACGGCGACGGCCTGGCCATTTCCAAACGCCGCATCACCCTGTCCACATCGGGAGTGGTGCCGATGATCGAGCGGGTCGGAGCCGAGCTTGGCGTCGGATTGGCCATCTCCCTGCATGCGGTGCGCGACGAGCTTCGCGACGTATTGGTGCCCATCAACCGCAAATATCCGATCGCCCAATTGCTGGCGGCCTGCCGAGCCTATCCGGGCGCCTCCAACGCAAGGCGCATCACTTTCGAATATGTGATGCTGAAAGGCGTCAATGATTCCGAAGGCGATGCCCGCGAGCTGGCGCGCCTCTTGAACGACATCCCCGCCAAGATCAACCTCATTCCCTTCAACAAATGGCCGGGCGCGGCTTACGATTGCTCGCCGGCGCCGAAGATCAAACGCTTTTCCCAGACCCTCAACGAGCTTGGCCTGACGGCGCCGATCCGGGTGCCAAGGGGCCGCGACATCATGGCCGCCTGCGGCCAGTTGAAAAGCGCCAGCGAGCGGGCGCGCGGGAAGAAAGAAGCCGCGGTAGACTAGCCAGTCAAAATTTGTCTTCAAACTCTCATCACACCTATTATGAAACCATGAAGGACGGGTCTTCATATCGACTGCCTGTTTGGCGGACAATCGGCACGGCGGCGGTGCTTCTGTGACGTAAGCGACGAGATTTATTCTTGATCATATCAGTCGTGGTGATCGCCTTTGAAGTCGCAAGCCGTTTGCTTCGGCAGATTACCGTCCAATGGCTGATGGGCGAGAAAAAAATACTCACTGAACCGGTCGCGTCTCTATCGGCTATTACGGGTATGGGGATCGAGTTCGGATTATTGACCTTTGTCTTGGTTGCCTGGATACCGTTGGTCATTTTGGATCATCCGATACCGCCGGTGCGGAGGGTCTTTTTTTGGCGAGCGGCGCACACAAATTTCTTTTGCTCGGATTTGGTATTTTCCTGTTCTGGTGGCTGGTGGCGCGGTCGATGGGTGCAGTGTTTGAACTCAATATCAGAGCCATATTGGAAATCTATCAAAGACTAAATACGGCTCTCGATTTCCAGATATTCCTTATTTCGTTCAGCGGCGGAACCCTTGTTAATCGGTTCGTAAATGCCCTGCTTGATGTGTCGGCCTGGTTCCCATTCCTGCTCATCTTTCCGGCGCTGGCGCTCGGTGAAAAACTGGGGCTGAAGGAAGCATGGCGGATGATGACGGGCAGCCGCTTGCGACTTTGGGCGGCGCTTGTGATCGCCTCGGCGGCCGGTTCCTGGGCGGTCTATATAATCAACACCGCCATGATCGACGGCCTGCTTCTTTGGGCAAGCAATGATTGGGAATTCGCCAAGATATATCATGTCCAGATCGGGTCTCATGTCCTGTTCCGTATCATTCACTCATTTATCGGAGAACTTTTGTTTGCTCTTCTTTTGGTATTCAAAGCGACCGTCCTTGCCTTGGCTTATAAGCATTTCCAGAGCCGCCATTGATCCCAGCAATTTGCAGCGACGTGGCGCGGCAACTATGATACAGCCGAATTCCGAATTCTGATCGGGGAACAACCATGGCCGATAGGGTCAAGCTGCCGGTGTGGGGGACCACCGCCCACACCTACCGGTTCTTCTGGGCCGAGCGGCGCCAATTCTGGCTGCTGGCGGTGCCGGCCATCGCCGTGGTCAGTTTGCTTTCGGCGCTGGCCGAGTGGAGCGTCGCCACCGCCGCTGCCGAGCGTATCGATATCCTGATCGAACGCCCACGCTTCCAGGAATTGCCCTTGTCCGCGATCATGCTTTCGGCCCTGGCCACCATCGCCGGCATCTGGGCCTATGTCTGTTACAGCGTCGCCTGGCACCGCAGCTATCTGGTGCCCGGCGAAAACGTGACCATCGGCTCCTGTTACCAGTGGAACCGGCGGCAATGGCGGTTCTTGTGGGCCCTGGTGAAGATCGCCATCATCATGGCCTTGGCGTGGATGCTGATCTTGGTCGCCTTTGCGATGGCAACCGGTGTCGGCGCGGGAGGCGTCGGTGGCTTCGGAATGGCGTCCATTGGCCCCGCCACGATGATCGCCATGCTGGCGGCCTTTTTATTGCTGGGCGCCGCCTATGCGCGGCTCACGGTTTTGCTACCGGCGGCCGCGGTGGACGAAGCGTTGAGCGTTGGCCAGGTCTGGGCCCTGACCCGGGGTAACGGCTGGCGCCTCTTGGGCATTATTATCTTGGTCAGCATTCCGATCGGCATCATCCTAATCCCGGTGGCGGTCCTATTGGGCTTCGCCGCCGTCTCGGCGCCCAATTACGGGCCCCTGACCTCCGCTCTGATCCAAAACCTGCTGGTACAATTTTTGAGCTACGTCTATATAGCGGTCGGCATATCGGCGCTGTCGGTATGTTTTGCACGGCTGGCGGCGGCGGATAATGTTTCAGGCTGAACCATGACAACACCCAACAAAGAACTGATCTATGTGGGCGACCCGCAATGTTCCTGGTGCTGGGGGTTCGCCCCGGTCAAAACACGGATCGAGGATTTGTGCCGGGAGCGCGCCGTCCTGACCCTGGTTCTCGGCGGGCTGCACGCCGATTGGACCGAGCCGGCGGACACCGAGCGCAAAGCCTTCCTGCGCGATCATTGGAAGGAAGTGGGCGAGCGCACCGGCCAGCCTTTTATTTACGATATCCTGGATGTGGAGGGCCTCACCTACGGCACCGAAGCCTCCTGCCGGGCGGCGGTGACGGTGCGCCAGATGGCGGGCAACGACGCCGCTCTCACATTCTTTACCGGGTTGCAGCGCGCCTACTATGCCGAAAGCCGGGACGTGACTTCCGCCGAGGTTCTCGCCGATATCGCCGCCGAGTTCGGCCATGACCGGGACGAATTCGCCGCCCTCCACGCCGCCCCCGAAACCGGCCAGCGCACCATCGCCGATTTCCAGTTTGCCCAGCGCCTGGGCGTATCGGGCTTTCCCACCGTGCTGATCAATGACGGCCAGGGTTACGCCTACCTGACCATGGGCTATCAGCCCATCGGGCAGTTGGAGCACATTGTCGAGGCTTGGCTGGACGGCAAACTGGACCGGGGACGGCCGGCGGCGCAGTAAAGTCGAGACTAAGATTCGAAAAACCAATGCATGCGACGGCGCTCGCCGTTACTTGGCGGCAGTGATAGGTACGCAACGATGGCATTTGGCGCAATTGGCTTGCCAGGCTAACCGACCAATTGTTTGATTTGATCGCAGGTAACTTCGGCGTGCGCCCTGAATTTTTTCTGAATTCTCCGGTCAGGCGGATTTTCTGGCGGCGGCCGTCCGATAGGAGTTTCGATTTATCGAACACGCCGCATTCGATAAGAATGTTCACACGCGAATTGATTGTCATTTTTGCTTCTTCCAGAGCCACATATAAATCAGAAACGTATATATCCTTTTCGCTGAAATCGGCCTGCGCGACCACGAATATCAATTGCCAATTTGGCCTGCCCATGGATCGATTGCCCAACATCTGTTCAATTCGAATGTACGCCTCGAGCCATAGATTGATAAATTTCAGCACCATCTGATCTTGGCCCATCACCTCGGTCTTGGAACTGTAACCCCGGCCCGCCCCGGTTTCTATCATTCGGCAAAGCGTGGTCACATAATTGTCTAGTGTATCGCGTAAAAATACGAAGGAACCGAAATCCCGATCAACAGAATTTTGTAGCGAAGCCGCGATTAGAGCGTTTTTCAATAACCCGGGGTCCTTTAGCAATATTTTGTTAAGGCGGTTGTGGTTCGGTCTTCTTGTTGATTAACAAGGAGGCGGATATGTCACACAGTTTCAGCGGCGACCTGCGCTGGCGGGTCATTAGGTCGATTTCGGCTGGTTTGTCGACGCGCAAGGCGGCCCGTCGCTTCAGCATTGGCGTCTCGACGGCAGGGGAATGGTGCCGGCGTTATCGCGACCATGGCGAGACCACGGCACGCAAGCAGGGTCAGCCTTCGGGCTCGAAGCTTGATGCCCATGAAGCTTTCATTCTCGGCCTTGTTGAAGAGACGCCCGATATGGCGCTTC
>JAYGEH010000270.1:0-17787 GCA_046582475.1 Rhodospirillales bacterium
TATGGATTTGAGCCCGCGCGGCATCCGCGAGCATCTGCAATTGTCGCGGCCCATTTATGCGCGCTCGGCGGCCTACGGCCATTTCGGCCGCCACCCGGACCCGGACGGCGGCTTTTCCTGGGAGAAGACCGACATCACCGATGCGCTGCGCACCGCGGCGGGCGGAGGCTAAGCATAAATACCGGCGACGGACGCGGGCCAACCGGTCAAGGGAACCCCCAGGGAATTCTGAGGTTTTACGGCCGGCGCAAGGGCCATCAACTGGGCGATGCGCGCCGGCGTCTGGTCGAAGACGTGTTGCCCAGGCTGCGCCTGCCGGCCGCGCCGGTGATGAATCTGAAATCATTGTTCCCGGGAAAAATTTCCGATGTCTGGCTGGAGATCGGTTTCGGCGCCGGCGAGCATCTGATCCATCAGGCCGAGGCCAATCCCCATATCGGGTTCATCGGCGCCGAGCCTTATATCAACGGCGTGGCGCGCGTGCTGGCCGAGGCCGAGGCCAAGGGGCTGAAGAATATCCGCATCCATGACGACGATGCCCGCCCGCTGATCGGGCGCCTCCCGGCGGCCTCCATCGGCCGTGTCTTTTTGCTGTTCTCCGATCCCTGGCCCAAGCGGCGCCATCACAAACGGCGCTTCGTCAACCCTGGTACCCTCGATGCGTTGGCCCGTATCCTGAAGCCCGGCGGTGAATTCCGGTTTGCGTCCGATGATGCCGGCTTCGTGCGCTGGACTTTGGTGGCCACCCTGGCCCACGCCGGATTTCATTGGACCGCGAAGGGCCCCGCCGATTGGCGCACCCGGCCGGCGGATGCCATTCCGACCCGTTACGAGACCAAGGCGCTGGCCAATCACCGGCGATGCATCTTTTTGCGTTTCGAGAGGAACGGCGCCAGCCCCGGCTGATCCCCGTCTGATCAACGGAAAAAGCTTGAAATAAAGGGCAAAGTGTTGATTATAGGGCCTTCATTCTTGGATTAGCTGTTTGAGACAGCGCTCTGGGAGTGGGCCTGGGGCCCACTTTTTTTGTTTGTGGGTCCCGCAAGTGCGCCATCAATCGGCCCGGACCCAGGTGCTTCGGCACCAAAGGCCGTGCTAACAACCAACCTGAGAGCGGACAACCGGGACTATGCAGACAGAAGAGCGCATCGAAACGCTGATCGAGCCGGTGCTTGAAGCCATGGGCTACGCGTTGGTGCGCGTGCAGATTTCGGACGCCCCGAACGCGGTCCTGCAGGTGATGGCCGAACGGGACGACGGCAAGGGCATGACCGTCGACGATTGCGCCAGGATTAGCCGGGAAATTTCCACCATCCTGGATGTGGAAGATCCCATCGAACTTGCTTACGCGCTCGAGGTCTCATCGCCGGGCATCGACCGGCCGCTGGTGACGCTGGCGGATTTTGAACGCTTCGCCGGTTATGATGTGCGCATCGATCTGAAACAAGACATGGCCGGCCAACGCCGGTTTCGCGGCAGGCTGGAAAGCGTTTCCGGCGAGGTGATCGAGCTGCGAACCAAGGACCGGAATTTGCACCTGCCGTTTCCCGGCATCCGCCGGGCGAAGTTGATTTTGACCGATGAATTGCTGGCGGCGGCGGCCGCCAAGCCAGAGGAATAGGTAATTCGATCATGGATACCAACGTTGAATCCAGCACCAACTACACCCACCCCGAACTGATCATGGTCGCCGAAACGGTTGCCCGTGAAAAAGGCATCGAAAAAGAAGAAGTCTTCGACGCCATGGAACAGGCGATCCAAAAAGCCGGTCGTTCCAAGTACGGGCACGAGCATGATATCCGCGCCGAGATCGACCGCAAATCGGGCGAGATCAAACTGGCGCGCTATCTCGAGGTTGCCGAGGAAATCGAGAACGAAATGACGCAGATCACGCTGGATACGGCGCGCCAGCGCAAACCGGACGCCGCCATCGGTGAATTTTTGGTTGATCCGCTGCCGCCCATCGACTTCGGCCGCATCGCGGCGCAGACCGCCAAACAGGTTATTGTACAGAAAGTCCGCGAGGCCGAGCGCGCCCGCCAGTTCCTGGAATTCAAGGATCGCATCGGCGAGGTCGTCAACGGCATGGTCAAGCGCATCGAGTTCGGCAATGTCATCGTCGATCTGGGCGGCCGCGCCGAGGGCATTATCCGGCGCGACGAAACCATTCCGCGCGAGCATTTTTCCAACGGCGACCGGGTGCGCTCTTATATTTATGACGTGCGCGAAGAGCTGCGTGGTCCGCAAATCTTCCTGTCGCGCTCGCATCCGCAATTCATGGCCAAGCTGTTTACCCAGGAAGTTCCGGAGATCTACGACGGCATTATCGAGATCAATTCTGTGGCAAGGGACCCCGGAAGCCGCGCCAAAATCGCCGTCACCTCGTCGGACAGCGGCATCGATCCGGTCGGCGCCTGTGTCGGCATGCGTGGCTCCAGGGTACAGGCGGTGGTGGCCGAGTTGCAGGGCGAAAAAATCGATATCATCCAGCATTCCATCGACCACGCGACGTTCATCGTGAACGCGCTCGCGCCGGCCGAGGTTACCAAGGTGGTTTTGGACGAGGAAGCCAATCGCATCGAAGTGGTGGTGCCCGATGACCAGCTCAGCCTGGCCATTGGACGGCGCGGCCAGAATGTGCGCCTGGCCTCCCAATTAACCGGCTGGGACATCGATATTCTGACCGAAGCCGAGGAATCGGACCGCCGCATCGAAGAATTCCGGTTCCGCTCGCAACTGTTCATCGACAATCTGGATGTCGATGAAGTCATCGCCCAATTGCTGGTGACCGAGGGATTTTCGACCATCGAGGATGTCGCCTTCGTGCCCATAGAGGAGTTGTCTGGGATCGAAGGCTTCGACGAAGATGTGGCCAACGAATTGCGCAACCGGGGACGCAGTTTCCTGGAAGCCCGCGATGCGGAATTGACCGAGCAGCGCCGGGCGGCCGGGGTCTCCGACGAGGTTGCCGCGGTCCCGGGCCTGACGCCGGAAATGCTGGTCGTTTTGGGCGAAGCCGGCGTCAAGGAGCTGGATGATCTTGCCGATTTGGCGACCGACGAATTGATCAGCGCCGAAGACGGCGTGCTGAAGGAATTCGACATCTCGATGGATGTCGCCAATGAAATTATCATGGCGGCGCGTGCCCATTGGTTCGAAGACGAAGACCAGGCCGGCGAGGAGGCCGCTCCGGATGCGGAGGCTGGGCCGGATGCGGAAGCTGGCCCGGAAACCGAAGGCGAAGCCGAAGAAGGCGCGGAACAAGGCGCCGAAGATAATAGCCAAGCCGAAGCGGCAGCGGCCGCCGAGGCAAAAGACGAAAGCTGATGGCGCCGCGGCCGGCGCTTCGGCCCTTGCACGATTGACGATTGGATTATGGCGAAAGACCAGACAAATTTGCGCAAATGCATTCTGACCGGCGCATCCCTGCCCCGGGACCGGTTGATCCGGTTCGTCGTCGATCCGGACGATCGAGTGGTCCCCGATGTCCAGGGGAAACTGCCGGGCCGGGGTTTGTGGATGCGCGCCGAGGGCGATATGATACGCGCCGCGTGCGCCAAGGGCGCGTTCTCGCGGGCGGCGCGCCATAAAGTCCGTGCACCGGCCGATCTGGCCGATCAGGCGGAAGCGATGTTGCGCCGGCGCTGCCTGGATTTGATCGGTCTGGCCAAGCGCGCCGGAGAATTGGTGGGTGGCTTTGAGAAAGTACGCGCCCATCTGCGCCAAAAAGATGCCGGTATTCTTTTGGCGGCGTCGGATGGCGGCGCAGACGGCCGCGCCAAGGTGCGCGCCTTGGCGCCCTCGGCGCCGCTTGTTGATTTGTTCGATGGCGCCCAACTGGGCGGCGCTGTCGGGCGCGATAGACTGGTCCACGCGGTTGTGGAACGAGGCAAATTGGCCGAACGCATAACCCTGGAATGCGGCCGCCTTGCCGGTCTGGTTGAAGGCGATAAAGCGGGCCCCCTGGCAGGCTGAAATCGGCTTAAGGTATTCGCGGCCCGTTGCAACAGACGCCGGGGCGGAATTGTTAGTAAGAAAGAATGAAGCGATGAGCGATACGACGGACACGACAGATACCGAAGCAAAGCCCGCCAAGAAGACGCTGAGCCTCGCGCAACCCGGAAAGCTTGAGCTAAAAAAGACGGTTGAGGGCGGTCAGGTCCGGCAAAACTTCTCCCATGGGCGCTCCAAAATCGTTGCCGTCGAGGTGCGCAAAAAACGGACCTTCGAGGCCGGCAGCGGCGGCTCCATGCAAGAGGTCAAGGAAACCGCCAAAACCATTGCACCCGCCGATCCGGCGGTGGCCGAGCTGGCCGACACCAAAGCCGAGGCCGCCACCCCGCCGGAAGCACATGCGCCCTCTCTGGCGCCTGCGCCGGCGCGCCAATTAACCGAGCACGAACGCGCCGCCAGGGCCAAGGCCCTGCAGGACGCGCGCCGCCTTGAGGAAGAATCCAAGAAAGAAGAGCAAGAGCGGGCGAGTTTGGAGGCGGCTGCCGCTGCCGCTGAAACCGAAGCGGCCGTCAAAATCGAGGTTGAAGCGGAGGCCGATTCCCGCGCCAAGGCCGATCTCGTCGCCGACGCCTCGCGCCGTGAGCTTGAGGCCGAGGAAACGGCGCGCCGCGAGAAGCGTGGCCAGGATGCCGCCGAAGCCGGCATGGCCAGGCTGAAGAAACATGGCGATCTCGAAGACGAGGGCGACGAAGAAGCCAAACGCGGCAAGCGCGGCAAGGTTGCACCGCGCCGCCCAAGCCCAAGCCGCCGCGGTGAGCCGCGCCGCCGTTCCGGGCGGCTGACGATCACCGAAGCCTTGGATGAGAACGAACGGGTCCGGTCCTTGGCCTCGGTCAAACGCGCCCGCGAACGGCAAAAGAAAAAAGAAGGGCCGATCGAGCATGTCAAGATCGTCCGCGAAGTGACGATCCCGGAAACCATCACCGTGCAGGATCTGGCCAACCGCATGGCCGAGCGCGGCGTCGATGTCGTCGGCGCGCTGATGAAGCTCGGCACCATGGTGACCATGGACCAGACCATCGATGCCGATACCGCCGAACTGGTGGTCGCCGAGTTTGGCCATAAGCTGAAAAGGGTCGCCGATTCCGACGTCGAGATTGGCATGACCGGCGCCGAGGACGCCGAGGGTGATTTGGTGTCGCGGCCGCCGGTGGTCACCATCATGGGCCATGTGGATCATGGCAAAACGTCGCTTTTGGATGCTTTGCGGCACACCGATGTCGTGTCCGGCGAAGCCGGCGGCATCACCCAGCATATCGGCGCCTATCAGACCACCATGGACAGCGGCGAAAAGATCACCTTCATCGACACGCCGGGCCATGAGGCCTTTACCGAAATGCGCGCCCGCGGCGCCGTGGCGACCGATATCGTGGTGCTGGTGGTGGCCGCCAATGACGGCATCATGCCGCAGACCGTTGAAGCCATCAGCCATGCCAAGGCCGCCAAAGTTCCGATCATCCTCGCCATCAACAAGATCGATCTTCCCGATACCAATGCGCTGCGCATCAGGACCCAGCTTCTGGAACACGAAGTGGTGCTGGAAAGCATGGGCGGCGATGTGCTCGAAGTTGAGGTATCGGCAACCCAGAAAACCAATCTCGACAAGCTCGAGGAAGTCATCATTTTGCAGGCCGAAATTCTCGATTTGAAAGCCAATCCCAACCGGGCCGCCGAAGGCGTCGTTGTCGAGGCCAAAATTGAACAGGGACGGGGTCCGGTGGCCACCGTTCTGGTGCAGCGGGGAACCTTGAAGATCGGTGATGTTTTGGTGGCCGGCTCGCAATGGGGCCGGGTCCGGGCCTTGGTCGACGATACCGGCGCCAGCATCAAAGAGGCCGGCCCATCGGAGCCGGTGGAACTGACCGGCCTCAATGCGCCGCCGGCGGCGGGCGATGATCTGGTGGTGGTTGAAAATGAACAGCAGGCCCGCGAAATTGCCGAATTCCGCCAGGGCAGGGACCGGGATTTCCGGACCGCAATCGCACCGCGCGGCACCTTGGAAGAAATGTTCGAAGCCATCCAGGCCGGCATCGCCAAGGAACTGCCGGTGGTGATCAAGGGCGATGTGCAAGGTTCGATCGAGGCCATTATCGGTATGCTGAACAAACTGCCCCAGGACGAGGTCAAGGTGCAGATCCTGCATTCCGGTGTCGGTGGTATCACCGAATCCGACATTACCCTGGCTGAGGCATCGCGGGGCGTCATCATCGGCTTCAACGTCCGCGCCAACGCCCAGGTACGCGCCTTGGCCAACTCCGGGAATGTGGATATCCGCTATTATTCGGTGATCTATGAAGTCATCGACGACATGAAAAACATGCTCGTCGGGCTGATGGCGCCGGAGATCAGGGAAATCTTCCTGGGCAACGCCGAGGTGCGCGAAGTGTTCAATGTGTCCAAGGTGGGCCGCGTCGCGGGCTGTTATATCTCGGAAGGCTCGGTGCGGCGCGGCGCCAAGGTGCGCTTGTTGCGGGACAGCGTGGTGATCCACGAAGGCAGCCTGTCGACGCTGAAAAGGTTCAAGGACGATGTGCGCGAGGTGAACGAGAATTATGAATGCGGCATGTCGTTCGAAAATTATAACGATCTGAAAGTCGGCGACGTGATTGAATGCTTTGACATTCAGGAGATCGCGCCGACGTTATAGCGCCGCCCGCAGACGCCCCAGCAGCGGTACCGGCGTTCGAATTTTATCCAGAGGAAAAGATGGCCAAACCGCCAAGCCAAAGACAATTGCGCGTCGGCGAACAGGTGCGCCACGCCATCGCCAGCGTTATCGAGCGCGGCGAGTTGCGCGACCCGGACCTGGAAGGTGTATCCGTCACCGTGACCGAAGTGCGCCTCAGCCCCGATTTGCGCCAAGCGTCCATATTCGTGGTTCCCTTGGGCGGCGGCAAGGCGTCGGAATTTCTGCCGCCGCTGCACCGCGCCTCGCCATATTTGCGCCGCCGGGTTTCGGAAATGGTTCATCTGAAATATGTGCCCGAGCTTATTTTTGAAGCCGACACGTCGTTCGACTATGCCGACCGCATTCACACGGTTCTCGATTCCGTCGGGCTCGGCGGTGCCATGGAAATGTCAGAGGACGGCGCCGGCGCGGCAGTTGAAAAAGAGGATGACCATGGGCCGTAGGCGCCGCGGCGAGGCGATCCACGGCTGGCTGGTCATCGACAAACCGGCGGGCGTGACCTCTGCCTTCGTGGTCAGCAAGGCGCGGCGCATCTTGAACGCCGCCAAGGCCGGCCACGGCGGCACCTTGGATCCGCTGGCCACCGGCGTCTTGCCGCTGGCCTTCGGCGAGGCGACGAAAACCGTTTCTTATATAATGGACGGCACCAAAAGCTACCGCTTCTGGGTACGCTGGGGCGAAGCGCGCGATACCGACGATGCCGACGGCATCCTGACCGGCAGCTCCGATGTGCGACCGGACGCCGAAGCCATCGAAGGGGCGCTGCCCGAATTTATCGGAGAGATCGAGCAAGTGCCGCCCGATTATTCTGCCGTGAAGGTGGATGGCGCGCGCGCCTATGCCCTGGCCCGGGAGAATAAGGAACTGAATTTGCCGCCGCGCACCATCCGCATCGATGAATTCCGCCTGGCCGCTCGGCCCGACGCGGATCACGCGGTATTCGAGGTGGTCAGCGGCAAAGGCGCCTATATGCGCAGCCTGGCGCGCGACCTGGCGGTACGGCTCGGAACCTTGGGCCATGTCTCGAAGCTGCGCCGCACCGGGCTCGGCCCGTTCTCTGAATCCCAGGCGATTTCCCTGGATAAGCTGGAACTATTAAGGCATAGTGCGCCCGCCGCAGATATTCTGCTGCCGGTCGAGACCGCGCTGGACGACATCCCGGCGCTGGCCCTGACCGAGGATGAGGCTCGCCGAATGCAATGCGGACAAGCAGTGTCCGCGCTGAAGGTGGCCCGGAGAATCCCCCTCAAAAAAATAGGTCAAGGCGCTGTAATTTGCGCAATGATCGAGGGAAAACCGGTTGCGCTGGCCCGCTTCGAGGGCGGCGAATTTCGTCCAATTCGCGTTTTAAATCTTTAACAATGGAGTACATGATGTCGATTACGCCTGACCGTAAACAGGAATTGATCGCCGAATATGCGACCAAGAAGGGCGATACAGGATCGCCGGAAGTGCAAGTCGCAATTTTGTCGGAACGCATCAATAACCTGACCGAACACCTCAAAGAGCATAAGAAAGACTACCATTCCCGGCGCGGCCTCCTGATGATGGTCGGCCAACGCCGGCGGCTGCTCGACTATGTACGCGGAAAAAAGGTCGAGCGCTACCAAGGCCTGATCGAGCGGCTGGGGCTGCGGCGTTAGCCAGCGGAACCCGGCGCCGCCGCGCTCCCGGCACTCTGGCTGGGTCCGCCGGCGGCGGGCTCGATCGAACCCGCTTTGACAGATGTGAGACGTTTTAGGCGCGGCATCTGGCCCAATGGTGGGCGAGGCGCGCAAGGGGCCACCCATGGGGGTGAGAGCCGGCGCGCCAGCGGGATTTGAAAGAAAGATTGAAGGAAGAGAGATATGTTTACCGAAAATAAGATAGAGATAGATTTGGGCGGCCGCACGCTGGTGCTGCAATCGGGCAAGATCGCCCGCCAGGCCGACGGCGCCGTCATGGCGTCGATCGGCGATACCATGGTGCTGTGCACCGCGGTTGGCCAAAGATCGCCGAAGCCGGGCATCGATTTTTTCCCGCTGACGGTCAACTACCAGGAAAAAACATTTGCCGCCGGCAAAATTCCGGGCGGCTTTTTCAAGCGCGAAGGGCGGCCCAGCGAAAAGGAAACCCTGACCTCGCGGCTGATCGACCGGCCGCTCCGGCCTTTGTTCGCGTCCGGCTACCGGAACGAAACCCAGGTGATCTGCACCGTTCTCGCCCATGATTTGGAAAACGATCCCGACATCGTCGCGCTCATCGGCGCGTCGGCGGCGTTGACCATTTCCGGCATTCCCTTCCTAGGCCCCATCGGCGGCTCCCGGGTCGGCTATATCGACGGCAATTACGTTTTGAACCCGACCGTCGACGAACAGAAGACGTCGGCGCTGAACCTGGTCATGGCGGGCACCCGCGAGGGCGTGCTGATGGTCGAGTCGGAAGCCAACGAGCTCTCCGAAGAGGTGATGCTTGGCGCCGTCATGTTCGGCCACGAGGCCAACCAGAAGGTCATCGATGCGATCATCGGGCTGGCGGAAACCTGCGCCAAGGAGCCGTGGGACGTGCCGGCGCCGCCGGACTATGTGGATGCGGTGGCGGACCGCGTCGCCGAAATTGCCGATGCCGATTTGCGCGCCGCTTACGGCGAAACCGTTAAATCGGTGCGCCAGGAAAAAATTTCCGCGGCCAAGGGCAAGGTGATGGAGGCCTTTGAGGAGGACGAAGAAATCGATTCCTCGGTGGTTTCCGGTGCCTTCAAAACCCTGGAAAAAAATATTGTGCGCCGGGATATCCTGAACACCGGCAAACGCATCGATGGCCGCGATACCGCGACGGTGCGGCCCATAGAATGCGAGGTTGGTTTGCTGCCGCGCGCCCATGGCAGTGCCCTGTTCACCCGCGGTGAAACCCAGGCCCTGGTGGTGACCACCTTGGGCACCGGCCAGGACGAGCAGATTATCGACGGGCTCGACGGCGATTACCGGGAACATTTCCTGCTGCACTACAACTTCCCGCCCTACTCGGTCGGTGAAGCCAGCTTCCTGCGCTCGCCGGGCCGCCGCGAGATCGGTCACGGCAAGCTCGCCTGGCGCGCCATCCGCGCCCTGATGCCGGCGAAGGAAGACTTCCCCTATACGCTTCGCGTGGTCTCGGAAATCACCGAATCCAACGGCTCGTCGTCGATGGCGACGGTCTGCGGCACGTCGCTTTCGATGATGGATGCCGGCGTGCCCCTGACCCGGCCGATTGCCGGCATCGCCATGGGATTGATCAAGGAAGACGATTCTTTCGCAGTGCTGTCCGATATCCTCGGCGATGAAGACCACCTCGGCGACATGGATTTCAAGGTTGCCGGCACCCACGAAGGCATCACCGCGCTGCAGATGGATATCAAGATTACCTCGATCACCAAGGACATCATGGAGGTTGCCCTGGCGCAGGCGCGCGATGGCCGCCTGCACATTCTCGGCGAAATGGAAAAAGCCATATCCAGGTCGCGGGAGCAGATCAGCGACAATGCGCCCAGAATTACGGTGATCACCATCGATAAGGATAAAATCCGCGAAGTCATCGGCCCCGGCGGAAAAATTATCCGCGAGATATGTGAAACCACCGGCGCCAAGATCGATATCGAGGATGACGGCACCATCAAGGTCGCGGCCATCGACGAGACCGCGTCGCACGAGGCGATCGCCATGATCAACGCCATCGTCGCCGAGCCCGAGGTTGGCGTGATCTACACCGGCACCGTGGTCAAGACCGTTGATTTCGGCGCCTTCGTCAATTTCATGGGCGCCCGCGACGGGCTGGTCCATATCTCGGAATTGAAGCCCGAACGCGTCGAGAAAACCACCGACGTGATCAATGTGGGCGACAAGATCAAGGTGAAGCTGATCGGAATCGATGACCGGGGCAAGGTCAAGCTCTCCATGAAAGCCGTTGATCAGCAAACCGGCGAAGATATTTCGCATAATTTTGAAAAGAAAAAGGCGAGCTAATTCATATGCTTATGGGAAAACGCGTCCGCGAAGGACCTATTCGCGGACGCGCCCGCTCGCCTTTCCCGCGTGGCTGCCCTATATGGTCTAATAGGTGCGCGGCCGGGCCCGGTCATGGCGCCCGCGCCGGACACGACGTGATTAATTTGATGAATTCAGGATGGATGTGATTGTGAACCAGGGTGCGGCGTCGGTCGCCGATATTCCGTTCGGCGAACGACACAGTTTTGACAGAGACGATTTGCTGGCTTGCGGGCGCG
Source organism: Rhodospirillales bacterium (assembly GCA_046582475.1). Classification (GTDB taxonomy): domain Bacteria; phylum Pseudomonadota; class Alphaproteobacteria; order Rhodospirillales; family UBA2165. Next base: position 10,944 of record JAYGEH010000270.1, read on the forward strand.
GCGAACTGTTCGGCCCCGGCAACGCGCAACTGCCGGCGCCGCCCATGCTGATGTTTGACCGCATCCAACTTATCAGCGCCGATGGCGGCGCCTACGGCAAGGGCGTTGTCGAGGCGGAGTTGGATATCTCGGAAGACATGTGGTTTTTCAATTGCCATTTTCCCGGCGATCCGGTGATGCCGGGCTGCCTCGGGCTGGACGCCCTCTGGCAGCTGGTCGGATTTTTTGTCGGCTGGTCGGGCGCCCTTGGCCGTGGCCGCGCCCTTGGCGTCGGCGATGTAAAATTTACCGGCCAGGTGCCGCCGACCGCGCGCCTGGTCAGCTATCATATCGACATCAAGCGGCTGGTGAACCGGCAGGTGGCGCTGGCCTTCGCCGATGGCACCATGTCGGTCGACGGGGTCGTGGCGTATCAGGTCAAGGGCCTCAAGGTCGGCACATTTATTCCCGAACAGGAAAGTTAGAGCGATGGACATGCGCAGAGCGGTGATCACCGGCCTCGGTATCGTATCCAGCATCGGCAACGACAAGAACGAGGTTTTGGCATCGTTGAAAGAGGGCCGGTCGGGGATTTCCTTTGCCCAGGAACAGCATGATTTGGGATTTCGCAGCCAGGTCCATGGCGCCCCCGATATCGACCTCGATGAACGCATCGACCGGAAGTTGCGCCGCTTCATGGGCGACGGCGCCGCCTATAACTATATCGCCATGGCTGAGGCCATTGCCGATTCAAAACTTTCCGATGACGACATCTCCAACGAGCGCACCGGCCTGATCATGGGTTCCGGCGGGCCATCGACGCGCAACCTGATCGAGGCCGCCGACAAAACCCGCGACCGCGGCCCCAAAAAAGTCAGCCCGTTCATGGTGCCGAGAACCATGTCGAGCACCAACTCGGCGACCCTGGCGACGCCGTTCAAAATCCGGGGTGTCAATTATTCCATATCCTCGGCCTGTGCCACCTCGGCCCATTGCATCGGCAACGCCGCCGAGCTGATCCAATGGGACAAGCAGGATATCGTATTCGCCGGCGGCGGCGAAGAGCTGCATTGGTCCATGTCGGTCCTGTTCGACGCCATGCCGGCCCTGTCGTCGAACTATAACGACAACCCCACCCGTGCGTCGCGCGCCTTCGATGCGGGGCGCGACGGTTTCGTCATTGCCGGCGGCGGCGGCGTTGTGGTGGTTGAAGAATATGAGCATGCGCGCGCCCGGGGCGCCAAGATTTACGGCGAAGTGGCCGGATACGGCGCCACATCGGACGGCTATGACATGGTGCAGCCATCCGGCGAGGGCGCCGCGCGCTGTATGAACATGGCCATGGACAGCCTCGACCGGCCGGTCGATTACATCAACACCCACGGCACCTCGACGCCGGTCGGCGATACCAAGGAGCTGGAAGCCATCCGCGAAGTGTTCGGGACGCGCAACCGCATTCCCTGGTTCAATTCCACCAAGTCGTTGACCGGGCATTCCCTGGGCGCGGTCGGCGTGCAGGAATCCATTTACAGCCTGTTGATGATGGAGGAGCGTTTTATTTGCGCCTCGGCCAATATCGAGGAATTGGATCCGGCGGCGGACGATATGCCGATCGTCCTCGAGCGCATCGACGACGCCGAGATCAATTGCGTGCTGACCAACAGTTTTGGTTTCGGCGGCACCAACGCCACCCTCGCCTTTACCCGCATCGACGCCTAGCCGCAGCCGGCGCCCGCCCGCTTTAATCAAACCGGCGCCGCCCGCTCATCGCCCATGGCCCCTCCATCGAACATCATGGTCGGAAAGCGCGGCCTCATCGTCGGCATCGCCAACGACCGCTCGATCGCGTGGGGCATCGCCAAACGTCTGGCGGCGGAAGGCGCGGGTTTGGCGCTGACCTATCAGAGCGCGGCGTTTGCCAGGCGGGTAGAGCCCCTGGCGGAGCAAATCGGCGCCGACATGACGTTGCCGTGCGACGCCAGCGATCCGGCCAGCCTGGATCACCTGTTTGGCGAGCTGAAAGCACAATGGGGATCTCTGGATTTTTTGGTCCACTCCATCGCCTATTCCGATAAAGACGAGCTGAAGGGCCGCTTCGTCGATACCACCGGCGCCAATTTTCTGAACACCATGCAGATTTCGTGTTTTTCGTTCACCGACATGGCGCGCCGCGCGCAGCCGCTGATGGCCGATGCCGGCGGCAGCCTGATTACCATGACCTATCTGGGCGCCGAGCGGGTGATCCCCGCCTACAACGTCATGGGCGTCGCCAAGGCGGCCCTGGAAACCAGCGTCAAATATCTGGCCGCCGATTTGGGACCGGATGGAATCCGCGTCAACGCCATTTCCGCCGGGCCCATGCGCACCCTGGCCGGCAGCGCGATCTCGGCGGCGCGCCAGATTTTTCGCCGCAGCGAGGCCAATGCGCCGTTGCGCGCCTCGGTAACCTTGGAGCAGATCGGTGGCGCGGCGCTCTACCTGTTGAGCGATCTTTCCTCCGGCGTCACCGGCGAAGTGCACCACGTGGATAACGGTTTCAATATCATCGGCCTTGCCCACCTTACCGGCGATCCCGGATAGAAGCCCCGATATCATCCAAGATACAATTCTGGCACTTTGTATAAATACCCATATAATCCGCTGATTAATTTAGGGTTATAGGCATACTGGCAGCCTGCCAATTGGCACTTCGTCCTTTGGCGCATCGGAAACCCTGTGGTACCCGGCATGGATATGCAGCGGCCCTACAGCCATCTGCTCGAACGGCTCCGCGCCGTGGGACTTCGCCCGACCCGGCAAAGGCTGGCCGATATATCCGCCGCCGACATCCAAATCAAATCCATGCCGGCGGTTCCCGAAAGCATGGAAATCAGCCGCGTGGATGTCATCATTCGGGTCAATAAATCAAATTAAATTTTGTTATCGATCCTTTATTTCATTATTCTAATTCTCGAATACGCGCTGGCGGGAAATTCGTGCATCGCCATGTTGGTTTATCGTCCGTGAACCGTGCGTCGGCGCGGTGCCCTTTGTCATTTTCATCAATTCCGCACGGAGGGGCCCGATGCGAAAAATATGTCGGGCACATGCCGGGTTGCGACCCAATTCCACCAGAATTGAATTCCAGCGGCCCTTCAAGCCCAAATCAACCCAACAGGCCCAGGAGATCGCCAGGCCACGTCTTGACCAGCAGCCAAATGGACTTACGCAGCCGAATTTGCTGTCGCTTCCGGCTAGAAGCAGGCATTATCTGGGGAATGCCGGCTAACCAGAGTGGAACAATTCAGAACGAGATTGGAGAGGTTATGAACGACGAAAGCAAGTGCCCGGTTTTGGGCGGGCCCGACAGACACAACGCGGTTGGGACCACGGCGAACCAACACTGGTGGCCGGAACAGTTGAACCTGAAGATTCTCCACCAGAACTCTCCCAAGTCCGATCCAATGGGGAAGGATTTCAACTACGCCGAGGCGTTCAAAACACTTGACCTGGATGCTCTGAAGAAGGACATCGATGCGTTGATGACGACGTCGCAGGACTGGTGGCCCGCCGACTACGGCCACTATGGGCCGCTCTTCATTCGGATGGCGTGGCACAGCGCAGGCACGTACCGCATCGGCGACGGCCGCGGCGGCGCGGCCTCCGGCACACAACGCTTTGCGCCCCTCAACAGTTGGCCCGACAACGTCAACCTCGACAAGGCGCGCCGGTTGCTCTGGCCGGTCAAGCAGAAATACGGCCGCAAGATCTCGTGGGCTGACCTGATGATCTTCGCCGGTGACTGCGCCCTGGAGTCAATGGGCTTCAAGACCCTCGGTTTCGCCGGCGGGCGCGAGGACGTCTGGGAGCCCGAAGAGGACATTTACTGGGGCTCGGAGACCACCTGGCTCGGAGACGAGCGCTACAGCGGCGACCGGGAACTCGAGGAACCCCTCGGCGCCACTCAGGTGGGCCTGATCTACGTCAATCCGGAGGGGCCGAACGGTAATCCGGATCCGCTCGCTGCCGCCATTGACATTCGAGAGACGTTCCGTCGCATGGCGATGAACGACGAGGAAACGGTTGCGCTCATTGCCGGCGGACACACCTTCGGCAAAACCCATGGTGCCGCCGAGGAGAAATACAAAGGTCCCGAACCCGAGGCCGCCGGCATCGAGGAACAAGGCCTTGGCTGGACGAGCAGCTATGGCAGCGGCATAGCCGGCGATCAGATCGGCAGCGGGTTGGAGGGCGCCTGGACCACCGAGCCGGCGAAGTGGGACAACAACTTCTTCGACAACCTGTTCGGCTACGAGTGGGAGCTGGACAAAAGCCCGGCCGGCGCGTCGCAGTGGAAACCCACGGATGCATCCGCGGCGGGCACCGTGCCGGATGCGCACGATCCGTCGAAGTCGCACGCCCCGACCATGCTCACCACCGACCTCGCCCTTAGGATGGATCCGATCTATGCGCCGATTTGGAAGCGTTTCCACGAGAACCCGGAGGTATTCGCGGACGCCTTCGCCAAGGCGTGGTACAAGCTGACGTCTCGCGACATGGGGCCGCGCACGCGGTGCCTCGGCCCGTTGGTTCCCGCCGAGCCGCAGTTGTGGCAAGACCCGGTCCCCGTCGCCGATCATGAATTGATTGGCGAGCAAGACATCGCCGCCCTCAAGGCCAAGTTGCTCGCATCGGGACTGTCCATTTCCCAACTGGTCTCGACCACCTGGAACGCGGCGGCAACGTTCCGCTGCACCGACAAGCGCGGTGGCGCCAACGGGGCGCGCATTCGCCTCGCGCCGCAGAAGGATTGGGAAGTGAACAACCCGGCCGAACTGGGCAAAGTGCTTGAGACCCTGGAGGAGGTTCAAAAGGATTTCAACAGCGCCCAGTCCAACGGCAAGATGGTCTCGCTCGCCGACGTGATCGTTCTGGGCGGGTGCGCTGCCGTCGAGCAGGCTGCGAAGAACGCCGGGCACGACGTGCAGGTTCCGTTCTCGCCGGGGCGCACCGACGCGGTGCAGGAGCAAACCGACGCGGACTCATTTGCCGTGCTGGAGCCGGCCGCCGACGGGTTCCGCAACTATCGCGCCAACGGACACAACAGATCGCCGCAGGAGCTTTTGGTGGACCGGGCGCATAAGTTGGCGCTGACCGCTCCCGAGATGACGGTGCTGGTCGGCGGCATGCGCGTGCTGAATGCCAATGCCGGGCAGTCCGAGCTTGGCGTCTTCACGAAGCGGCCCGAGACGTTGACCAACGATTTCTTCGTGAACCTGCTCGACATGGGCACCGAGTGGAAGGCGTCGGCGACCTCCGACGGCGTCTACGAGGGATGCGACCGGGGCACCGGCGAGGTCAAGTGGACCGGCACCGCCGTCGACCTCGTGTTCGGCTCGAACTCCCAACTCCGAGCCATCGCGGAGGTCTATGCGTGCGACGACTCGCAAGCGGCGTTTGTGGGTGACTTCGTGGCGGCGTGGGACAAGGTGATGAATCTCGATCGCTTCGACCTCGCCTGATCTCGGCGGAAAGGTTTTCGGGGGATTCTAGAGCGCAGCCGCGACTGGGCATCGGGGCATGGGGCGGCGCGTCAATCGCTGACCAGCGGCGCCAAATATTTGGTTTTCAAAGCCCCCTGACCGGCGATCATATCTTACAGGGGCGGGAACGGCCGGAGCCGCACGCGCCGCCGCCACGGGGCCAGGGCTCTACGTTACGAGCAGCTTTTATCCAGCGAAAGGCGGCTTTCGCCTCTTCAATACCTGCAACACCTGGACTGCCCGCGCTCTCGCGGCTGCGGGATTTGATGTCAGCGCGCCGGGGACATCTCGTGCCGAAGCGTTGCTGCGACACGTGCGCGCCCTCGTCAGAACCCGTTGCCACGGCCATCCCTTTGAGGTTGGCCGCAAACCGGCCGGATACTTAAGGTGATTTGAATGGATTCAAGGGGGAGCGCCGTACACATCAAACCGGGCGCCATTTGTCCGTTCCGGACATCCCCCGATATAGACATAGCCGACCCTGGCACTTAGTGTTGGTTGAAGTGTGTGTTTGGGAGTGAACCGGATTATGGCCTTTGTCGATCCCACCAATAGATCCGTCCTCGCGTTCGATGGCCTCCATCTCTACCACGCCAACCGCTCGAATTGTTCGGGCCGGGTAAGGTTGCTGTTGGAAGAAAAACAGCTCCCTTGGAAGAGCCATCACATCGACCTCGCCAAGAAGGAAAATGTCTCCGAAGAATATTTCGGCATCAACCCCAAAGGCGTGGTTCCGACTTTGGTGCACGACGGGACCGTGGTCACCGAATCGAACGACATCCTGATCTATCTTGAAGAGACTTTTCCCGAGCCCGGGTTTCGGCCGGTTGCGCCCGGAGCGCAACAAGAGATCGATGATTGGCTCAAGCTTTCGGGCGACATTCACATTCCAGGCATCAAGACTTTTCAGTATATTCGCGTCAACGCCGCACGCATGGCGAAAAGCGAAAAAGAGGTCGCTCTGTACCGGGAGCTGCAAAAGGACCCGGCACTTTTGGAATTTCACGGCAAGCACGATCTGCCAGGACGCAGCTTTTCGGACCAGGACAACGAAAATTCCCTGGCAATGTTAAACGGCAATTTTGCCAGAATGGACCAGATTTTAGATCGTGGCGGTTGGCTGGTCGGCGGCGCTTACACTCTCGCGGACATTTCCTGGGCGCCGAGCATAACGACCTTGTTGGGAGGCGGCTTCGACTTCGAGCCTTATCCTCAACTGCAGGACTGGTACCGCCGCATTTCCGAACGGCCGGCGTTCGACAAGGCCATCACGGCCTGGCGACAAGGCTCTTGAGCGAGCTACTCGGTTAAATTATTACAGCCCGCCGCACCCGGACGGCCTG
>JAYGEH010000272.1:0-2026 GCA_046582475.1 Rhodospirillales bacterium
AGCCTCGACGCGAAGGCCGTAGCGCACCCCGTCATAGCGGGCGAGGTTGGAAGACGCCTCCGCCGGGGCGACGATATAATAGGTGGGCAGCGCATATTTGGTGTGTTTGAGCGATACCTCCACCGTCTCGGCGCCGGCGTCCCGCAGCCAGGTCGCGCCCCGGTCCCACAAATCATCGATCTCCGATTTCATGCCGTCGATGCGGTATTCTGCTGGGATGCCGACGCGAAGGCCCTTCAGATCCTGGCCCAGCCCGGCGCCGAAATCGGGCACCGGCTTATCGGCGCTGGTGGAATCTTTAAGGTCGAACCCGGCCATGGCGCCCAGCATGATGGCCGCATCGGCGACGCTTTTGGTCATCGGGCCGGCCTGATCCAGGGACGACGCGAAGGCCACCATGCCCCAGCGGGAACATCTTCCATAGGTGGGCTTCATGCCGACGATGCCGCAGAACGACGCCGGCTGGCGGATCGAGCCGCCGGTGTCGGATCCGATGGCGGCGGTGGCCATATTGGCCGCCACCGCCGCCGCCGAGCCGCCCGACGAGCCGCCCGGCACCCGGTCCTTGCCGTCGTCCAGGTGCCACGGGTTTTTGACGGCCCCGTAATGGCTGGTGATGTTGGCCGAGCCCATGGCGAACTCGTCCATATTGGTCTTGCCCAGCATGACCGCCCCGGCGGCGCGCAAATTGGCCGATATGGTGGATTCGTAGGGCGGTATGAAGCCGTCCAGAATATGCGATGCGGCGGTGGTCAGAACGCCCTCGGTGCAAAACAGGTCCTTGACCGCGATGGGCACGCCGTCCATCGGGCCGAGGGCCTCGCCGCCGGCCCTGCGGATGTCCGATTGGCGGGCCCGCTGCATGGCGATCTCCGGGGTCGGCGTAATGAAGGCGTTGAGCCCGCGCCCGGCTTCCATGGCAGCCAGGTTGGCGTCGGTCAATTCCTCGGACGTGAAATCCCCGGCGATCAGCCCGGCCCGGGCTTCGGCAACGCCCAGCTTGGTCAGTTCCGAACTCATTCGACCACCTTGGGCACGGTGTAGAACTTGCCCAACCGGTCGGGGGCGTTGGCCAATACCCGGTCCGCATAATCGCCATCGTTGACGATATCCTCGCGCTTCGGCCAGTCCATTTCGGTGACGCTGGTCATCGGCGCGGCGCTGGAGGTATCGACCTCTTGCAATTGCTCGATCCAGCCGAGGATATGGGACAACTCGCCGGCCAGGGTTTCCATCTCGGGCCCGGTGATGCGGATGCGCGCCAGTTTGGCAATATTGGCGACGGCGTCTTTATCCAGCGCCATGAAAATGCCTTTCGGGTTGCGGAGCGGAGCGGGTTTTGTGACCGGCGCGGAACCTACCATCCGCTATAAGGGCGGGCAAGATATCACGGCATTTTGGTCAAAAGCGGCCGGTCAAATAAGATCACTCCATGGCAGACCTTATTCTCAAGCTTGGCAACAGGAATTAATCGTCCTGGCCGTTGCGCGGCTGGCTGGCGGCCAAGGCATCGGGCCTTGAGTTCGAAGAACAGCTCATCCGCCAACTGGCCTATACCCCCAGCAAATTAATAAATTTATCTCTCTAGAACACGTTGTAGATAGCGGAGTTTGACTTATCCCGTAATATGTATTTGTAAACCACCGATCGGCAGGCAAAGACTGAAGTCATTGACACTTAAAAAATCTTCTTCATTATTATCATAAAATTTAACAACATTTATTCTGATAATTATTAATAAATTTATCTCATAATAATGAAATTGATCCGTGAAATATTTCTCTGTAAGCCCATATCAAAATGGACCTGGTGAGGTCAGTGGAAATACATCGCCTGGATGGCGTGGTTACTGATTTTTGTGATTATGGTCTATAGGTAATAAGCCCGCATTCTCATCCCTATTTTCTAAGCAGTGCTTTTGAAAATCGAGAGTCGGGAATTTCTACATCAAACTGTATTTCATCAATGATCCATTCCGTACCCTTGCTATTTCGCTTCAGTTCATCCTTATAAATTAATCGTGTAG
>JAYGEH010000287.1:0-1574 GCA_046582475.1 Rhodospirillales bacterium
GCCCAGGAGCTGTCCAAGCAGGCCGAAGCCCTGCAGGCTGAAATGGAGAAGTTCCTGACCGACGACTAAGCGTCACCGACGCAAAGTTAACGCCGACAACGAAGCGGGCCTCGGCTGCCCTAAATTCCTCCTTGTCCGGACCTTCGGCCGTACGGGGCCTTTGCGGCGGCTCCAGGAATAAAAAAAGGCGCATCGTACCCGGTTCACCCGCAATCGGGGTTTACGCTGGCGGCCCAAATCACTAGGACTTGGCATTGTAGGTACGGATGGGTGCCCGAGTGGTTGAAGGGACCGGTCTTGAAAACCGGCAAACCGGCAACGGTTTCGTGGGTTCGAATCCCACCCCATCCGCCAACTACCCTATTTATTTACTCACTTTCCGACCAGAACGCTCCACAACTTGTTGTTAAACATAAGTATTTGACTTATGCGGTAATTCAGATGGGCGATACCCCCGGTCATCTTTGTGCCAAATCGGCTTGCCTTTTGGCGATGATTTCGGCGGATTTCTCGGCCGCCTCGACGATGGCATCGTCGCCCAGTTTGGGTTCTTTCTGCCACGGCAAGCGGTCCTTGAGGACGCCGGATTCATGCACCACCTCGGCCACCAATTCTTCCTGGCGGTAGGCCATGACGTGGACGCCGGCGATGCCGGGTATATCCTTGATCTGCTGCATGATCTCGATGCAAATTCGCTTGCCTTCCTGCTTCTGGTCGTCGACCCCTTCCAGGCGGTCGATGATGGCGTCGGGAATGTGGATGCCGGGGACGTTGGCGCGGATCCAGCGCGCCGCCTTGGCCGAAGCCAGGGGGCCGACACCGATCAAGATGAAACATTTGTCATGCAGGCCAATGTCGGTGACCCGCTTCATGTATTTTTCCAGCATGGGGATATCGAAGCAGTACTGGCTTTGTACGAATTGGGCGCCGGCTTCGATTTTTTTGGCCAGGCGTAGGGGGCGGAAGTCATAGGGAGGCGCGAAGGGATTGATGACGCCGCCGAGGAAAAGATGTGGCGGATGAGTAATCTTGCGTCCCGACAGGAACTTGCCTTCGTCGCGCATGTTGCGGATGGTTTCCAGCAGCGACATGCAGTCCAGATCGAACACCGGCTTGGCGCCGGGTTGGTCGCCGGCCTGCACCCCGTCGCCGGTCATGCACAGGATATTGCGGACGCCCATGGCCGCCGCGCCCAGCACGTCGCCCTGGATGGCGATGCGGTTGCGGTCGCGGCAAGTGATCTGCATGATCGGGGCGTAGCCGACGCGGGTCAGCAAGGCGCAGATGCCGACGCTGGACATATGGCAGTTGGCGCCGGAGCCATCGGTGGCGTTGATGCCGTCGACCCAGCCGTCGAAAATGGCGCCGCGCCCGAAGACCTCGTTTGGGTCGGCGGAGTCCGGTGGGTTTAGTTCCGCTGTGACGGCGAATTCACCGCGCCGCAGGATCCGCTCCAGGCGTCCCCGCGAGGTGTGGCCGGGCAGGGTTTCCTCGAAATCTTCGAAGTCGAGCCCGTTTTCGCTCATGGTCCCGGCTCTCCTTTGGCCTGAGTAGCCGCCGCCCGTTCCGCCGCC
>JAYGEH010000393.1:0-1615 GCA_046582475.1 Rhodospirillales bacterium
CCGATTTGGATTGCCGGAATATCTTGGCAGGATCACATCGGGCGCGTTGCCGGACCAGGAGCCGATTATCCTTGATAAATCCCCCAATGCGCGCAAGTTTAATTGCATCCCGTTCGCAATGCGGGAAATCACCGGGGAGGACGGTATGGACGACCAGGCGGCGGTGAATTTTTTGAAAGAGAATAACGCCAGGCACTATTGGCACCCCATGTCCGACCCGAAAGTCTCGGAAGCCAATCCGCCGCTGATCCTCACCAAGGGCGATGGCTTCACCGTCTGGGACATAGACGAAAAGCCCTATCTGGACCTGATGGGCGGGCTTTGGAATGTCAATGTGGGCCACAACCGGCGCGAAGTGAAAGACGCCATCATCGCGCAGATGGACAAGCTTTCCTACCACAACACCTTCATGGGCCTGGCCAACGCGCCGTCCATCGAATTGTCGGCCAAGCTGACCGGCATGATGGCGCTCGAAAACATGGTCAAGGTTACCTTCGGCTCGGGCGGCTCGGACGCTAATGAGACCGCCTTCAAGCTGGCCCGCCAATATTGGAAGCTTATGGACCAGCCGGAACGGGTGAAGGTGATTTCCTTAAAAAACGGCTACCACGGCATGCAGTTCGGCGCCCTGTCGGCGAGCGGCGGCATCCTCTGGCGGCGCGCCTACGAGCCGCTCATGCCGGGCTTTTTTCAGATCGATAATCCGGACCCCTACCGCAATCCGTGGACCGACGACGCCGATGAGCTGGGCCGCATTTGCGCCGGCATATTGGACCGGGAAATCCAGCATCAGGGGCCCGGCACCGTCGCCGCTTTTATCGCCGAGCCGATCCAAGGCGCCGGCGGCATGATCATTCCGCCGGAGAATTTCTGGCCCCTGGTACGCGAGGTTTGCGACCAGCACGATGTCCTGCTGATCGCCGACGAGGTGGTTACCGGTTTCGGCCGCTCCGGCGCCCTCTTTGGCGCCCGCGGCTGGGGCGTGAAGCCCGATATCATGAGCCTCGCCAAGGGCATCAATTCGGGCTATGTGCCCTTGGGCGCCACCGCATTCAATGGGCGCGTCGCAAAGGCCTGGGAGCGCGATCATCCGCTGGCCGCCATCATGCACGGCTATACCTATGCCGGCCATCCGCTGGCCTGCGCGGCGGCGGTTGCGAACCTGGATATCGTCATTGGCGAAAACCTCACCGCCAACGCGGCCAAGGTGGGCGCCCATTTCCTGACCCGCCTCGAGGCGCTGAAAGACCGCCACCAGGTGATCGGCGATGTGCGCGGCAAGGGGCTGATGATGGCCATCGAATTCGTCAAGGACCGGGCCACCAAAGAGCCGTTCGCGCCCACCGATCCGTTCATCAAGGCCCTTGGCCCGGCGTGCCTGGAGCGGGGCGCCCTGGTGCGGGTGCAGGGCCATCGCATGGTGTTGTCGCCGCCCTTGATATTCACCAACGAAGCCGCCGATGAGGCCTTCAAGGCCCTGGACGGCGCCATCGAGGCGGCCCAGGCAAGCTAGGCTGTATTCCATGGCGGATCAAAAACGGCCCAACGTTGTCCTGATCATGACCGACAACCAGCCCGCCGATCTTTTGGGCTGTTACGGCAATGCCGAAATGCG
>JAYGEH010000465.1:0-2291 GCA_046582475.1 Rhodospirillales bacterium
ATTGGTCGCCTCCTCGGTCGCCATGACCACGGCGTCGAGCTCGGACGATGCGGTCAGCAGCGCGTCGCCACCCCGGTCACCGATGCGCAGCGCCTTGATCTCGGCCTTGGTTTCCTTAATCGAACGGGCCATGGCGCGAAGTTCCGAGCGCAAATTATGCGCCATTTCCATATCCCGCTCGAATTTTTCGCCGAGTTCGGGAATGCCGCCCGGTTCGGCAATTTCCGCGTGTCCCGAGGCGCTTATTTTATCGGACAAGGCCTGGATCGCATTCAGCAAAGCCTGGTTGCTGACCGAACCATTGCCAACCCCGTGGCCGGCCCCGCTGCCGGCGCCATTAACCGAGGGCGCCAACGCGATCAGCCCGGGGTCCGCCTTGCCTTGTGCTTCAAGCATCTTCAATTCCGCGCTGAACATTTTGCGCGTGCCATTCATCGGCATGATCGTCTTCCCTTTTTTTGGTCCAAGTCCGGTACCTCGGATCGGTGTGCCATGTGCCCCGTGGTTCATTCGCATGAAAATACATGGGGAGTAATTGCCCACATTCAATATAGCGGTGCGATTATTTATGGCCTGCGGTCGGGCCCTGGATGGAGGTTCGCGCTAAATGGCGCGGGCCGCGTTTTTCAGCCAGGCGCGCGTACCCGTATCAAGCATCGGCGATAGGGTTTCGGTGACGCGCCGGTGATAACTGTTCAACCATTCGGTTTCCGCCGGGTCCAGCATGCTCTTGTCCACCAGATTAAGATCGATCGGCGCCAGGGTCAGCACTTCAAACCCGTAAAACGCCTTGCCGGCCGATTGTTGTTCCTGTTCCCGGACATAAAGCAGGTTTTCGATGCGAATGCCGTAAGCGCCGGTCTGGTAGTAGCCGGGCTCGTCGGACACCACCATGCCCGGCTTCATGGCGACGCGGCTGGGCATCTTCGATATGCGCTGCGGGCCTTCATGGACACCGAGAAAGCTGCCAACCCCGTGGCCGGTGCCGTGATCGTAATCCAGCCCGGCTTGCCAAAGCGGAGTCCGCGCCAAGGCGTCCAATTGCGATCCGGTGGTGCCGTCGGGAAAGACGGCGCTGGCCAGCGCGATATGGCCGCGAAGCACGCGGGTAAACCGGTCGATCATTTCCGAAGACGGCGTGCCGATGGCGATGGTGCGGGTAACGTCGGTGGTGCCGGCCGGATACTGGGCGCCGGAATCCACCAGATACAGGCTTCCCGGCAGAAGCGGCTGGTCGCTTTCCGGCGTCACCCGGTAATGGACAATGGCGCCGTTGGAACCGGCGCCGGAAATGGTCGGAAAGGAAAGGCCGCGGATATCGTCGCTTTCCCGGCGGAAGGCTTCCAGCCGCTCGGCGGCGGCCATCTCGGTCAGCCCTCCGGATGGCGCTTCGCGGTCCAGCCAGGCAAGAAAGCGGCAGAGGGCGGCGCCGTCGGTTTGGTGGGCGCCGCGCATACCGGCCAGTTCGGTTTCGTTCTTGCAGGCCTTCGGCAACGCACAGGGGTCTTCGGCCATGGATATTTTGGCGCCGGCGTCTTTGAGCCCGGCCAGGATGGCTTCGGAGGTGCCGGCGCTATCGGCGCGCACCTGGGCGCCGTCTTTGCCGAGCTTGGCCAGGGCCGCCTCGAACGCGTCCCGGGCAAGGATGCTGATGCCCGGCTCAAGCGCCGCTTCTATGGCCGGCGATAATTTCCGCCGGTCGGTATAGATTTTGAGGTTGGCGTCCTTGTCCAGAACCGCGAAGGCCAGCACGAACGGGGTGTACGGCACATCGCCGCCCCGGATATTGGCCAGCCAGGCGATCGAATCGGGCTTGGTCAGGACCACCGCGTCCTGGCCGGCCGCGGCCAGCACAGCGGCCATTTCCTGGCGCTTTTGCAGCGATGTCTTGCCGGCATGGGCCAGATCCTGAATCTCGATCGGCGAGAGCGGCGGCGGCGGCTGGTGCAGCCAGACCGCGTCGACGGGGTTGCTATCCTGGGCAATCAATTGGGCGCCGGCGTTATCGCATGCGCGCCGGTAGCGCCCGGCGCCATCACCTGTGTGCAGCCAGGCATCGAAACCCAGGCGCGCGTCCTTGGCCAGGGCGCCGGTTATCCATTCGGCGGGCGGCTGATCGATCAGGTGCAGAATCTCGAACAGCCCGCTACCCACCTGTTCGCCCGCCTGCAAGGTGTAGCGGCCATCGACGAACAGGGCGGCCCGGTCCGCCAAGACCACGGCCAATCCGGCCGAGCCTGAAAATCCTGTCAGCCATTTGAGGCGGCTGGCATGCTTGGGCACATATTCGC
>JAYGEH010000489.1:0-2768 GCA_046582475.1 Rhodospirillales bacterium
ACGCTCATCATCACTCAACAACAACCCAGCATTCGGCCGTCCGCGAAATCCAACCATCATTGATCCTTCGACAAAATCTCTGCGAAGGTATTACCGAATATTCTATTAATGTATCGTTATTCGGTTCTAGATGACTAGGAGGTGCCAAATCCTCCGGCGCCGCCGCGACCAGAGTTCATACCTGATTATCGCCGTCTTTACTGTCGGCCATGCCGTTTCTTCTGATTAGCTATATTTCGGGTACCAGTTGAATGCCGGGTTATATCCGCTCGGGGCCCGGTTTGATTTTCTCGAAGTTGGTGTTGAATTGGCGCGGCACCGACGGTCCCCAGAAATCGGGATAGGAGTCAGGCCCATAGACCTCGGGCTCCCAATTGGTGCCTTCCGGGATGTAGTCGATGTCGGCGAAATATTCGATGCAGCTCGACCAGGGATCGCGCAGATAGTGAAACAGGTTTGAGCCCGGCCCGGCGTGACGGCCCGGCCCCCAGGCATCGATATAGCCCTTGTCTATCATGCGCCGTCCGCCAAAATGCACTTCGTCAGCGCCGGCAACCTCAAACGCGACATGCTGCAAGGCCGGTGAGTGAGAGATTACAAAGCCCAGAACATGATGGTCGCTGCCGGTCGCCAGATAATAGAAATCCATGAACTCGCCGATGCTGTCGGCAAGCCGGAAACCGATGGCTTCGAAATCCCGGCGCTTGCGCTTTAAATCCGTAGTGAACAGCACGGTGTGACCAAGCCGGCGGGGCCGGATCTGCGGATAGTCGAAGAATTCATGGCGCCGTCCGATGCGATTCTTTTCGCCCGGCGTGTTTACTTTATAATCAATCTCCGTATCCCAAGGCGTATCCTCGGCGGCCCGGACGTTGAACAGCATTTCTTCAAAATCGCGCCACCAAATGCCTTCGCCACCGCCATTACTGTGGATCGTTTCTGCCGGCGCATCGACGATGCGGGCGCCGGAATTTTCTAGCGCCGTTTGCAGTTGAGGCAGTTCGTCCTCGCGGGTTCCAAAACAAACATGATGCAGCTGCTTGGGCGAGCCTTCGAGCAATCGAAGCTGGTCTTGTTCCCGGCCCTGACAGCGCAAGATGAGATTGTCGCCGCGCTCTTCGGCTTCGAGGCCGAAATCGGTGTAAAAGCGGCGCCCAACCTCCAGGTCCGGCACGCACATGGCGACATATTGTAGGCTTCTTACTGGCATCGGATTGCTCCCCGTTTGTTTTCTTAGCCGACATTTCCCAGATAATCTTCAAATCGCATCCGATTATATCCGGATACCACGGCCATGGAAAAGAATTTCTCTCCGCAGCCATCCGACGGCTTGATTTTGGTGATTGGGCTCTGTTCGGAAGCCCATTCGGCAAATTTTCTCGTCATCCAGACACACCTTTTCCGTCGTTTTTAACTCACCATGTATTTCCCCGGCCTACGCCGGAGCGCGTTTTTGTCGCAAATCATAAATTTTGTCCGGAATTTTCTGAAACAAGTTCCACAGCATCGCGACCTCGGCCAATTGGAACGTGACGAACCGGCCATGGCTGACCACCTTGGCTGCGATCTCTACCATTTTCTCTCGTAGCGTGGTCAGTGACCAATGTTCCACCTCCTTCGATAAGGCGAAAGCAGCCTAAATGTTCCTAGCGTCCGGTAATGGGATGGACCGACCGTGTTCTACCAAGTAGCTCCAATCCCGGAGCGCAGAAAAAAACATAAATTGGAATTAAAACGTGAGTCCGAAAAGGGTTAACAGGAGACGTTTAGCCGCCTCAGCCAGAACCGGACATTCGAGCGTAGCAAAATTAAGTCGAATGTCGCTCAGCGCCACTGTGAACCCCTTCACATACATCGCCCGCCCCCATTGCAAACATGCGCGAATTGTCGGTCGCATCGACCGAGGAGTAATGACGATGTTTGAAATATTGGTTTGGCTGCTTGTGAAGCATTATATTTGTGATTTCCCGTTACAAGCGCACCCCTGGCTTTATTCACGGAAGGGGGATTACGGCGCTCCGGGCGGGATTGCTCATGCGTTAATTCATGGTGCAGGGAGTGCCGTTGTCTTGGCCGCGCTTTCTATTGATATTCAATTTATGACGTTTCTGGTGTTGGCCGAAGGAGTCGCTCACTATCATATTGATTGGCTAAAAATGACCCTGAACAAAAAGTTTGGATGGGCGCCAACGGGCGACGAAAAGTTTTGGATTTTGCTCGGCGCGGATCAACTTGCGCATCATTTAACTTACGCTGTGATGGCCGTTTTGGCAGTTTCTTAATCGACAGGTTAGCCCTATGCTCTGAACGTCCGCTTTCAGGTGCAAAGCGGTCATTATTTTGAGGGTACCTAAATCGGAAGGCTTACTAGGCCTTTTTATTGGCAATACAGGCAAAAAAAGCACGCACGGTGGGGAGAAAATGTTGTGACCGGAATCACCAAACACAAAAGGTCGCAGCCATCACGTGAAGAATTGATTGATCGAGCAGCTGCTTTGGTTCCCGTTCTTCGCGAGCGCGCGAATAAGACAGAGCAAATACGTCGCATTCCCGACGAAACTATCGCTGATCTGGACCGCGCTGGCTTGTGGCGTATTCTCAGGCCCGAAATTTACGGCGGCTACGTTATGGATTTCAGTGTGATGGTCGATGTTTCGATCGAACTTGGGCGCGGTTGTGCCTCAACAGCATGGGTCTATATCAACCTCATCTCCCATAATTGGATGCTGCCATTTTGGCCGCAACAGGCGATGGATGATATCTGGGGG
>JAYGEH010000118.1:0-6783 GCA_046582475.1 Rhodospirillales bacterium
TCCTCTACGTCTCGAAAGCTCAAAGTGAAGCGGGCGTAGAGCCAAACGGCGTGGCGAATGACGTCAGGTGGAAATCGATGGCGTGTGAAGGAGATGGTTTGCATCCCGACATGCTACACTGAAGTGTCAATCGAAGTCAGAACGCTTAACGTGACAATGCCCCTTTAAGTAGTCACCGCCCGAATGGCCCGATAGACGCATTCGGCCGTGAATGGCTGGGACATTGCCTGCGCGCCAATAGGTGCGAGTGCGTCGTTAATCGCGCACCAGATTGCGGCCGGGGCGCCGACGTTGCCGGCCTCACCAACTCCCTTTACGCCGAGCAACGTTCCCGCCTGAGGGGTTGTGACGTGACAAACTTCCATTGGCGGAACTACGTCGGCGCGGGGCACGGCATAATCCATGAAGGTGCCGCTCAACAACTGGCCGGTTTCGTCATAATGGCACCGCTCTCCGAGGGCTTGCCCGATCCCCTGAGCCGAACCGCCCATGATCTGGCCGTCGACCAGGTCGTGATTTACTATGGTTCCGCAGTCCTCCGCCACCCAATGACGGAGCACTTGGACCGCACCTGTCTCAGGATCGATCTCGACCAGACTGCCCATAACTCCGTTGGCAATGAAGTGGGGCCGATCCTGCAGCGTGAAGCTTCGGCTCACCGATAGCGATTCATAGCCACCTTCCGGCAAGTCGTGGGGCTTGAACCAGGCGAGGTGGGCGAGATCGGCAAAGGACAGGCTTACCCCGCCTTCGCCGAGCACGAGACCGTCCGCCAGGGACAAGTCTTCGGGCCGCGCCTGGAGCTGCGATGCGGCCAGCCGGAGGATGTTGTCCTTCAGCGTCTCGGCCGAAAGGGCCGCCGCTTCACCCGCTAGTGACAGGCCGCGGGAGGCCCATGCCCCACCGCCCCGCGCGCCGGCACTGTCCGACGAAGCCACCTCAACAGTTTTCAGATCGACCCGCAGAATTCCGGCCACGATTTGCCGGATGCCTGTCAATGTACCCTGCCCTTGGTCCGTCGCCCCCGTTTCGACCCGCAACATGCCGTCGGCTTCGAGGCGAATACGGCATTCCTCGACGGAGGTGACGGGAACGCCTGCGGCTCCGTAAAGCGCCGGGCCCACCGCCGTCTGTTCGACGAAGGTAGCAATTCCGATCCCCCGCCAGATACCTTGTTCTCTGAGCATCGTTTGCTCCTGACGGAGAGCGCCGTAAGACATGGCCTCGACAAGGGCATCGAGGCACTCGCCCAATGACAAACGCTCAATATAGACCCCACCGGGGGTGGTCAGCGGGAACGTCTCGGCCGCCAGATAGTGCCGGCGGCGGAAGTCCACCGGGTCTTCATCCAGATGACGCGCCGCCAAATCCATTAACTGTTCGGTCACTACGCACGGGACCGGTTGGCCAACACCGCGGATGGCGCCACTCGGCGTCTTGTTCTGCCAATGCGTCCGCGACGTAGTTTTTAGCCTCGCTATGCTGTAGGGCGCACCCAATTGAGTGGCGGCCTGGATGGAATCTCCGATCGAGGAACGCGGAAAAATAGAATAGGCCCCGATCGCATTGTCGAACTCGGCGGTCATGCCGGTCACCTCACCTGACGGCGAGAGATAAATAGATCCAGAAGCCCGGAATTCGCGCGCCTGGGCGTCACTTTGGAAGGCTTCCGAACGAGTGGCGATAAATTTCACAGGCCGCGCAAGCAGCCGTGCGCAAGCGGCAGCCGCGATTTCATCCGGATAAATGTGGAGTTTCACTCCGAAGCTGCCACCGACATCGCCGGCACGAACCAGCACTCTGTTCTCCGGCATGCCAAACAGACGGGCCAGGATCACCTGAACCAGGTGCGGCGATTGATGGGATATGGATACGGTTAGTCGGTCTTCATATGGATCGTAATCGGCGACGATACCCCGCGGCTCGAGTGAAACGCCGCACTGCCGGCCGAAGCTGAACTCAGCCTCGAGGCGGACGATGCCGTCAGTCTCTTCGACGCCGGAGCCGATTTCCACGACCGAGGCGATACCATCTCCATCGACGCGGTCCGTGGAAATTCCGGAGACGGCCGGCAGAGGGTTATATTCCACATGGATCGTCGCGACGGCGTCCTCAGCCCGCAACAGTGTATCGGCCGCAACGACGACGACGGGCTCTCCCTGGAACCGCACGACCTCAGCAGCGAGGGGCGGTTGCGGTGGGGAAACATGCCCAGGCATGGTATCCAGTTTGGTCTGCGGGATTTCGGCAAGGATGGAAGCAAAATCAGACGCCGTATAGATCGCTTCCACCCCGGGCAGTCCAGCGGCGGCGGCCGTGTCGATCAATCCGATATTTGCGTGGGCGACCGGGCTGCGTAAGAAGGCCAGATGCAGCATGCGCGGTAGGCTGACTGCATGAATAAAGCGTCCCCGCCCCGTCAACAGACGGGCGGATTCGGTCCGCGGCACATTTGTCCGGCGATTTTCGGCACCCTGATCAGACATGGCCTGAGCATGCCATTTCATTCCGGCCGGGAAAAGTCATGTGTTTCCCGTTTGACCTCCCGTTAACCGGATTTCATACTCGGCATCATGTTCAACGATACTGAGATTACAGCAATCGCCGGACCCAGAGGCATGATGGCTCGTGCCTATACAGATACGGCGATTTTCACCCTGGAGATGGAACGCATTTTCCGACGGGCCTGGATCTTCGTTGGTCATGAAAGCCAGGTACCGAGGCCAGGCGACTTTTGGCGCACACGGATGGGTACGGACGAGGTCTTGCTGGTGCGCCAGAAAGAAGGTGGGCTCAAGGTCTTCAGCAACAGCTGCGCCCATCGCGGCACCCGTTTGTGCGCCGCCCGCGAGGGGAATACGGTTTCCTTCGTCTGTCCCTATCACGCTTGGGGGTTCGACCTCGACGGCTCACTCAAGGCGATTCCCGACATCGAAAGTTATCCCGAGGGATTTCAGTTGACCGATCCAGACTTGCAGCTCCGCTCGGCGGCGCGGGTAAATTCGTACCGCGGTTTCGTCTTTGCCAGCCAGGCGCCAGAAGGGCCCTCCCTTGCCAACTTTCTGGGCCAGATGACCGACGCCATCGACAATCTGGTCGACCGCTCGCCGGTGGGTGAAATCAAGGTCGACGGCGGGCACTTGCGGGTGAGATATCCGGGCAACTGGAAACTCCACCACGAAAACGCCAACGATATCGTGCATCCCGGTTTTGTTCACGATTCGTCGGTCTCATCGGCGAGGCAAGCGGAGGGCGGTGTGACGCCCGACGATAGCCTGATCGACCGCGGCCAAACCAAGGGAATGATGATTTCCAACGGCCTCACGCCGAAGGACTGGAACGCCATCAAACTGACCGGGACCGCCCAAGGGCATTCATATATGGGCGGATTTTACAAATCTGGTCTGCTGGCCCCGAGCCAGGAAGATGACGTCACCCGTGCCTACCGCGAGGCGCTGGAGGCAACTCACGGCAAGGACAAAGCGGCGGCCATCCTGGGCATGGACCGTTTCAACAATCTCATCTGGCCGACCCTCAATGTGAATGCCCAGTTTCACCAAATCAGGGTGGTCCATCCTGTTTCCGTAAATGAGACCATCATTGAAGGCTATTGCTTCCGACTCGAAGGTGCACCGGAGCAGATTTTTCACCGCGCCGTCCGCTTTCTCGGCACTCTGGTGTCACCAGCATCAATGATATTTGCCGATGATATCGAGATATTCGGGCGGGTACAGCGGGGCTTGGAAAACGGTCAGATCGAGCGGCTTGATAGCCGCCGGGGGGTAACTTCGGACAGCGTGCCGGAAGATGGTGCGGAAATTGTCTCTACGACATCGAGCGAATTACCCCTGCGGGTTCAGGCGGCCGCCTGGCAAAAATGGATGGGACTGACTCCGTGAGCGCCTCACAGGTCTTCGCCGGAGACGCGGCGGCCTTTCTGGCCCATGAAGCCGACTTGCTGGACGCCGGACGGTTCGATGATTGGCTCAACCTGTTCGATGAGGACGGACTCTACTGGGTGCCCTCTTCGCGAGACCAGACCGACATGGATGGCCAAGTCTCCATCATGCTGGAAGACAAGCCCCTATTGAAGCTCAGGATCACCCGCCTTAGCCATCCGCGGGCCCACTCTGTGCTGCCGCCGCCGGCCACCGTGCACCTGATCGGTAATGTAGTGGCCGAGACGGGTCCGAGATTTGTGATGGTCCAGTCCAAACTGGTTATGAATATGGTTCGGGAGGACGAGCAAACGAGCCTCAGCGGCAGCGTTCTGCACCACCTTCTAGAAGTCGGTGGCGGCTACCGGATTCTACTCAAGCGGATCGATCTCATCCAGGCTGGCGGAATCTTCTCCGCCATCTCGGTTCCCATTTAGACCAGTCCGTCAAAGTAACGATAAAGACTAGGTTTGGCTTCAAGGCCGAGACCGTGAGCGTCACCGACCCGGACCATACCGTTATGTATTTCTGACGTCCTGTCGATCCCGTAAAATGGGCCATCGCCGGTAGCAGCCACCTCATGAGCCCCCAGACCAAGACCGGCTACGGTATGCAGGGCCATTTGGTGTCCGGCATGGGGCATGAAATCCCGGCGTGACCAGCCGGCTTCCTCGGCTAGGTCGATCATCCGCATATATTCGGTTAGACCGTAGGCGAGGGCCATATCCATCTGCAATACATCTTTCCTGGTCCGTAATCCGCCGTATCTGAGCAGATTGGCGACATCTGACCGCGAGAAAATATTTTCGCCCGTCGCTATGGGTGTCGATATTGCTCCGGCGACTGCCGCCAGTCCGGCATAATCTAGGGGCGTCACCGGCTCCTCGATCCAGCGTAGGCCTAGACTGTCAAGTACCTGAAGGCGCTGCAAACCACCGTCACCGGTAATGACACCGTTCATGTCGATGGCAAGCTTTTTCGGCGATCGGTCGAGAGCTTCGAGCGCCTGATTGACCCGTATTTCATCGGTAGCAGCGTCCGCCCCGCCTACCTTCATCTTGAACCAGCCATAGCCGGCTTGCATGGCGCCACCGATCTCCCTTGCGAGATCACCGGTGCCGTAATGACCACCACTGGCATATACGGCAGACGACCCGGCCGCCGGTCCGCCGTCATTCGGGTGACCAAAGGTTCGCTCAAGTAAAACCCATAGAGGTAGGTTTTCTGCTTTGGCGAGAGCATCCCACAGGGCCATCTCTAGCACGCCGACAGCGCCCGAGCGTTCGCCGTGGCCTCCCTCCTTCTCGTCGGTCATGAGAACCTTCCAAAACCGCTCGACGGAAACATTACCTGCGTCATCTAAAAACTGGTCGGGTATTGCAGCCTCAAGGCGCGGGATAAACCGCTCCTTCAGCAGACCGCCATGCCCATATCGGCCGTAGGAAGAAAAACCGAGGCCAGTCACCTTCCGCCCCAACAGTACCACGGTCAGTGCGACGGCACTCGCGGTCATAGTTTGAAAAGAGATGGCGGCGTTGGAAGCGCCAGACTCGAGCGATACTGTCCGTTCCTCGATTGATAATATTTTCATAGACTTAAAGTGGCTTAGAGACGCCAGTCATGGTCCGAGACATCAAAAACCACGCCATTGACGTCCTTGTACTTGGTTTCTGCATCGACCCCAGGATATTCCGGAAGTTCCATAAAATAGGCGCCACCCAATTCTTTGATCTTCTGGCCGATGGCTTCCTTGTCGTCCACGACGAACCCAAAATGGTGAAGTCCCGCCCAGTCCTGGTTATGCAGCATACCGCCTTTCCCGTCAGGGAAGTTCAAGAGGGTCAAGTTCATGATGCCGTCAGACAGGCTGATAGCATTGCCGACGGGGGATTCTGCCTCCCCGACCCGTTTCATCTCGAACACAACCTCATAAAAGCGGGCTGCCTTTTCCAAGTCCGGTACCTGCATGGCGATGTGGCGTAGTTTGTTCATGGCTGCCTCCTCAATTCTTTCGGTGAGTATATCCATTCGCCAGGGCAAGGCCAGCATTCCGGCACATGCCAGATTTAAGCGAATTTTAGGAGCCTTGGCGTATCAGGCGTTCATGAGCGGTATGCGCAGAGGGTGGCATGTAGAAACTAATTGATCCGCATTTTATCGAGGCCCAGCCAATCGCTTTTCGGGACAGGCTGTTCAGCAAGGTGCTGACGCTAAGTTCCCTGGCCCAAATCATCGTCATCATCGCTGCCGCACTTGATTCGCCAATTCGTAATTTTCGTTGCCATTTCCTCTAAATAAGCCCTTCAAAATTCAAAACATTCGAGAAAACTCGCTTATTCAAAAATTAATTTTCTTTGTTCATATCATATCGGCGCTGGGCGCACATGAGCGGCTGGTCGGGTCTGCGGGCTTTGATGCGACCGGCGGCCAAAGTGGCGATCTCCCTTTCATCTATTTGAACTTAAGCACCGGCTGGCGCATGCAATCTTCCACCAGCGTAATGCAGACCTTGCTACAAAATGACGGCATAAATACTGTTAAGCCGGCGGTCAAATATTTTCTAAAACGTAAACAATCGACAGACGGAAGTATTAGGTTCGAGAAATCCTGTCGTTTTGTTCTGGCTAAACCGAAACTCAATATTTTATGAAATCAGCAATATGAATTCCGCATTGAATCGGCTTATTGGGATGATTGCTTTATACCAACTTGCAAAAAGAATCATTGATACGCCCACTCACGTAGTCCGATTGACATAATTTTCCAAGGTTGATCGACGAGCTGGTTCCAAGCGAAGCAGCAGTGATCAATAATTTCATTGTAAGATTTGAATATCCTGTTTGAG
>JAYGEH010000330.1:0-3317 GCA_046582475.1 Rhodospirillales bacterium
AACATGGCGCCGTAACCGAGCGCTTGTCCACGAATCTTAAAGCCGATGTCTTTCGCCGCACGGCCTTGGATTTCATTGATGATGCTGACACCCAGTCCGACGCTGCGGATGGGATCCGCGGCCAGGACGATATTCGGAAAACCGCCGGTAAAGGCGCTCGCCGCCACGGTGCCCGCCGCGGTGGCGACGAACCTGCGGCGCGTTATGGCCGTTTTGACTTTTTTGACGGATTTAATTTGACTTTTTTTCATTTCGATCCTCCCTTTGAATTTGCGTAGACTATGTCACGTCATGATACTCGAATTTCGAATATTAACATCCAAACAGAATAAAAGCAGAAGTCAATTCGTCGTCAGAACCGTATAATAGGCTGGATGGATATGAAACGCAAAGTTCATTAGGATACCGCCGGGAATGCCACAAGCGAACCGGAAGCCAGCATTTTCAGGGAGGATCGGTTGAGCGTACTCATAAAGAATGGCCGAATAGTGACGGCCGCGGACGATTACCATGCCGACATTTTTATCAACGAAAACAGCGTCGATCTGATTGGCCGCAATATTTCGATCGAGGCCGACCATGTCATCGACGCCGCCGGCAAGTTGGTTATTCCGGGCGGCGTCGATCCGCATACCCATCTTGAGCTTCCCTTCGGAGGCACCGTAACATCGGACACCTTCGAGACCGGCACCCGCGCCGCCGCTTTCGGTGGAACAACTTGTATTATCGATTTTGCGGTCCAATCAAAGGGCACCTCGACCATCGAAGCTCTCGACACCTGGCATGCAAAGGCTGCCGGCAAGACCGCCATTGATTACGGATTTCACATGATCATCACGGACATGCCCGATGAGCGCATGCCGGAAATGCGCCGCCTCGCAGATGAAGGCGTTACCAGCTACAAGCTATTCATGGCCTATCCAGGCGCCCTTTTGTCTGATGACGGCACCATATTCCGCACCATGCGCAAGGCGGGCGAGGACGGCACCCTGGTCTGCATGCATGCGGAAAACGGCCTTGTCATTGATGAGTTGATAAAAACTGCTTTGGCCGAAGGCCATATCGAACCCAAATATCACGCCTTGACCCGGCCGACGCGGCTTGAGGCGGAAGGCACACACCGGGCGCTGGCTATCGCCGAAGTCGCCCGCGCGCCCATCTATGTGGTCCATCTCAGCAGCTATGACGCGCTGCAGGAACTGCGCGCCGCCCAGGCGCGAGGCGTCATGGCCCATGCTGAAACCTGTCCCCAGTATCTTTTGCTTGATGTCGACGCCTACGACCAACCGGGGTTTGAGGGCGCCAAATATGTCCTGACGCCACCGCTGCGCGACAAATGGAATCAGGAAGAATTGTGGAAGGGTCTGCGCGGCAATGCGCTGAACGCTATTTCCACCGACCATTGCCCGTTTTGCCTGAAGGAACAAAAGGAACTGGGGCGCAACGATTTCTCAAAAATTCCGAACGGTGGTCCGGGTATCGAAAACCGGATGAGCCTTATCTACCATTACGGGGTTGGTAAGGGATATATCGATATCAACCGGTTTGTAGAACTAACCTCGACGGCGCCCGCGAAAATTTTCGGGCTGTTCCCGAAAAAAGGGACGATCGCCGTCGGCAGCGATGCCGATATCGTCATATTTGACCCGGAGCACGAAGAAACCATCAGCTACCACAATCCGCACACCCACCATATGAATATCGACTACAACGCGTTTGAAGGGTTCCAAGTTAAGGGCTTCACAAAAACCGTCCTCTCGCGAGGACGGGTCATTATCGACAATGGCGAATATTTGGGTAGGCCAGGCGACGGCTCTTTTATAAAAAGGGGACCCTACGGTGGCATGTACACGCCTTCCAAGTCCGGCGACATCCCGGACATTGCGCCGGGCGCGCGCAGCAGCCAATATTAGGCCACTTTGCGGGCGTTTTGGATAAGTTTCAGCAGCCAGAAAACGATACTGAATGCCCCGGTCAAAAGGATCAGCGCAACCACCGATACGATATGGCGCCCGAATACACCGTCGAGGGCAAAACCACTATCGAGTAAATTTACCAGAAGGATTTGAACCGATTGCAGGACGGCGCCGCCGGAGAAGAGAATCGCCGTAAATGCAGAGCCGCGCAGTGAGGCGAGGACCATGGCCTCGACATCATTTTGTTGAACAATATGGAGACGGTAGGCACGCCAGTGATAACTGCAGAAACCAATAATACCAATGATCACCAAAGCCCAAAAAATTGAATTCTCGTAGCTCAGACCGTTGATCACAATGTTGAAAAGGTCCTCAAACGGCTGATACAGATGCAAAAATATCAGAACAATAATGAAAACAATGAATCCGACCAGCGTCCAAAACCACTGCCATCCCGTCATGATCGAAACTTCCCTGTATGTGTCTTGCACTTCTTGCCAGGCTGTTTGCGAGCAGCGCCAGGTTCGCCATTGTATATCCCAAGCCCGCGTCCGGTGGCAAACCTATGGCCTACAGAACGAAAGCGGTTTCGGCGGTGGGCGATAGGGACCGCCCAATTCACTCCGAACCAGGTATCGCAACGATCAGCAGGATCGCGTATACGGCGACAAACAATGCGTCCTTGAGGACCGGCACAGCGCGCCGTTCGGTTTCCGAGGATGCGGCCAGATTTATGACTTCGAGCACGAAAAATATGACCGCCAGAATGAAAAATGGCCATATGGTGCTCCACCAGGAAAGATCCGGTGGCGCCTCCACTTTTTGCACCGCCCGCCAAATCAGCAACAGGATCGGCAAGCCGGCAATATAAGCGTACGCGGCAAGAAATCGCAGGCGGGAAATTTTTCGATCGACCAGCCAAAAAATTAGAAAAAACAGAGCGATATGAAGGAAGTCCCAGAATAACGAGGCGTAAGTTTTGGCCGTGGCCGCCTGCATCAAGTTTAAAAATCCAAGGACAAGCAAAAATACGAGCGCATCGCAAATCAGCCATTCGCGCAACGATTCGGCCGGCCCCTTTACGCTCCAGGCGCGGCTGGCCTTGTCGAACAGAAGAACCAGCGCCACCGCCAAGCTCGCCGGATAAAGCAATACCAGCATCAATTGGTATTGGTCTGCACGTTCAACATAGATCCAGTTGAGCAACAGAAATGCAAAACCGAATGCCGCCAACCCAAGCAATCTGGTGGTCGAGGGCACTTCTTGGGTTGGCGCTGGCGCCCCGCCTGCTTCGGGGACAGGCGCGGACGCGGAAGTGGGTTGGTCCCGCCAAGATTGCGACTGCAACGCATAAACCACGAAGGCGATCAGTCCAAATCCACCCAGCACAGCCATGATCAC
>JAYGEH010000377.1:0-4698 GCA_046582475.1 Rhodospirillales bacterium
GGGGTGCCATGCGGTCCAATTGCGTTTGCGTCAGCCAGAATAAGTCTTTCATTTGATGCCCTCCAAAGGTCCTAAGGACATCATCCGGTGAAATGCTGAATTAATAATTAATGGGTCCTGAGCCTAGCTTGGTAATTGTAAGCAATACAATTTTATGACTTGAGCTTAACCGCCGATAGAGCCTACCGGCCGCCCGCCCGAAATTCTCCTCGTCTTCATCGGCAAGACTCGCGACTTCAGCTTCGGCGAATAGCGGATCGGTTTCTAGCGTGGTCAACGCATTGCGCCAGCGTTCGGCTTTTATCCCTCGCGTGCAAATTTTGGCGCTAAATGAAAATTCTCTAGCTAGATCATCAGTATCGCGGGTTATAATGACCCACTCATCCTTCTTGTTTTTTATACGCTTACGTAGACCAACATTGGTATAGCGGACGCCCTCGGTTGCATTGCGGCTCTGGCGCACAATCTGAAAATCATCAAATGCACTGAATGTGATCGAAAGGATGTTTGCAAATGGGCTCGCATGGTCTCGTCCAAAACCGTCCCCAACGGATGTGAAAATACCATACTCGGCGTCATCGTTATCAGGTGAAACCAATGCTAGAGTCATTTTGTTGAGAAGATTATGTCTTCCCAACGCCGTTTCGCCCGATTAGGACATGAATGTTTGATGGCGGACGCGAATCTGGCGTGACCTCAAATTCTAAATGAAGCGGATCGATACCTTCGTTCGGCGGCGTTGGGCCATCATAATTGAACGTGTATTTAGTAAGTTCGACACCACCGCCAAGTATTCGGCGATATTGCTCCTCAATTGTTTTCATATTGACATGGCGCAACAGCGATTCACCTGTCACATCTTCTCCAAGTACTCGCTGATATAGTGCGTGATCGGCGGCAATGTCATTGAGTGCGGCCAATAATGCTGCGCTTGTTCTCGGCTCCAAATTCATCACTGCAGTATAATATTCAGCGTCCTGACCGAGTGAAAAGAAGCGCTCGTCCAATCCCTCAAATGTATTTGGCAATTCGGGTCGCGACTGTTTTTCACCCATGTCAAACTGGCCAATTTTGATAGACCCAATTTCATGTTTTTCTCTCGCATCGTCAAAATATGTCAGGTAATAAAGCGTTTGGTATTTGAACCAGTCATTCCAATTATCTATCCAAAGATAGCCCACATCCCGACCCTCATCGGGTGTGCCTCTGCCATTGGGTATAACCTCAAATCTCATGATTATATTTTACTTCAGATTCAATTCGTTGTGCCAGCCGTTATTGATCCAATTTCACCAACCAATGCGGTAAGCTTCGCCCCATGACACGCTACAAACTCACCGTGGAATATGACGGCGCACCGTTCGTGGGCTGGCAGCGCCAGGACAACGGCGCCTCCGTGCAGCAGGCATTGGAAGACGCGGTCACCGGGTTTTGCGGCGAGACGGTCTTGGTCGAGGGCGCCGGGCGCACCGACGCCGGCGTCCACGCCTTGGGTCAGGTGGCGCATGTGGATATTGAGAAAGAGACCGACGCCGGCACCGTCCGCGATGCCTTGAATTATCACCTGCGCGGCGTGCCGGTCAGCGTGCTCGGCGCCGAGGCCGTCGATTACGATTTCCACGCCCGCTTTTCCGCCAAGGAACGCAGCTACCTCTACCGAATTTTGGACCGCCGCCCGCCGCCCGCCGTCGACCAGGGCCGGGTCTGGTGGGTGCCGGTGGACCTCGATGCCGAGGCCATGCACGCGGCGGCGCAATGCCTGATCGGCTACCATGATTTTTCCACCTTCCGCGCCGCCCAGTGCCAGGCCGACAGCCCGGTGAAAACCCTGGATGATTTGCGCGTCACCCGCGCCGGCGATGAGATTCACATCCGGGCCAGGGCGCGCTCGTTCCTGCATCATCAGGTGCGCAATTTCGCCGGCACCCTGAGGCTGGTGGGCGAGGCAAAGTGGTCGGCGGATGATGTGGCCGCCGCCCTGGCCGCCAAGGACCGCACGCGGGGCGGGCCGACGGCGCCGCCGGAAGGGCTGTATCTGGTGAGCGTGGCCTACTGAGGCCAAACAGTGGGGAAGGCTTTTTGGATTTCCGCCGCCACGCCCAGCATGCGGCTTTCCGAATAACGCGGCCCGATGATCTGAAGGCCCACCGGCAAGCCATCCTTGTTCAGCCCGGCGGGAACCGACAAAGCGGGCAGGCCGAGCAGCGAAATCACGAAGGTGGGCGCGATCCAGTCGATATAGCTCGCCATCGGCGCGCCGTTGATGGTCTCCGGGTAATTCTGTTCCACCGGGAACGGCGATACCGCCGTCACCGGCGTCGCCAAGAGATCGAAACGGGTGAAATAGTCGGCCATCCGCCGCCACAAACGCGCCCGCACCGCTTCCGCTTCGGCGATATCGGTGGGCGATTGGGCCAGGCCACGGCGAATATTGCCGGCCAGGTTCTCGCCCATCTCGTCCAGCCGGTCCAGGATCGCCAGGTGTTTGTTGACCATCCATTGGCCGCGCAGCGTGGTGAAGGCATCGCGCCCTTCGGACAAATCCAGCGCCGGGTTCTCCACCCGGTGGCGCCCGAGGGCATCGGCGGCGGCCCGGCAGGTGTCCGCGATATCCGCTTCGATGCCGACCCCGGAGATATCCTCCACATAGCCGATGCGCAGCGGGCCGGTTTCTCCGGTGAAATCCGGCGCGCCGTGGCTGCCGACGGGAAAGCCGGGATCGGGCGCCGCGAGCACGCTTAAGGCCAGGGCGATATCTTGGGCCGAGCGGGCCATGGGTCCCTGCACCTCGAACAGATCGAAGGGCGCCGGGTTGGGCTCGAACGGCACCAGGCCCGGCGTCTGGCGGATGCCCACCACGCCGCAAAAGGCCGCCGGCAGGCGCAACGAGCCGCCGAGATCGGTACCCAGGGCAAGGGCAAACATGCCCGCCGCCAATCCCGCCCCACCGCCGCCGGTGGAGCCGCCCGGCGTTAATTTTGTGTTCCAGGGATTGCGGGTGGGCCCGAATAGGGCGTTGTTGGTGTTGCCGCCGGTGGCGAATTCCGGCGTGTTGGTCTTGCCGACGATAATGCCATCGGCCGCCTTGATGCGCGCCAACGTGAGGGCGTCGGCGTCCGGAATGTTATCTTTGAACAGCGGCGAGGCGTAGGTGGTGCGGACGCCGGCCGTCTCGATAATATCCTTGATACCCACGGTTACGCCGGCCAGGGGGCCGACCGCTTCGCCGGCGGCCACCCGCTTATCGATGTCCCGGGCCTGTTCCATGGCCCGGTCCGGCATCAGCGTTACGATGGCATTGAGATCGGGGTTGAGCTCGTCGATGCGCGCCAAGTGGGCGTCCAGAACGTCCTCGGCGCGCAACTCGCCCGCCGCCACTTTGGCCGCAATCTCGGCGGCATCCAGATATATCATCCGTACCGCTTCGGCTTGTCACCGCCCGGGTTGGCCGGGGTTACATGGTCGATGCCCGGGCCCCGGTCGATGATCACCCGTTCGCCCGATTGCCCGGCGCGCATTTCGGCGCGGCGGGTTTCGGTTGCCTCCGGATCGATAATCGGCTCGTCATCGTCAAATTCCTTGAACACCACGCCGTAATCTTCGAAGGCGCTTTTGGCCGACACCTTGGCCTGCCAGACATCCATGCGCACCGCTTCGGCTTGCCGGTCCAACGGGTTGCCCCAGCCGCCGCCGCCGGTGGTGGTGACGCGCATCAGCCCGCCCTTGGCGATGGGGATTTCGTCTTCCAGCCCGCCCAGCTTGCGGGCCGCGCCCTCGGCATCCACGGTGACGCCAAAGGGCTCGCCGGCATGCCCGCCATTGACCCCGTAGCAGCCCAGCCGCACCCGGTCGGCGGACACCAGGGTGAAACAATCGGTCAGCGAGCGGTATTCCTTTTCATAGCCGAGGCCGCCCCGGAATTCACCGGCGCCGCCGGAATCGGTGCTGAGGGCCAATTTCTCGACGCGCAAGGGATAGCGGGTTTCGGTAAACTCGGCCGGCTGATTGCGGGAATCGGGCACCACATGGATGGCGTCCGAGCCGTCGGCGTAATAGCGCCCGCCGCCGCCGCCGCCCAAAACCTCGCGTGACAGGAAATAGGTGCCTTCGGTATCGTAGCCGTAGAACCCGGTATAGCGGATGGTTTCCTGATCAGCCGGCATCTTGCCGTCCACCGCCTGCGCCAGGACGCCGGCGAACAGGGACAGCATGCGCAAAAGAACGAAGGCGCGGGCGTTGGTGGGCGCCGGGCGCACCGGCGTGATCAGGGTTCCCTTGGGCGGGAACACGATCTCGAACACTTCGACGACGCCTTCGTTGCAGGAAATTTCAGCGGCGCGCTCCGGCGTGTCGGCCAGGTTGCGCATGATCGGCGCGATCCATTTGATCAGGAAGCGGCCCTCGGCATAATCGGCGGCCCAGTTGATGGGCCCCACCGCCTGCGCGTCGGTGCCGTTGAAATCGAGGGTGATCTTGCTTTTCGTCTTGGTCATGGTGACGGCGATCTTATGCAGCAGGGGATCGGTGAAGGCGTCGTGCTCAACATAATCCTCGGCGTAGTAGGTGCCGTCGGCGATTTTGGGGAACAATTCCTCCAAAAACACCTGCTTGGTGCGCTCGAATATGGCGGCGAAGCAGGCTTCCACCGTCTGCTTGCCGAAACGCTCGAACAGTTCGGTCATGCGGCCTGCGCCCATG
>JAYGEH010000434.1:0-2129 GCA_046582475.1 Rhodospirillales bacterium
TGTCGGCGGCCTCAATGTCCCCGCGGAAAGTATTATATTAACCAAAGTCGGTACAACTGGGCCCTTCACATTCAACGGTAAACTTATCGGCGTAGACGAGAGTGATCTGGACCCCGATGTCCTCCCCGAATTTAAGCTAAGCGGAAGCTCAGGCCCGGCCACCTCACCGGCCCAGGCGGTGTTCCGCACGAATACCACCCTGAGCGCCTTCACCGTGAACGTATTCGAGGTGGATTTTGGCTTAGTCGAAGCGGGTGGCGGCGCTGAAGGTGAGTACGCAGGACTGCCGTTCTTTACAGAGGGATTCTGGGAAAGCTTCTTCAAAGAAGAAGACGCATCGCAGTAGGAGACACCCTGTGTTCGTTTGAACTGTCCAGGCCGCGCGACCGAGTTGGCGCACCTCTTATGGCGGCATTTCAAAATGATGTAGAGAGCCTGACATGGCGCCGGTTCCGACCGTGCAGGGGTATTTCGACGCCTCACCGACCCTCGCCTTAATGAGCGTGGTGAGCACCGCGCATGATCGAACCAATTACGATATTGTGTGCCATTCTGGCAAGTCGTATTCTCGGAATGGCGATGTCGCAATCGAGTAATATGGCGCGCTCGACTGAAGGCGGGAAACAACTCAGGAGTTCTCATCGTGGCCGACAAGAAACAGAAGTCAAAAAGCTCTAAATCCAAAGATTCAGCGGAAGAATCTGACGGCGGCGCAGCGGCGCAAGAAGACGGCGCGCCCGCGCAATCGCCAACCACCGGCGGGCCGCTTTTCTACGGCAAGCCTGGGCCGCTCAACAGCGAGCAGCACAGCGACCTCGGCATCAAAGAAGGCAGCAATTACGGCTTTTCGCGCAGCTCAAACTCGGTGCCGCTCAACGCGGTGGAGTTCGGCCTCGCGGTTCACCACTATCCCATCGTTTTCACCAGTGCAGATCCGGCGTTGCCGGTCGTTGTACTTGGCCTCAGGTCCGGCCAGAACATGTTTGTCGGCGATGACGGCGACTGGGAGTCGAGCATCTATGTACCGGCCTATATTCGGCGCTATCCGTTCATCTTCATGAGCAGCTCCGACGGCCTGCAGTTCACGCTCTGCGTGGATACGGAATCGGATCTCGTGGAGAAAGGCGGCGAACGCGGCCTGTTCAAGGACGGCGAAGCAACGGAATTGACCAACCGCGCGCTGGAATTCTGCCAGGCCTTTCAGGCGCAGCATGAATACACCCGTCAGTTCGCGGAAGCCGTGTCGGAGCATGGCCTGTTAAGCCCGCGCGCCGCGGAAGTGACGTTGAAATCCGGAGAGAAGCTGGCGCTTGGCGGCTTCCGGATAATCGATGAAGGAAAATTCAATGCGCTGTCCAGCGAAATCTTCCTGGAGTGGCGGCAACGGGGTTGGCTACATTTGGTTTATTCTCATCTCATGTCGCTCAGTAATTGGGCGGGATTGGTTAATAGAACAGCGGAGAATGAGAGTTATGCAAGTTAAATTCGTGAAATTTCTAATGGCGGCGGTCTTCGCCGCACTGCTCCTTTATGCGCCTCAATTGGCAATCGCCGCGTCCTCGGACGGCGACGAAATCGCGGCGGTCATCCAAGGATTCCGCACCGCCCATTTCGGCATGTCCGAATCGGACGTGTTGAAGGCAGTGGGCAAGGAGTTCGGTCTTGATGATGACGCCATCGCGCGAGAGGAAAACAGCCTCGAGAAGACGGCCAGTCTGATCGTACCGGTGACCGACCTGATTCCCGAAAGCGGCCCGTCGCAGATCGCCTATATATTCGGCTACAGCTCGAAAAAGCTCATTCACGTGAACATCGTCTGGGGCCATTCGGTCGATGCCGGGACGAACGCGCAGAAGCTCGTCGCAACCGCGAACATCTTGCGCAATTATTTCAGCGCCTCCGGATACAAGAATGTGAAAGTCAATCTGCCGGTCGAAGTCGGCAAGACTCTCGTATTTAAAGGGTCCGACGATAATGGCCGCATGGTGCTGCTGGTGTTGAACGCGACGCGGGCGTCGGATGATCAAGCCGAAGGAGGCGACGAGACGTGGCGGCGCCTATCTCTGCGGTTGTCCTATATCGAGAACCCGCAGAATCCGGATATCTACCGCATTCAGGAGGGGCAGTTC
>JAYGEH010000447.1:0-5131 GCA_046582475.1 Rhodospirillales bacterium
CGTTTTCTGATCTGTTCATATTTGCTCACTTTCCCCGGCAAGCTCCAATTCGTAACAACCCTAATCAAGTGCCCCGGCAATGAGAAGAGGGTGTCTTTCGCAACCATCTGGTGGCTGATCTCATGCTGGCCCTGGCCCACGAAACTTACGCTTTTGGCTATTAGCAGACCTTCAGCCACACCCTGAAATGCGTCCGCTTTACCCCCGAAAGCGGACATTCTGAGGGTGGTCGAGAAATGTCTGCTTATGACCCTTAGCGGACATAGTGCGAATTGAGTATTTTCTCGAAAATAGCAAGGTTGATGGTGTATTTGTTAGTTGGCAAAAGCGTCATCAATGATCGCGGTAAAGGTCGTGGACATGATCCTAACGGCAAATCGCTGACATGTTCGATTGCAACGATCTGATGGGTATTTTTAGAGGTGTCCTATAAGGGTAGACCAACCCATTGGGGGAGAAGCAATTTATGGTTATCCCGGATTTGAATTGGTCGGGAAATGTATGCAAATATTGAAAGAGCAGTTAAGTGTCGGTAGCGGAAAATAACAGAAAGAATAACCAAGAATGCAAAGCCAGTGACTGAACGTAAAGATCTCATACTAGGTGTTTCTGTTGGCTATAAAATTGACGTTCTACGGCCCTTCGTCCTGTCCTTAAAGGATATTGGTTTCAGTGGAGAAACGGTGTTTTTCGTCTCCGATACCAATTCCGAAACCGTAGACTTTCTTTTGAGCAATGGAATTGTAATCAAACAATACGAGACCCACCGGTTTATGATGGTCGCGCCACATCTAACAAGATGGATACGTTTTTACGAACACCTAGAGCACATTCGCAATATTTCCCGTACAGCCGATCAGTACGGACGAATTTTATTGGTTGATACCCGCGATGTATTCTTTCAGGGCAACCCATTTCCCTCAGAGACCGGCAAGGAAATCAGTTATTACCTGGAAGATAGCCGTTGGACATTGGGTAGCCAAAGAGACAACGTGGATTGGTTCATGCAAAGCTTTGGCCAAAAGACACTATCTGAACTAGCGGATAAGCCTATTTCCTGTGGTGGCACGACAATTGGAACGTTTGATGGTGTGTCTGAATATCTTGCCCAAATGTGCAGTCTGATTCTTAAACTACCGGCTGAAACACGTTGCGTTCCTGGAATTGATCAACCCCTTCATAATTTTATAGTCCACAAAAATTTAGTATCAGGCGCTGAAATTGTGGAAAATCAAAAGCACGTTGCGACTTTGGGTCTTCTTACTGAAGATGAACTAACGCTTGATGAGAGCGGAAAATTGGTGAATGCCGATGGCAGCGTCAGTAGCATCGTTCACCAATATGATCGCTGCGAACATTTGTCCGAGTTTGTTAAAAATAAATATGCTCTTTGAGCCTTACGACTTTAAAGTCTTCATCTGAAGCGTCATTTCAGGCACCAAGGCCACGTCATTCGCAATTTGCGCGAAGTGCATGGAATTCTTAATATATACGGCATTGAAATAGTGAATAGCTGCCTCGTCCAGCCGTCCAAGTTTCGTGAGCGCACCGGCAAGGTTGCTGTACGCTTCGGCGTATTCCGGATTGATGGCGAGGGCTTTTTGATAGCTCTCCACGGCCTCATCCAGCTTGCCTAAGTTATGGAGCGCAGTGCCAAGGTTGTTATGCGCCTCGGCGAAATCGGGTTTGATGGCGAGGGCTTTTTGATAACTCGCCACGGACTCACTCAATTTTCCTAAATCATTGAGAACATTGCCGAGGTTGCTATGCGCCTGGGCTATATCCGGGGAAAGGGTCAAGGCCTTGCGAATGCTTGTTTCCGCTTGATCCAGCTTTCCCATTTTCCGAAGCGTGCCGCCGAGGTTATTATGCGCCATGGCAAGTTCCGGGTTGATAGCCAGGGCTTTATTGAGGCATGCCTCCGCCTCATCCAACTTCCCCAGTTCTCTGAGCGCGTCGCCGAGGTTGTTATGCGCCTCGGCATAGTCCGGCCTGATCTGGATCGCTTTTCGAAAGCTGGCAAGGGCTTCATCCGTGTGCATTTGGTCGCGCAAGGTATTGGCAAGATTGTAGTGCGCTTCGGCATAATCCGGCCTGATTTCTATAGATCTTCTGATGCAGATAGCTGCTTCGTCATGACGCCCCAGCGATTTAAGGCAGGCACCTTTGTTGTTGAGGACTTCTGTGTGATCAGGATTGAGAGAGAGGGCATTGTTGAAATTCGCCAAAGCCTCTTCCCCGCGCCCCATGGACTGTAGCACTGCGCCGAGATTACCATAGGCGTCGGCGAAATCGGGATTGACGGCAATGGACTTTGTTAACAATTCCAGAGCCGCTTCGTATTGGCCGACCATGTATGATAACGTTCCAAGCAGGCACAGAGCCCCTGGATGTTCCGGATTACTCACCAAAATCCTGCGGTAAATTTCCTCGGCTTCGGCCAGACGTCCGGCTCTGTGGTGCGCGACAGCTTCGTTCAGCAGATTTTCCAATTCCCCTGTGTCGCCGTTTTGCTCCTCTCGACTCATTTTATCCATTCCTTTGGGGGAAGCCGTTGATCGCCAATGCTTGGCACGGACATAAATTCATTTTTTTGACAGGCCGAAAAGACACCGGTGGGGAAGTCTCCTTTTTTCAAGTATTGCACGGGTATTAAGTTTCCGAAAATTGATATCCGCCTCAATCCCCTTCCTGAACACCGTGTCCTTGAAAGGTTGAAGAGTTGGAGTTTCCAGTATTTTTGATCGTTCTCAGTAAGTTGGGGGGCTTATTCGTGGTTAAACGAGAACTCCTTTCGGTTTAAATTGAGACCCCTCGCGAATGAACAGCACATCAATTTGAAACAAAATGTTGTTGGACAAACGATGTTGTTCACACACGTCAAAGACCACAAATCCTTTCTGAGCCATTCGCTTCACGGTTTCGTCGAACAGGGGAGCGCCTTTGTTATATTCCAGAACACCCACCTCCATAAAAACAAACTCCACGCCCGATAACACCTGTGGGGCGCCGTCCAGAACGTCCAGTTCTGCCCCCTGAATATCTAATTTTATAAAAATGCATTGCCCTTCTTTACGATCTTGGACCAACCGATCCAAGGTGGTCATAGGAAGGTTCTGCTTTTCACGGTTAAATGAGGTTTGTTCTTCATAAATGGAAGACCCCGTGGAGCCGAAAGGGGTTTTCATCAGGAAGAATGGAACCGAGTCCCGTTCTTCCTGGCCAAGCAACGCGATGACATAGTCGGTTCCTGGCAAATCCATTTTAACTTTAGCCAGTTCGGCCTCTTTTTGGGCCTGGGCTTCAACCATCAGCACCTTTGCCTGGGGGAATACCTCTTTAAAGGCGCGAGTCCAATCGCCGGAATACGCGCCAATATCCAGCACAGATAATGGATTAAAGTTGATCTTCTTCAGCCGAAGTAGCATTTCCTTAAAGGGATTGCTAAGGCCGGAATAATTAATGGAACCGAAAATGTAAAGGGCTTCGCGATTGGCGGGGAATTGTGCCAAGGCATTAAGGCAAGTTTGTCTGGCGGCCAGCATATCTCCATTGTTGAACTGCTCTGTGGCTCTGTGGATGAAGTCTTGTATGGTGACTTTCGCCATATCAACCCCTTGCGCAGTTTCCTACTGGTAAAGATTAACTGTTAATAATCCTTTTCAAACATCTTCTCAAATGGTCCAACGGCGCAATTGATCACCTCCCCTGAAGGATTTTGTGCCGGGTTGTTGGCCCTAACGATGTCTGCTTTTGGCTATTAGCGGACATTTAGCCACACCCTGAATTATGTCAGCTTTGCCCCCGAAAGCGGACTTTTTTCAGCACTGGCGTTCATGTCTGCTTATGACCCAAAGCGGACATAGTGTGCATTGAAGAATTTCCTTCAGCAGTTTTGTTACGAAGAAGTTTTTTTGCACCATTCGTGCCAGAGTTGACGGAAAATCCGCTCCAAGTTCCGGGTGTAACGGTTGCTATCGAGGATGGGAGAAGCCGCTAGTTTTGGTCGGATGGATAGGTGCAGCGCGTTTAGGGCTTCAAAATCGGCAGCGATTTCAAGGACCTTGCTCACATAGGCGACTGGGTCTTCACAAACCAATTCCACCAGCCCAGAGTTATTCAGGTGCGACGTGGAATGGCGAGAAGCGAAGGTTTCCCCGGACAGGGTAACAACGGGAACGCCCATCCACAAAGCCTCGATGGTTGTTAAACCCCCTGAATAGGGAAACGGGTCGAGGCCAATATCGACCCGGCCGTATTCGGCAAATAAGGCCCTGTGGGGAACGCCCGGTTCCAGCAAGATCCGATCTTCGGAGACGCCGTGAACGGTAAAAAGAGACTTCAAGCGTGCCCTCGCCCGCTCAGATGCCAAGGCCATGGTCTTCAGCAATAGCCGACTCTCAGGGACCTGCTTGAGTATTTCCGCCCAAAGGGCGATGGCGGGTCCGGAAATCTTGGCCAGGTTGTTGAAGCAACCGAAGGTAATATAGCCGTTGTTCAGGCAAGGCGACGGCCCTACGTCGGCGGCGTAATCGGGCGGCCGGTAGCAGATAAAATCATCCGGCAGACGGATCAGCGGCTCGCTGTAATGGCCGTCCGTCCCTTCAGGCGTCTCAAAACGATCCGACAACAGCCCGTCGACGCAATCCAGGCCACTAGTACAGAAATTTCCTACTCCAAGGATTTGCACAGGGGCCGGGCGGCGGGCCAAAGTCAAGTACCGGTTAAACGCAGCGTGCCCGGTTAAGTCGGTAAGGATATCGATGCCCTCCTCTCGAATTGCTTCAGCCAGGGCCTGTGGGTTCAGGTGGGCGGCGTCATGCCATTGGTCAACGTGGTCCTTGATCCGATCGGTCACATCGTCGGCTTTATGTTGAGTGGTAAAGACATGGACCTCGAACACGATTTTGTCGTGGTTTTCGAAAACCGGCTCCATGAAGAAACCGACGGGGTGTTGCCTGAGGTCGCCGGAGAGGTATCCGATCTTCAACCGCCGTTCTAGGTTTGGGTCATTGGCATGGCTGACGGCTTCCGCCCCCAAAGGCAGGGCGTGCATCTTGTTCCAGTGCTTGGCCTCCTTCAGGATTTCCTCGGGCCCGTAATCGGGCGAATTGGCCATGCAAAAAAGTAG
>JAYGEH010000048.1:0-5179 GCA_046582475.1 Rhodospirillales bacterium
GACATGACGCTGATGCCCGATCCGGCGACGGCGTGCATCGACCCGTTCTTCGCCGAAACAACGCTCGTCCTCGTTTGCGACGTGCTCGAGCCGACCACCGGCGAGCCTTACAGCCGAGACCCGCGCGGGATCGCCCGCAAGGCTGAAGGGCTGGTGAAGGCTTGGGGCATCGGCGACACGGTTTTCTTCGGTCCGGAAGCCGAGTTTTTCGTGTTCGACGACGTGCGCTACGACGTTTCCATGGACCACACCTTCTACAAGATCGATCACGAGGAAGGCCCCTATAACACCGGCGCCGAATTCGCCGACGGCAATATCGGCCACCGGCCGCCGGTCAAGGGCGGCTATTTCCCGGTGCCGCCGGTGGATTCCATGCACGATCTCCGCTCCGAGATGGTCACCACCCTGGAAGACATGGGCGTCACCATGGAAAAGCATCACCACGAAGTGGCGCCCAGCCAGAACGAGCTCGGCATCAAGTTCGAAACCCTGGTGCGTTGCGCCGACAATCTGCAGGCCTACAAATACGTGGTTCACATGGTGTCGCACATCTACGGCAAGACGGCGACCTTCATGCCCAAACCGGTGCTCGACGACAACGGCTCGGGCATGCATGTCCACCAATCGATCTGGAAGGACGGCACGCCAACCTTCGCTGGGTCGGGCTATGCGGATCTCTCGGAAGCGGCGCTCAACTATATCGGCGGCATCATGAAGCACGCCAAGGCCTTGAACGCCTTTACCAACCCGACCACCAACTCCTACAAGCGCCTGATCCCGGGCTTCGAAGCGCCGGTGCTGCTCGCCTATTCGGCGCGCAACCGTTCCGCCGGGTGCCGCATCCCCTATTCGGCGAGCCCGGGCGGCAAACGCGTCGAGGTGCGCTTCCCCGATCCCGCCGCCAACGCGTACCTGGCCTTCGCGGCGATGCTGATGGCCGGCCTCGACGGCATCCAGAACAAGATCGATCCGGGCGACCCGATGGACAAGGATTTGTACGACCTGCCGCCGGAGGAACTGGCCGGCGTGCCGACGGTCTGCGGCTCCTTGCGCGAAGCCCTGGAATGCGTCAGCGAGGACCGGGATTTCCTGAAATCCGGCGACGTCTTTTCCGACGATCAGATCGACGGCTATATCGCTTTGCGCATGGAGGAAGTCTACGCCATGGAGCACACCCCGCACCCCGTAGAGTTCGCGATGTACTACTCCTCATAGAACGGCGTAGCCCGGCTGGGGCGGAGCAGGGGGCAGGTTTCAAACCCGCCCCTACGGTGCCAATACGACCATGCGGTATCCTATTTGTAGGGGCGGATTTTAAACCCGCCCAGCCGCCGGGCTGATTTCTTCGTGATTGTGCCTAATACCTATGGCTGTGCGCCGCGCATCCATTTACAATGGCGTCCGCATGAACTCCGTCTCGACGGTCACGCGGCCAACCGATGCATCGCCGCGCGCCCGCTGCTGAGGACCGATGGCTGAAATTCGCGAAGTCCAGGCCTATGGCCGCACCGCCGGTTACCCGGGCGCCGGCGAGTCCCGCCCCGGCCAAGAGGGCGACCGGCAAGGCGGCCAGCAATCGGGGCCGAAACCGCAATCCCGCGAACCCCGCCAAATCCGCGATACCGCCCGGGTGCTCGGCATCCCGGCGGCGGAATTCACGCCCCGGGTGCAGGACGCGGTGAGCTTGATCCTCAACGAAATGGACAGCGTGCGCTTCGAGCTGGAAGTCTGCCACAACCACGAAAAGCACATCCTCGATCTGGCCGATGCCCACGCCTATCTGCCGGTGCTCAACCGGCGCGCCTTCGAGCGCGAATTGTCGCGCGCCACGGTGGCCGTGGAACGCTCCGGCGAGCCCGGCTGGCTGGTAACCGTGATGGCCGCCGCCATGGAACTGGTGCGCCGCCGGGTGGGGCTCGCCGCCGTCGAATTGGTCGAAGCCAGGCTGGCCGAACTGGCCCTCGGCGCGCTCAAAGCCTCGACCCCGATCGGCGCCGTCGGCATCGCCGAGTTCGGTATCCTGCTGGGCGAGGCGGACCGCAAACTGGCCGAAATCACCGCCCGGCTGGTCGCCGCCCGCTTCGAGGCGGCGGCCATCGACTACGAAGGCGAGCCGATCA
The DNA here is from genome assembly GCA_046582475.1 of Rhodospirillales bacterium. Classification (GTDB taxonomy): domain Bacteria; phylum Pseudomonadota; class Alphaproteobacteria; order Rhodospirillales; family UBA2165. The sequence goes on from JAYGEH010000048.1 coordinate 2,121, forward strand.
CCATCATCGCCCATTGGGGGGTGGCCGAAATCGGCCCGGCGGCGACAACCGGCGCCATCCGCCACGCCGCCGACAACCACCAACGCGCGCGCGCCTCAGGGGCCGGAGGTGATCCCCACGGCGCACCGGACGCCGGCAGCGATACCGGCGAGGCGGGCGCCGAACAGCCGGAACGGGCGCGGAAGTAAATCCAGCCCGGGTTCCCTGCCTGCCGCCATTATCCAGCACCATGCCATCCAGGAGACGGAAACCCATGCCCGCCGAAGCCGCCAGCGCCGCCAGCATAAATTGGAACGACCGCGCCCGCCATTGGGCCAAAGCCGCCCCGGCCGGCGCGCCCACCGCCAGCGCCATGCAGATCAACCGCAACCTGATCGCCTGCGCGCGTCTAAAGCCGGGCGATCACGTGCTCGACCTGGCGTCCGGCACCGGCGAGCCGGCCATCTCCATGGCGCTGGCGGTGGGCCATGGCTCGGTCACCGCCACCGATGCCACGCAGGCCATGCTGGACGTGGCGATAACCCGCGCCGCTAAGCTGGGCCTCGAAAATATCAGCTTTCAGGTCACGCCCATGGAGGCCATAGCTTATCCCGACAACCGCTTCGACGCGGTGACCTGCCGCTTCGGCCTGATGCACAGCGACGACGCCGCCGCCGGTCTCAGCCAGGCCCGCCGGGTGCTCAAACCGGGCGGCCGGGCGGCGTTCGTGGTGCACGGGCCGGCGGCTCCGAACAATCAATGGTGGCTGGTGCACGGCGCCGCCAACGAATTCTTCGGTTCGCCAAGCGATGCCCGCCCGGCGCGCCGCAACCGGTACAGCGGCGAAGGCGAAACCGGCGTCTTGTTGCAGGCCGCCGGGTTTGCCGACATAGAGGAAAAGCTGTTCACCACCGAGATCCGCCACCGGATCGTGCCGGACGGCGGCGGCCCGGCGATTTGGCGGCCCATGCTGGAACGGGATTTCGCGCAACCGTTGGCCGATCTGGACGCCGCCGCCGCGGCCGAGCTGGAGCAACGATTGGCCGCCGCCTTCGCCGAGTTTCAGGACGGCGACGAATATGTCCTGTCCGCGTCCCAGCGCATCACAACCGGCGTCAAATAGGCGCGCCGCCGCAAATTTCCCATGCCCGTCCTCCCCGCCCAACCCGATATGTCGGCGCCGCTCTTGTATTTCGCCTACGGCTCCAACATGGACCCCATGGTGATTCGCCGGCGCTGCCCGTCGGCGCGCTTCGTGGCCATCGCCCGGCTGGCCGACCACCGGCTGGCCTTTTCCCGCCGCTCGGTGAGCCGCCGGAGCGGCGTCGCCGACGTGGTGCCGGCGGCGGGCGAGGCGGTCTGGGGCATCGTATTTCGCCTGCTCCGCGCCCGCGATATCGAAGTTTTGGACGCCGCCGAGAATTTCCGCCCGGCCCGCCGCCGGGCGCAAGGCTATATCCGCGAGACCCGCCTGGTGGCGCTTAGCGCCGACGGCCAAGCGAGCCACAAGCCGACCCAGGTCAACATCTACATCGCCCAGCGCCAGAAATCCCCGCCGCCGCCGACGGCGGCCTACATGGCGCACCTGATGCGCGGCGCGGAGCATTGGGGGCTGCCGGGGGCGTATCATGCGATGCTGGAGCGGATTGATAGCAAGAGGTAAGGGGATGGCTGGGTCGGCCACACCGGCGTGAGGTCCGGCACCTCGGAATGTTCGCGGCTTCCTTCTCGCCTCAAGCCACCGCCAGCGTCGGTATTTTGGCGATTTCCTTGGCCAGGGATTTGCGCGCGTGCCAGAGGTCGTAGCCGGTCTGCATGTTGGCCCAGAGATCCGGGCCGTTGCCGCACAGCTTGCCGATGCGCACCGCCAATTTCGGCGTGATCGACGCCGAGCCGTTCAGGATTTTGTGCAGCAATTGGCGGGATATGCCCAGATGGCGCGCCGCCGGGGCGATTTTCAAATCCATGGCGACCAAAGCATCGGCCAGGATAACGCCGGGATGGGTGGGCTCGCGGTCGGGACGCTTAGAAATCTTAAATTCGGCCATCAATGATAATCCTCCAAATGGACGCGGATGGGATTGCCGTCCTCCCATTCGAACGTGATGCACCAGTTCCCGGAAACGTGAACGCTATAGCGCGTGGGTTTGCCGCGCAACGCATGAAAATTAAAGCCGGGTACGTTCATATCCTCGGGCCGGCTGGCATAATCAAGGGCATCGATACGCTGCAAACAGCGTTTTTGCAGAGACGGGCCTACATTCCGGGAGCGGCCATTCTGATAAAGCTCCTTGAGACCGCGATGCCGGAAGCTCTTGATAATGTGTAAACAATAATTTTACAGGTTAGAACTGTCAAGAATAAGTTTACAGTGCGAGTGCGTTAATTTCGTGACAGTATACTAAATTATTGTTTTAATATTTCAATAATTTGGTATACTGTCACAAAATAGAGTTGGATTGCAGATGGATAGCTTGGCTAGATGCTAAATAACTGAAGATTTTGGCATATTCCTCTGCGTTGTGTGCCATTCATCTGCCAGTGCCGCCAATTGTTCGTAGTTTTGCCAATGGTTGCCACTGCCGCTTGGGCCCATGGTTCGATCAATCCTTCGCTCCCTAACATATGGTTTCAGGATCGACCATGTTTTCCGGAGCGAAGGTTCCCAATCTGGAACAATATGCTTTTCTAGTAAAAAATGGTGCTTAACGTAAATACCCGCAATGTTATAGGCGCGAAGTAGAGTCCTGATGTGTCGTTCGATTTCCGGCCAGTCTTCTTTCTCTCTCCATTCGCTGTAGTGAACCTCTTCAAGCTCGTACACAGCGTAGCGGGCATCAATGATGCTCTTGTCGTCGAGGATGTCGTAAATCTTAGAGAAGGAGGTTGCATACATTGCATCTCGGAGAGAATTTGCCGTTTCTCGTTGTATTTCCTGTAAATCTTTGGTTTCTTTCCTTTGCTCCTGCAAATCCCGCCACTGCAAGTAGATAGCTACGACAACACCAAAGGGCGCTAGTCCCGAAAAAAGCGCGTTTATGGAACCGAAGAGGTCTCCGATTTGCCCATGCGTCTGGAGG
>JAYGEH010000110.1:0-23935 GCA_046582475.1 Rhodospirillales bacterium
ATGGGGCGGTCGTCCAAACCGTGATAGACCGCCTGGAAGTTGGTCATGCCAACTTCGCTCAGCGGGTCTGCAATGGGCGCATCGAGGGCTTCGAGACGGTCAATCTCGGCCTCCATGCGGGTCCGCGCGCGGGCCATGGCGCCCGATGATTTGGCAATATACGGGAGGGCCAATGCGCTCAAGACGCGTAGCGGCCCATGGTTGGGGGCCGCCTCCAGCGCCGAATTTAAGACCGCCAAGCCGGCGCCGTAGTGACCGAGGCGGAGGTTTGAGCGCACCAGATTGGCGGCGATCACCGGATTGCCGGCTTGCGCCCGGTGGGCTCGGGCCAGATAGCGTTGCGCCGCCTCGTTGCGGCCGAGGGCCTGGTTCGCCATGCCCATATTGTTGAGGGCAACCGCGTCATCGGGCGCTGCCGCCAGGGCTTGGTCTAATTCCTGGATGGCGTCCCCGGGCCGGTCCATCTCGTTCAGGCAGGCGCCCAGATTGATGCGCCCGCCCAAATGGCTGGCATCGAGGCCGAGCAGGCGGCGGTAGTTTGCGGCGGCCGCCTCCCGCTGGCCATGGCGATGTTGCAGCCGCGCCAGGGCAAACAGGGCTGCGATATCCTCCGGCTCGCCTTCCAGATGCGCCTTGAAATGGGCTTCGGCGGCTTGTCCGTTATCCGCTTGTTCGTAGAGAACCGCCAGATTGAACGCGGCGCCGGCCAGGGCTGGGTCCAATTCCAGCGCCCAAGTCACATGGCTGATGGCCGCCTCGGTGTCGCCTTCGCCATGCAGCAATTGGCCGAGCAGGTGCCAGGCCTCGGCATCGCCGGGCGCGTCTTCGAGGGCCGCCGCATAGTCAGCCTTGGCGGCCTTCAGGTCGCCGGCGCGATGGTGTGCGATGCCTTGCTGAATACGCTGATTGGAATTTGACGGCATGGTTTCCCATATTAGGTCATGGACTCATAAATGGCGACGACTGTGACGTGCGTTATTTTGTTCACTGGCAAGGAGCTAGGAGGGAGTGATGCCAAAGCATCATGACCGACGACGGGACGTAGTCCAGGGGGCAAAAGAACCACGCCCCAAGAGGGGTCGGCAAATAGCCGGTTTCGGTGCGTCCGGCACGCTCACCGGGGCGAAGGCCCCGCTTTCGCGCCCCCTCCTACCGAAACAGGCTATTCGCCGATCACAGCTCGCCGCCATTTATGAGTTCATGACCTAGGGCGATAACGCCTAAAAAATCGATAATCGGCTTCAATTGGCCGGTGGGAGTTGTTCTTGCCCGTGGGCTCAAGTAAATTTGCAGCCAATGATGTTCTTTGTTTGGTCAAGATAGACCCATTTGTTCCAGAGCGATTGGTGTGACCACTGTAAATTCTGAAAATTCTGCCGCCGGCGCCGGGGCGAAAGCCGGTTCCGGTTTGCGCGCCACGGTTCCCGCCGGCAACCAAAATTACCAGGGCGGCGCCCGCGCGCTCTGGCGCATCACGCTGATGGCGCTCGGCTATCGCGTGCGGCTGCCCGTTGCAGTGGTCGCGGTGATCGTCGCCGGTATACTGCAATTGTTAATTCCCCGCTTTCTAGGCTCGGCGGTGGACAACGCCATGGGCCTGCTGGGCGGCTCCGAAGCGGCGCCGGGCGCGGTCAAGGAGGCGCTGCTGACGGCTGCCCTCTTAGTTCTTGGCACCTCGATCCTGCGCGGTCTGTTTACCTTGTTGTTCAACTATCAGAGCGAGGCCATGGGCCAGTCCATCGCCTATCAGCTCCGCCTGGCTTATTTCGACAAGCTGCAACGGCTCTCCTTCTCCTATCACGATCAGGTCCATTCCGGCGATTTGATGACCAGGGGCATGCTCGATATCGAAGGCGTACGCCGCTTTATCGAGCACGGCATCATCCGCATCATCCAGTTGGTGGTGCTGATCGGTGTCGGCGGCTGGCTGTATATGGGCAGCGACCCTCTGCTCGGGTTCCTGTGCTTGAGCTTCGTCCCGTTCGCGGTCTGGCGGGCTGGCGTATTCCGGCTTCGGCTGCGCGTCCTGTGGAAGGTCTTGCAGGAGCGCCTGTCGGTGCTGACCCGGGTGATGGAGGAAAATCTGGGCGGCATCCGCGTGGTGCGCGCGTTCGCGGGCCAGGCCTATGAGATGGAAAAGTTTGACGAGAAATCGCGCGCCACATTGGAGATCGCCATGCAGCGGGTGGCGGTGCGCTATTCCAACACATCGGTCATGACCTATTCCTATTTTCTGGCCATGGGGCTGGTGCTTTGGTTGGGCGGGTTGCGGGTGATCGACGGCGTCATCACCATTGGCGAGCTGACCCAGTTTCTGGCCTTCATGACCGTGCTGCAGATGCCGATCCGGCAGACCGGCATGGTCATCAACGGCATTGCGCGGGCGTCGGTTTCGGGGCTGCGCCTGTTCGAGATTCTCGATATGGATCCGGCGGTGATGGAGAAACCGGACGCCGCCGAATTGCAGCTCGGCAAAGGCGAATTGGAGTTTCACGATGTCGGCTTCTCCTATGGCGGCTTTCCCGGCGAGCACACGGTTTCGAACCTTTCCTTCAAAGTCGGCAAGGGCGAGACCTTAGGGATAGTCGGCCCGCCCGGCAGCGGCAAATCCACGATCGCCCATTTGATCCCAAGATTTTATGACGTGACCGCCGGGGCCATCACCATCGATGGCCAGGATATCCGGGACATTACCCTGGATTCGCTGCGCACCCATGTGGGTCTGGTGCAGCAGGACACCTTCCTGTTCACCACCGAGATCAGCAACAACGTCGCCTATGGCGAGCCCTGGGCCGATAGCGCGCGCATCGTGCGGGCCACCGATTCGGCGCAACTGCACGACTATATCGCCGGCCTGCCGGACGATTACGAGACCATGGTGGGCGAACGCGGCGTGTCCCTGTCGGGCGGCCAGCGCCAGCGCCTGTCAATCGCGCGCAGTGTCCTTTTGACTCCGTCGATCATGGTCTTCGACGATTCCACCGCCGCCGTCGACGCGGCCACGGAAATGCGTATCCGCAAAGCGCTCAGGGACCTGGCCCGCAACCGGGCGACCATCATCATTTCCCACCGGCTTGCCTCGCTGATGCATGCCGATCAGATCATCTTCCTGGATGGCGGCGCCATCATCGAGCGCGGCAGCCATGCCGAGCTTTTGCAGATGGGCGGGCGCTACCGGGCGCTCTATGATTTGCAGATCGGCGCCGCCGGGGATTCTGGCAATGCTTAACCCCGGCAGGGAAACCGCGCACGTAACGCGCGGCGGCGCATCGGGCCTCCGCGGCGAGGAGCTGTTTGGCGATGCCTTTGACGGCAAGGTGGTCGGCCGCTTTCTGGTCTTCGTCAAACCCTACAAACGGGTGCTGGCCGTCGCCATCGTGGCGGTATTTGTTTACACACTGACCCAGATTGCGGTGCCGCTGGTGATCCGGATAATCATCGATGACAGTTTGATCGGCGCCGCCGCCAACCGTGATCTCCTGCAAACGGCGGCCATCGGTTTCCTGGGCGTGGTCACGGTCAATTATATTGCCAACTATGTTCAATTGATCCTGGTCGCCAAAACCGCCGAGCGCATCCTGATCGATATCCGGCGCGCCATGTACGCTCATCTGCAGCGTGTGTCGCTGTCGTTCATGGACCAAACCGAGGTGGGCCGCATGATGTCGCGGCTGCAGGGCGACGTCGGCTCGCTTCAGGAATTCCTCGAAACCTCGATCTTCGCGATCGGCGATATCGTGCTGCTGTTCGGCATCGTCACGGTCATGGTCATTCTGGATTGGCAGTTGGGCTTGCTGACCCTGTCGGTGGTGCCGATCCTGCTGATCATCCGCATTGTCTGGCTGCCGATCGCCAAGCGCGCCTTCATGCGGGCGCGGGAAACCTCGTCCATCGTCAATGGCGCTTTGGCCGAAAATATCAACGGCGTGCGCACGGTCCAGGGAATGACCCGCCAGCAAATCAACTACGACGCCTTCGAGGCCAAGGTGATGGACAATCTCCTGTCCCATTTGCGGGCCTCGCGCCTGGCCCAGATCATGGTGCCCACGGTCGATACCCTGACCGGTGGCGCAATGGCCATCGTCATCATCATCGGCGGCAATCTGGTGCTGGATCGATCCCTGGATATCGGCGTGATGGTCGCTTTCCTGTTCTATATCCAGCGTTTTTTCGATCCGATCCGCTCCCTGACCATGCAGTACAGCGTCATGCAGCGGGCCATGGCGTCGGGCCAGCGCATCTTCGAAGTGCTCGATGTCAAGGTCGAGGTCGAGGACAAGCCCGGCGCCGGCGGGCTTGACGATGCCGACGGATCGGTGACCTTCAAAAATGTCACCTTCGGCTACGTCAAGGGACAGCCGATATTGAAAAATATCAATTTCCGCATCGAGCAGGGCGAAACGGTGGCGCTGGTCGGGCCGACGGGCTCGGGCAAAACCTCAACCACGGCGCTCCTGCACCGGTTCTATGACGTTTGGGACGGGCAGATACTGGTCGGCGGCAAGGACGTGCGCGACGTGACCCAGGAATCCCTCGGCCATCACGTGGCCATGGTGCTGCAGGAGCCGTTCCTGTTCACCGGCACCATCTTTGAAAACATCCGCTACCGGACGACCGGGGCGGGAATGGATCAGGTCGTAGCCGCCGCCAAGGACGTCGGCGCCCATGATTTCATCATGCGGCTTCCCGATGGCTACGATGCCATCCTCGGCCAGCGCGGCGGCAACCTCTCCATCGGCCAGCGGCAACTGATCAGCTTCGCCCGCGCCATCGTCGCCGACGCCAAGATCCTGGTCCTCGACGAGGCGACGGCCAATGTGGACAGCTTTACCGAACGGGATATTCAACAGGCATTGGCGCGCACCCTTAAGGGGCGCACCGGCATCGTAATCGCGCACCGATTGGCGACCGTGCGCCATGCGGACCGGATCATCGTCCTCCAGGACGGCGAGATCACCGAGACCGGTACCCACGAGGAACTGCTTGGCCACCGGGGCCTCTACCACCGCCTGCACGAAATGAACTATGCCTCCTTCGACGACGTGGACGAGGGCAAGGCCGCCGGAACGGCCGCTGCGGGAGAATAACCATGGACAGCAATGTGGATGACGGCGCTTACCTGCGCCGCAATATGCGAAAATAGGTGTACTGGAATCCGACCACCATTGCGGCCGATGAGCGCGGCAAGCCCATCATCCGCCTGGATTTGAACGAATGCCCCTATCCGCCGTCGCCGCAAGCGATTGCCGCCATGCAGGCCCATGCCGACAAGCTGAACCGCTATCCCGACGGCACCTGCCCGCAATTGACCGAGCGTCTGTCGGCGATGACCGGCGTGCCGGCGGCGCAAATCTGCTGGGGTTCGGGCTCGACGAACTGTTGAAAAGCATCATGGAAATGGTCATCGCGCCGGGTGACCATTTGGTTTCGCCGAGCCTTCTTTGGCACCGCTTCCACGGTGTCTATGAAACCCTGGACGCCGATGCGACCATGGTGCCGAACTTGCCCGACGCTCATATCGACGTGGACGGCCTGCTGAGCGCTGTTCGCAACAAGACGCGCCTGGCGGTGGTGCTGACCCCCAACAATCCCACCGGGCTGATGCTGGATGCGGATCAGATCCGCAAAGTCTGCGCGCAGACGCCGGAGAACGTGCTGCTATTCATCGACGCCGAAGTCGGCGCGCTGGCCGCGCTCGACGATGCCGAATACACAAAATTCATCACGGACAGCAACCCCGCCTTAGGAGCCGATTTGACCCACCGCAGGCCGGGTGCTTTCGATTGGTGGACGTCGTCGCACGCCTTTGACGATGCCAATGCATCGCCATGCGGCGCGCTCCTCGCCCACATGGGACCAAGGTGGGGGCAAAATCATCCCGGTCAAATGGTTCATATTTATCCGGAACCGCTCTAGTCTTGAACGGCAAATTCCCGCCCGGTGGGCGGGGATTTGTTTGTTGCTGTCCTCGGATCTTTTTTGTGGCGTTGCCTGGGCCCGGCTGCGCCTCATCGGCGGGCGGCGGGCGCTGAAAGATCAGATCGCAATTCCTGTCTGGCGCCAGGTCGACGTGCTTTTACAATCCGGGCAAACGCGCTCCCCGGTGTGGTTCGACATAAATTCATCGAGACACATCAAACATTTGCGCATTTTCGGCTGAAGGTTTTCAGCTTGCGGCTTTTTATTCATCTCAGAACGAGAGGCCATTGGTTACCTCCTAACTCCCTCGGGTCCGTAACAACTGTCCCATTTCTATTTCGGTGATTATTCCGTCGCAATACTCCGCTCCTGCCCATTGTCGCCCCGGCCGGGCGACATGGCATTGTCACCGATTTCTGTAAACGAGAAGCGTTATATAGTCGGAATCTGATTCAAATTACCTCTGCAAAAATTGCATAGCTGCTATGTGTTTTTGTACATACACTAAAATTCCGCATGAATCCGCCGTTTTTGAGGGAATTCGGCCGGTCCGGGTCAACCTCGGGACGGTGGAAATTCTTTGCTATATCTCTTCCAGAACGATTTTGAGGCTCTCGATTGTATCGGCGAAAGTGCCCAATCGCCTGACTGGTCCGGGCACGAAATCGCTCCATATTCGAAAAGATCATCGCACCACGTAGATGGTCCCTTCGACAATAAATTGCCGTATTATTCGGAAGTGCCATCAGCCGCCATGACCGCGGAAATAGGCGTTTGGGGAAGCCTATTTTGGGCGCTGGTGCGGGTGGAGAGACTCGAACTCTCACTCTGTTGCCAGAACGGGATTTTGAATCCCGCGCGTCTACCAGTTCCGCCACACCCGCATACGCACCGCCATGGCGGGCGGGATCATAACGCCCGCCGCCGGAGGGTCAAGTTTGCCAGGCGGGCCCATGGCCGTTCAATTGCCAAGCAATGTCGAACCGTTTAACAAGGCCGCACCGCGCCGCCCGGCGCGCCTTTGAAAACACGTCCGATCAAGAGGATAGCAACGGGGACATGCTGCGCCGCCTGTATGACTGGACACTCGATTTATCCGCGCATCGCCATGCCATCTGGATTTTGGCCTTCGTCGCCTTCGTCGAAAGTTCGGTGTTTCCTGTGCCGCCGGACATCATGCTCATCCCGATGGTGCTGGCGGCCCGCGATAAGGCCTGGATGATCGCCGGGGTGTGCACGGCGGCTTCGGTCGCGGGCGGCATGCTCGGCTATGTGATCGGCGCCTTTTTCTTCGAGACCGTCGGCCAGCCGGTGCTGGATTTTTATCACTATGGGCCGCGCTTCGATGCGTTTCGCGACGCCTATAATGCGTGGGGGCCGTGGGCCGTGTTCACCGCCGGCGTCACCCCGTTCCCTTACAAGGTCATCACCATTTTAAGCGGCGTGACCGGGCTCGATCCGTTGGTGTTCACGGTGTCGTCGGTCCTGGCGCGGGGATTGCGGTTTTTCCTGGTGGCGGCGCTTTTGTGGAAATTCGGCGCGCCCATCCGCCATTTTATCGAGGCCCGCCTGGGCTTGCTGTTCACCCTGTTCGTGGTTCTTCTGATCGGCGGTTTTCTTGCCGCCGGTTTGATCCTATAACCCCCCGATGATGCGTTTGACGCCGCCCCTGATGCTGGCCGGTTTGCTGGCGGCCGGCACCGGGCCCCTGATCATCGCCCTCGGCGCGCAATATCTGGGCGGGCTGGAGCCCTGCGTGCTCTGCCAATACCAGCGCATTCCCTATTGGACGGTGATGGCTTTGGCCCTGACCGGTCTTTTTGTCCGTTCCGCCGACCGGCGCGGGATATTCCTGGTTGCCGCCGGGGTCCTCTTGGCCGGCGCATTGCTTGCCCTCTATCATTACGGGGTGGAGCAGCATTGGTGGGTATCGGCGGCCAGGTGCGGCGCCGGCGCATCACAGACAAGCAGCTTCGAAGCCTTTCGCGCGGCGGCGCTGAAGCCATTGACCAAATCCTGCGACGCGGTAGATTGGACCCTGTTCGGACACTCGATCACGATTTACAATGCAGCGGTTTCGCTGGTCCTGGCGTGTGCGGCGGCCTTTGCGGCCCGCCGTTTTAATTCCAGCCGCGTCGAAGCCGGAGCAAGTTGAGGCGCACATGAAAAATACCCTGAACCGTCTTGGCCCGTTGCCCGGCGATTTGAGCCAGGCCGAATTGGTGGCGCGCATGATCCGCGTCGATCAGGCCGGCGAGTTCGGCGCCAAGCGGATCTATGCGGGTCAGATCGCGGTGCTCGGCGAAACCGAGGACGGCCCGCTGCTGCGCGAAATGGCGGCCACCGAGGAGCGCCACCTGGACCGGTTCAACGAGATGCTGGCCCAGCGGGCTATCAGGCCGACGGCGCTCAGACCGCTCTGGCATATTGCCGGCTTTGCCCTTGGCGCCGGCAGCGCGCTGCTCGGGCGCGAAGCGGCGATGGCCTGCACGGTCGCCGTCGAGGAAGTGATCGAAGAGCATTACCAGGGGCAGTCGGAAGCGCTCGGCGATACCGAGCCGGAGTTAAAAGCGGTGATCGATGAGTTCCGCACCGATGAGATCGGCCACAAGCAAAGCGCCCTTGCGGCCGGCGCCGAAAACGCACCGGCCTATCCCGTGTTGTCGGCGGCGGTGAAAACCGGCTCGCGCCTGGCGATTTGGTTGTCCGAGCGGATCTAGGACGAGCGGGTCCAGAACATGACGCCCGTTGCCGGCGCTGCATTTTGGATGACCGGCGCGCTTTTGTCGTTTGCCGCCATGGCCGTCGCCGGGCGCGAATTGTCCGATACCATGAGCACCTTCGAAATTCTGTTTCTGCGCTCGGCCGTTTCGTTTCTGATCGTTGCCGCCATGCTCCCCTGGCTTGGTATAGGCGCCATTCGAACCCGGCATCTGGGGCTGCATGTTTTCCGCAATATCGTTCACTTCGGCGCCCAGTTCGGCTGGTTCTTAGGGATTTCCCTGTTGCCCCTGGCGACCGTGTTCGCGCTGGAATTCACCACCCCAATTTGGAGCGCGGCCTTGGCGGTATTGTTCCTCGGCGAGAAGCTGAACCGGGGCCGCATCATCGCCATCGTGTTTGGCTTTGGCGGCGTCCTGATTATTCTCCGGCCCGGCTCCGAAACCATCGACATTGTCTCGCTGGCGGTCCTCGGCGCGGCCTTCGGATATGCGGTTTCCTATATCGCCACCAAGAAGCTGACGACCTGGGATACGCCGTTCGCGATCATTTTTTATATGAACCTGATTCAGCTCCCCCTGGGGCTGGCGCCCGCCCTGTTCGATTGGGTGGCGCCCGTCGCCGCCGATATTCCGTGGATCCTGCTGGTCGGCGTCACCGGGCTGACCGCCCATTATTCGTTCACCAGGGCCTTCATGCTGGCCGACGCCACGGTGATACTGCCCATCGATTTCCTGCGCCTGCCATTGATCGCGGTGGTCGGCTTCCTGTTCTACAGCGAAGGGCTGGACATGGCCCTGTTTGCCGGCGCCATCATCATCTTCGCTGGCAATTACTACAATATTCGCTTGGAAGCGCGGCGCCCTGTGGTTTGAGGATTGGCGTTTGAGGAGTGGTGCAACAGGCGCTATTTCGCAGCGGTGGCGAGCGCGTTGGCGGAAGCCTTGGCCAGCCCGTCCATGACCAGACCCGAGGTTAACAGTTCGGGCAGCGTCAAGCCGTCCACCTTGCCGGGCCCGTAGATCGCGTTGAACGGGATGCCGAAGCGCCCGAAGCTTTTGAGGTAGGTGGTAATTTTTGGATCGGGGCGGGTCCAGTCGCCTTGCATGGCGATGACCTGGCCGCCGGACAAGAGCTGGAACACCTCGCCGCGGTTGAGCACGGCGGCCTTGTTGACCTGACAGGTAATGCACCATTCCGCCGTGACATCGACGAACACGGTTTTGCCCTCGGCAACCAGACGCGGAATGGCTTCCGGATCGAACGCCTGCCAATGGGATTTGCTCTTGGCAGCCGTTTCGAAGCCAACCACGGGGGCATACTGATAGGGGGCCGCAAAGGCGCCCAGGATGACGACCACCAGCCCGGCCGAAGCCGCCCGCCGCCAAAACGCCTGGCTGCGGCGCTGGCCCACCAAAAGGAAGCCGATGGCGACCATCAGGGCGCCGACGATCACGGCCGCCGTCAGGCCGATCTGCACCGCCAGCACCGACAACAGCCAAAGCGCGGTCAAGGCGAGCAAGCCGCCCAGGACCTGTTTCATGCGGTTCATCCAGTTGCCCGGTTTCGGCATCATCGCGGCCAGACCCGGTGCCGCCGCGATCAAAAGGAAGGGCAGCGCCATGCCGAGTCCGAGGGCGAGGAAGATCAGGAATATATCGATGGTCCGTCCGGCCAGCGCGAAGCCCACGGCGGTGCCCAGGAACGGCGCCGAGCATGGCGTCGCCAGCACCGTGGCGAAGGCGCCGGTGCCGAAGTTGCCGGCAAAGCTATGCTGGTCCGCCGGTTTGCCGCCGCCGCCCGCCAGATCGCCGACAAACGACGGCAGGCGCAATTCGAACAGGCCCCAGAGGTTATAGGCGAACAACGAAACGATCACCGTCAGCCCGACGATGAACCAGGGATGCTGGAACTGGATGCCCCAGCCAACGGCGGAACCGGCGGCCTTGAGCCCGGCCAGCCCGCCGGCGATGACCATGAACGAAAACAAGATGCCGAGCGACAACGCCATAAAGCTTTTGCGGATCACGCTTTTCTTGGCGCCGCCGTGGGCGGCAAACGAAAGAATCTTGAGCGAGATGACCGGAAGCACGCAGGGCATAAGGTTGAGAATCAACCCGCCGACCACGGCCAGCGCCAAAATCAATGGCAGCGACAAGGGCAGGGTGCGGCCCGAGGGCGGGCCCGAGGCGGCGCCCGCGGTCACGCCGAGGGTGGCTTCGGCGGACCGGTTGCCGTCGGTCAGGGTCAAGCGGATGTTGGTCTTCAAAATCTCGGTGTCTTCTTCCAAAGTCACCGGAATGCGTAAGGTGGCCTTTTTGCCGCCGTCGGACAGGGTCACGTCGGGCGCCGAGAAAAAGGCAAGTTCCGGACCTTCGATGAAAATATCGGGTTTTTTGAAAGGCACCTGGCTGGTGGCCACGACCCGGACGAAGCCCTTGCGGATATCTTCTTCCACCGCCCGCGCCGGCCCCGCCATTTCGATGGTTTCGATGCGCAGGCCGTGCTTGGCGCCATTGCCGGGGACCAGGTTCGCGTACTTGTCGATAAGCTGGAAGTGGGGGCTGGCGTTGCCGTCGCCGTCGCCGATATCCAGCGCCAGGCTGGCCGTGTAGGGAATGCAGATATCGTCGCAGGTCAGGTAATTGAGCACGGCGCGCAGTTTTAAGGGATCGCCCGGCTCTTGGACGCGCGCGGTTATGGGAAAAACCACTTCCTTCTTGTAGCCCATGGTCTGGAAGCCGAGGACCTCGAAGCGGGTCGGCGCCGGCCAGCCAAACTCGGTACCCGCGAGATTTTCGGAGCCTTTCCAGTTCAGGTTCGGCGGAAAGCCGGCGTCGCCGGGTTTCCGCCAATAAATCTTCCAGCCCTTCTTCAATTTAAACTGCAGGCCAAGGCGGATGTTCTCTCCGCTTCCCGTTGCATCGACAGCCGATACCAGGCGCACCTGGGTTTGCTCGGTTTTGATCCATGGCGAGGCCGCGGTCCCGGGCGTTTCGGCAACCTCCGGCGCCGCCGCCAGCATGGCGCCAATCATAAGGCCGCCGATGAGTATTTTGGCGCCGGCCTCGGTTTGAAAACGGAAAGATTTATTGGTCATATTTGATCCTGTACGCACAATTTTCGGGCAACAATTTTCGCCGACATCTCGATGAGGATATACCGGATACAGGTTCATATATAGATTTGGCTGCGCCAATTGGAACCTCGTACGGGGCAAATCACGTGATCTTTACCGATTGTGCGCATCGCTTTCCCCGCCGGGCGGCCCGGGCGGCCCTTCCCAACCGGCGGCGCTTGTGCCAGAATGCGGCATCGTAATCCAAGCTCTTGCGGTGGTGTTTCTATGCCCAACGATAGCCAATCCGATCCTTATCTCGCCGGCCAGTTGCTGATCGCCATGCCTGGCATGCGCGATGAGCGGTTCGCCCGCTCGGTCATCTATATGTGCGCCCATTCGGAAGAAGGGGCGATGGGATTGGTGCTCAATCAAGTCCTCGAATCCCTGTCATTCGCCGAACTGTTAAACCAGCTTGGCATCGAAGATGAAAGCCCGGGCGTCGAGATTCCGGTGCATTTCGGCGGCCCGGTGGAGGCCGGCCGGGGTTTCGTTCTGCACACCACCGATTTCAAACAGGATGCCACCTTGGAGGTGGATGGCGAGATCGCCTTGACCGCCACCATCGATATTTTGAAGGCCATGTCGCGCGGCCGCGGGCCCCGGCGCCACCTGTTGGCGCTCGGTTATGCCGGCTGGGGGCCGGGTCAGTTGGATCAGGAGATTCACCAGAACGGCTGGCTGCAGGCGCCGGCCGATTCGGAAATTATTTTCGATACCGATACGGAAAGCAAATGGGACCGTTCGGTCGCCGTGATCGGCGTCGATCCGCGCATGCTGTCCGACGAAGCCGGGCACGCCTGAGAATTAGGTTTATCCGCCCGCCCATGCGCGTCCAATAATATCCGGGCCGCGCCTGACATTGGGCGGCGCGCTTTCCGGTTTTGCCGGCTGCGGATTTCGGCTATAGTTACAAATGAATGTGGGTTAAATCCGCGAACAAATTCTAAACAGGGACTAGGGAGGTCTGTTGTCATGCAAAAATTATTGGCTGTTTCCGCCGCTGCCGCGGCGCTCTTGGCATTCAATGGCGGCGCCGCGCAATCGGCGGAAATTAAAGTGGGTACCTTTGCCTCGGCGAAGTCCTTCACGGTCAGGGATATGTATATTCCGTGGATCGCCAAGGTCGAGAAGGAATCCGGCGGCGCCGTCAAGTTCAAGCAGTTTTGGGGCGGCGCGTTGATCCGCAGCCCGCGCAAGCAATATGAAGGTCTTTTGAACGGCATCCAGGACGCCTCGCCGCTGCTGCCCAGCTATACCCACAAGCTGTTCCCCGATTTCTCCTTCAACGCGCTGCCGTTTTTGTTTCGCGACGGCGAAGAAGCTTCCAGCGTCGGCTGGAAAATGTACCAAGCGGGGCATCTGCGCGGCCTGGACAAAGTTTTCGTGGCCGGCATCTGGACCAACGACAATGGCGGCATGCATTTCAACAAGAAGCTGAATGCGATCAGTGAAATCAAGGGCCTCAAAATGCGCGCCGCCGGGCCGGCGGAAGCCGCCGTGATCAAGGTGATGGGCGGCGTGCCGGTGGGCATGAGCATCACCCAGGTGGCGCAATCGCTGCACCGGGGGGTTATCCAAGGAACCTTCAACGGCTGGTCGGCGCTCAAGAGCTTCCGCATTACGCCGCTGATCACCACCCATATGGATGCGCCGTTTGGGGTGCGCGGTTTCTTCTTTGCCATCAAAAAAGAAAAATTTGACGGCCTTCCCGCCAAGGCGAAGAGTGCCATCCGGGCGAACTCCGGGCTCAAGACCAGCCGCGCGTGGGGCCGGATGAACGAAAACCGGGGCCAAAAATTCCGCAAGGAGGCCGGCGGTGACGCCAAGCGCAACGTGCTCTCGGTTCCCGGCGCCCAGCAGGCCGCGTTCGCCAAGAAGTTCCAGTTCCTGCACGACGAGTGGGTCAAGAGCCGCCCCGACGGCGCCAAAAAGTACAAGGCGGTCAAACAGTTCATCACGGATTACCGCAAGGGCAGCTAGCATCCGCCGTAAACCCTGGCGCTTATCGGCCGGAACTGGAATATGCTGGAACCGTTTGATGCCCGGCGGCTGCTTGGCCGCTGGACCAACTGGATCGCGCTTCTCGGCGCCGGCGGTATTATGCTGCTGGCGGGCGCGGTCGTGGTTGATGTGTTTATGCGCGTCGTCTTCAATGCGCCGATCCTGGGCGTCGATGATCTGGCCAAATTGATCCTGGCGGTCATCGTTTCCAGCTTTTTTCCCATCGGCCTGGCCGGCAGTCATTTCGTGACCATCCGTTTCCTCGGCAAGGCCTTGGGTTCCAGGGGCGGCAGTTGGCTCGAAGTGGGCGGCGGCCTGGGCACCCTGTTCGTCTTTGCTCTGCTGGCCTGGCAATTCTTCCGCTTTACGCTGTTCGACGTCACCTTGACCGGCTTGGGAACGGTGGTTCTGGAACTGCCGCAGGCGCCCTGGTGGTGGGCGGTGACGCTGATCATCATGGCCTGCGTTCCGGTCCAGCTTGTGGTCGTGATCGATGCGGTCCTCAGGGCCGTAAACGGGCGGCCGCCGGCCTACGAAACCAGAGAAGATACCGAGGCTGCAACGGGCGGCTGAGGCCGCCGCCCGATCCCAATACCCGATTTGGAATAGACAGATGGACCCAATCGCCATCGCCACTCTCGGGATCATCGGCATGTTTGTGCTGATCATGCTGCATTTTCCCATCGGGATCGCCATGGCGATTGCCGGGTTCGTCGGCATTTTTGCCATGCTGGGTCCGGAGCCGGCCTTCAAATCCTTTGCCACCCTGCCGACCCAGGTGCTTTCGACCCAGGAGCTTGGCGCCATTCCCATGTTCCTGCTGATGGGCAGTTTTGCCGCCGCGGCGGGATTGTCGACCGACCTGTACCGCCTGTTTCACGCCTTCGTCGGCCATTACCGAGGCGGGCTGGCGGTGGCCACCATCGCCGGCTGCGGCGGCTTCGGCGCGGTGTGCGGATCGTCGCTGGCGACCGCGTCGACCTTCATGCGCATCGCCATGCCGGAAATGCTGGCTCGCAACTACCGGCCATCGCTGGCGGCGGGCTGCATCGCGGCGGGCGGCACTCTCGGCATCCTGATACCGCCATCCAACCTGATGCTTCTCTATGGCGTGCTGACCGAGCAGTTCGTGATCGCGCTGTTTACCGCGGCCATCGTGCCGGGCCTTATATGCCTGGTCATTTACTTCGCTACCATCGGCATCTATGTGCGCATCAGCCCCGAGGCCGGGCCCGGAGGCCCGCGCATGCCCTGGGCCGAGCGCCGCCGCGTGGTGTACGATTGCTGGGGCGTGGTGACCTTGGCCGTGGTGGTCTCCGGCGGCATCTATGGCGGGCTGTTCACAATTTTGGAGGCGGCGGCGGTGGGCTGCATCTTCGCGGCCCTGTTTGCCGTGTTCCGGGGCCGCATGAATGCCGAGGTTCTGTGGAAGGTGTTGTCGGAAACGGCGGCCACCACCGGGCTCATTTACATCATCATTTTCGGCGCCACCATTTTCACCGTGTTTATTTCACTGACCCAGATGCCCGAAATCCTGGTGACGGCGATCAAGAATGCCGGGATTGCGCCGGGCATGATCATATTCCTTCTGCTGGTCATGTATATCGTGCTCGGCAGTATCTTCGAAACCGTGGCCGCCATGATCATCACCCTGCCGGTGGTCTTTCCGCTGGTGGTCGGGCTCGGTTTCGATCCGATCTGGTGGGGCATCATCAACATCATGGTTATCGAGATCGGCCAGACCACGCCGCCCATCGGCATCATCCCGTTTGTGCTGCACGGCATGCGCCCCGATATATCGCTGAAAACCATTTTCACCGGCATCATTCCGTTCTTTTTCGCCGATTTGACGCGGCTCGGCATTATCGCGGTGTTTCCGGTGCTCGCCCTCTGGCTGCCCGACAAGCTGGGAATGCTGCTGGGTTAAGGGATCGGGCGGCTTTTCATGCGCCCTCCAGCCAAATTTTCGACGCGGCCAGCAGCGCCGCCGCATCGGGGCCGTTTACGATGATGATATTTTTCGGCGGCGGAATTCCATTTTTTGGCCAGCCGCCAGCTTAAAAACCGGACCGCGGGCGGGAACCGGGCGAAGGCGTCCGCTGCGAAATAGCCGAACCGTATGGCCGTTCGCTTGCCCTGGGCCGGCGCGATGGAAACCGGAGTATTTCAGCCAAGCCGGGCGGCGATTTCGTCCAACGGCTCGATGTCGCCGCCTGGCCCGATGGTTGCGAATGTGGGCCGGCTAGCGGCGACGCGGCAGGCGGCGCGGAGCACGTCTTCAGGGCCGACCGCTTCGATCTTGGCGATGGTTTCTTCGGTCGGGATGGTGCGGCCGAAAACCTGCAGTTGGCGTGCCGCCTGCTCGCAGCGCGCCGACGTGCTTTCCAGGCCCATCAAGGTGTTGGCTTTCAATTGCGCCCGCGCCCGCGCCACTTCCGCTTCGTCCACCGCCGCGCAGGCGCGCTTCAATTCGGCGCAGATCAACGGCACTAGTTCGGCCGCCTCGGCACGCCCGGTTCCGGCGTAGATGCCGAACAGACCGCCATCGTCGTAGCTGGTGGAAAAGCTGTAGATATTATAGACCAGCCCGCGCCGCTCGCGGGCTTCTTGGAACAGGCGCGACGACATGCCGCCACCAAACAGGGTGGAAAACACGGCCAGCGCATAATGATCGGGATCGTCGTGGCTGAGGCCTTCGAACCCGATGACCAGATGCACCTGCTCCAAGTCCCGTGCTTCCCGGTACTCGCCGCCCCGATAGCGGAGCGGCTCTGCTTCGGCGGCGGCGTTTTGCGCCAGGCCGGTAAACGCCGCCTCGGCGGCGCCCGCGAAATCGTCATGGTCGACCTTGCCGGCGGCGGCGAAGACAATGCGTGCGGCGGAATATTCGCCGCGCATATAATCCAAGATGGTTTGGCGCTCGATCCCGGCGACCAATTCGGCCGATCCCAGCACCGGCCGGCCCACCGGCTGATCGGGGAACGCGGCTTCCTGGAAATGATCGAAGATGATGTCGTCGGGGGTATCTTGCGCCTGGTGAATTTCCTGGATGATGACACCGCGCTCGCGCTTCAGTTCCTGTTCATCGAAGGTGGAGTTCTGCAAGATATCGGCGATGATATCGACCGCCAGGGGCAGATCGCCCGCCAATACCTTGGCGAAATAGGCGGTGTTTTCGCGCCCCGTATAGGCGTTCAAATGGCCGCCCACATCCTCGATTTCCTCGACAATGGCCCGCGCCGAGCGGCGCCGGGTGCCCTTGAAGGCCATATGCTCCAAAATGTGCGATATGCCGTTCTGTTCCTTGGTCTCGTGGCGGGTACCAACAGCCACCCAGGCGCCCACCGATACCGTCTCGACGGTGGCCATCGCATCGGTGACCACGCGCATGCCGTTGCCGAGGGTGGTGACGCGGACGCTCATGGGGCGCTCCTGGCAGCCAGTTGCTGGTTCAGATAGGCCGTTACCCGCCCCATATCGTTGGCCAGTGTCTGAAAGCGCTCGGGCCGCGTGAACAGATCGGCGAGCCGGGACGGAAGCTCCGGGTGGATGCCGGTGGATTCCTCGACGGCGCCGGGAAATTTGGCCGGGTGCGCGGTGGCCATGGCGATGACCGCCGTGTCCGCCGGCAATTCGGCCCGCCGCGCCGCTTCGACGCCGATCGCCGTATGCGGGTCCAGCAACGCCCCGCTGGCCCGGTAAACCTCGCCGATCACCGACTTGGTGGTGTTGTCGCCGATGCGGTGGCCTTCGAAAAGCTTGCCCATGGCGCGCCAGCGGCCCTTGCCGAAATTGGCTCTGCCGGTGCGCCGGAAACGGTCCAGCACTTTGGCCACGGCGGCGCCGTCGCGGCGGTAATATTCGAACAATAGCCGCTCGAAATTGCTGGAAATCTGAATATCCATGCTCGGGCTCAGCGTCGGCACCACGTTCTGCATGGTCATTTGGCCACTTTCAAAATAGCGGGTCAATATATCGTTGGCGTTGGACCCGATGATCAGCCGCTCGATGGGCAGGCCCATGCGCCGGGCTCCATAGGCGGCGAAGACATTGCCGAAATTGCCGGTGGGCACGGCGAAGGCGATCTTGCGGTCGGGCGCGCCGAGGCTGAGGGCTGCCCAGAAGTAATAGACGATCTGCGCCATGATGCGCGACCAGTTGATGGAATTGACGGCGGAAAAATTATGCCGCCGCGAAAGGGCTTTGTCGGCGAACAAGGCCTTCACCATGTCCTGGCAATCGTCGAATGTTCCCCGAAGCGCGATGTTGTGGACATTATTCGAGGCCACCGTGGTCATCTGGCGGCGCTGCACATCGGACACCCGTCCCTCGGGGTGGAAGATAAACAATTCGATGGCGTCCCGGTCCCGGCAGGCCTCGATCGCCGCCGAGCCGGTATCGCCGGAGGTGGCGCCGATGATGGTGACCCGCTGCCGGCGCGCCTGCAAAACATGGTCGAACAGGCGTCCCACCAGTTGCAGGGGATAATCCTTGAACGCCAGGGTGGGCCCGTGAAACAGCTCCATCAGCCACAAGCCATCCTGCAACTGCACCAGGGGCGCCGTGGCCGGATGCCCGAACCCCTTGTAGGCGTCTTCGATCATTGCCTGGAACGGGTCGTCGTCGATGGCGCCGTCCACATAGGGCGCCATGACGCGGAACGCCACTTGTGCGTAGCCGAGGCCGCGCATGGCGCGGATCTCCGCCCGCGTGATGCGCGGCCAGATTTCGGGCATATACAGTCCGCCGTCTCCGGCAAGCCCGGCCAGGAGCACGTCTTCAAATTCCAAAATTGGGGCCTGCCCGCGGGTGCTCACATAGCGCAACGCAATTTCTCCGGACCAATTGTGCGCTCATATCAAGGTTCACTGATCATAACCCATAGAGACGGCTTACCAAGGATTTCGGCTAGGAGCGTGGGCTGCCGCGATGCGGGACATCGGAAAGCCTTGACGATGCACCACATCGCCTGCGGCTTCCCTCCTACCCGACGGGCCGCCTACGCGATCTCTAAGGGTCATGATCAGTAAACCTTGGTATTAACCTATCTTGCGCCCGGTAGGGTCACAAGACCCGGAAACACGCGTTAGTTCAGGTAACGCGATTGCAAATGGCTGAGGAATATTTCGGGATCGAGTGGTGCGCCGGTAGCCTGTTCGATCAATTCCGGCGTTTCCAGGTAGCAGCCCTGGCCGTGTATATTGGCGCCCAGCCAGGCGTACAGCGGCTTGAAATCACCGCGGCCGATGGCGTCCGGGATTTGGCCGTCGGATTTGACGGCGGCGGCAAAAAACTGGGCCGCCGCCAGGGCGCCCATGGTGTAGCTGGGAAAATAGCCGAAGGCGCCGTCGAACCAGTGGATGTCCTGCATGCAGCCGTCCTTGTCGTCCGGCGGTTTAAGACCAAGCAACATTTCCATGGCTTCGTTCCAGGCGCCGGGCAGATCATCGATGGCCAGATCGCCGGCGAGCATGGCCCGTTCCAGATCGGTGCGCAGGATCACGTGCAGGGGATAGGTGGCTTCGTCTGCATCGACCCGGATCAACCCGCAACTCACCCGCGTGAAGATGCCATAAAGATTGCCGGCGTCCCACCGGGGTCCAGCCCCCGCGAAGGCGTCTTTCAAGATCGGCGCGGCATAGTCGATGAACGGCTTCGAGCGGCAGGCCTGCATCTCGATCAACAAAGATTGGCTTTCGTGGATGTCCATGCCGCGCGCCTTGCCCACCGGCTGCAGGCGCCATTCCTTGGGCAGGCCGCGCTCGTAGAGAGCGTGACCGGTCTCATGAAGAATGCCCATCAGGCCGGTGGCAAAATCTGCCTCGTCATAGCGGGTGGTGATGCGAAGATCGTCCGGGGTGCCGCCGGAAAAAGGATGGGTTGAGACATCGAGCCGGCCGCCGCCGAAATCGAAGCCCAGCGCCTCCATAAAGCGCATGCCCACCTGGCGCTGAGTGGTTTGCGGGAACGGGCCATCGGGCAGCACCGGCGCCGGGCTCATGGCCTGGCGCTCGATCACGGCTTGAATGAATTCGGGCAGAAACGCCGCCAGGCGGGCGAAAATCCGCTCCAGGGTATTGGTGTCGATGCCCGGCGAATATTGATCCAGGAGCGCATCGTAGGGCGTGCAACCCAAGGCCTCGGCCTTGATGCCGGCGGCGTCCCGTTCCAGCCGCAGGACTTCGCCTAAAAGGCCGGATAGGGATGCGAAGTCGGATTTGGGGCGGGCATCGCGCCATTGCATTTCGCAGGCCATGCCGGCCTTGCTGCGCGCCGCGACCAGATCCGGCGGCAAGGCCGTGGCGTGCATCCAGCCGCGCCGCATTTCGCGCAGATTGGCGGTCTGCCAGGGTTTCAAATCCGCCTCCGCCCGGGCGCCGTCTAACAGGTCTTCCATGTCCGGCTGGCACAGCAATTCATGGCGCAGCGACACCAGCGTGGCGATCTGCTCCGAACGCGCCTCGGCGCCGCCGGCGGGCATCATCACGGCGGCGTCCCAATGCAGCATGCCGGTGGCCTGGCCGAGGGCTGCGAGCCGCCGGAAGCGGGTTTCTAGCTCGATGTAGGAAGACATGGCCCGCTTGCGATACTGCTTAAACGAACAGAGGGGCTAAGAAGTGATCGCCGAGAAAGGTGAGGAAGATGAAAAACAAATGCAGGATCGAAAACCGGAACATGGCTTTGGGCGTGTCGAGATCGGTGCACCGGTAGACGCGCACCGCGTGATAGATGAACCAGAGGCTTAAGACCGCCAAAATTCCGCCGCCAACCATGCTGGTCATGCCGACGAACGCCGGCGCCACCACCACCGGGCCCAGGATTATCGCATAGATCAGGATTTGTTTCTTGGTGCTGCTCTCGCCCGAAACCACCGGCAGCATGGGCACGCCGGCGCGCTCGTAATCGCCCGACCGGTACAGCGCCAGCGCCCAGAAATGCGGCGGCGTCCAGAGAAATATGATGGCGAACAAAATGACCGGCTCGATGGATATGCCGCCGGTCACCGCCGCCCAGCCGATCATCGGCGGCAGGGCGCCCGACGCGCCGCCAATGACAATGTTCTGCGGCGTCCTTCGTTTCAGCCAGATGGTGTAGATAAAAACGTAAAATGCGATGGTCACGGTCAACAGGACGGCGGCCATGGCGTTGACCCAGACAGCCATGGCGGCCACCGACAGGAACGACAATATGCACCCCAGCCACAGCGCCTGCACCGGGGCCAGGCGGCCGGCCGGGAGCGGGCGGTCCATGGTGCGTTCCATTTTGCCGTCGATATCGCGGTCGTACCACATATTGATGGCGCCCGACGCACCGGCGCCGACGCCGATGGCAATGATGGCGATCAGCGCGGTAACCGTATCCAGGCTGCCGGGGGCCAGCACAAGCCCGGCGAAGCCGGTGAACAGGACCAGCGACATGACCCTTGGTTTGAGCAGCAGCGCATAGTCGACAAGGCGCTTGGGCGCATTGGCCGTGGGCGATGCGCCCAAGTCGCCTTCGTCGAGCGAATGTGATTCCGCGGCTTGTTCGGTCATGACAGTTTTAAACCTTCCCCTCCCCTTCGAGGGTGACTATTCCAACACCGGGTCCCGAAACAACGCGATCAGCATCAAAATTACGAATGCGGCGGTGGCGATGATCGCCATCGCCAGACCCAAATCCCTGAGGCCGATTGCGGCGACGGCGGCCAAGTTGTCCATTTCCAGTCCGGCGCCCATGGATTTTCGCGCGGCGCCCATGGACCCGGCCATAAACAAGCCGCCGATAAACAATATCTGACCTATGGCATACAGGATCAGCTGCCCCCTGACCAGTCTCGGATAATGGCATGCGCGGCCGAGGGCGGGCAGGAACCAGCTATAGAACAAGCCATAGAAGGCCAGATTGATGCCGCCGATGACGCCGTGATAATGGGCCGGCGTGCGCGTGTCGGCGCCATCGACAAAAAATCCCAGCGCGCCGCCAACGGCGAACACCGCCACCGCCAGGACAAGGGCCAGGATATCGGGCCTGGAATAATCGGCGCCCGCCCATTGGCCGCGCGCCTTGAGGGCGCCGGCGGCAACGGCCAGCGCCGGCACAACCATCAAATATTGCAAATTGGTGAAGGCGATGGTGTGCGAATCGCCGCCCGCCGGAAAGGCGCCGTAGAAGGCCAGCCCGGCCGCGGCGCCGAGGAACAGGACCGCCATGGCGGTATTGAGAAAGACCGGCGCCGTCAGCGTCTCGCCAAGCCCGGAGCGCGACAACAGATTAAGCGCCAGGATCAAAAGCGCCACATTGAGGAATTGCAGGATATGGCCGCCGCCCCAAAATAATGTCTCGTTGTAGGCGAAATCGACGCCGGCGCCGCCGGTCTGAATAGAGGAGAGCTGAATATAGGCCAGTACGAACGCCGCCAGGGCGGCGATATAGATCAGTCCCGCCGACACCAGGGCCATGCCATCGTCGGCGGCGCCGGCGGCTTTGCGAAACAGTTTCGCCAGCATCCCGGTGACTGGAATAAGCACCCCTCCGGCCAGGCAGCCAAGGCCGGTATAGAACAGCGGATCGATGATCGCGGGAATGTAATTGTTGAGGGTCGGCTCGCCCCGTTGGGTGACGCTGGGCACCAGGATAAGCACTGTGCCAATCGCCGCCAAGGCGAGGCCGAGGGCGTCCAAGGGGAGGTTCTCGGAGGCGCCCGAGGTATCGGGCGTCAATTGCGCCATGAAGCCGAGCACCGCCAGGTACCAGACCACGAAGGACAGCACCACATGGGCGACCAGGCCTTTTTGGAAAAACTGCTCGGGCCAGGCGGCGGCGCCCTCGAGGAACGGCATTTTCGACAAGACCGGAACAATCAAGGCCAGCCCGGCAAAGGCCAGCGATAGCACCGCCAGCAACGCCCAGCCCCATAAAATGGCGCGCAACGGGCCGGCGGCCGGCTGCATCATATCAGGAAAGTCCGGCGACTTCGGGGGCCGGAAAAATTTGATACACCATCAGATTTTCCTACACGAACCACCCTACGCCCGTCTATCGCTATGATGCATAATTCGTTGTTTTCTGATGGCCTTATTACGAATTGTCTATACATTACCCTACTTTCGTTTACTATGACGGTTGGTCACTTAGTGGTCACTTTAATTTATCGAGGGTAGGGCCTTGAACCTCACACACAAATCAATCAATGGATTTAAGTACCGCGGCGGCTGGGATGTGCGCTGGGACGACAAAGTAACTGGCCTCGGGTTACGTGTCTATGCATCGGGCAAAAAGTCGTTCGTACTGTCCTACCGGTTCAACGGTGAAAAGAAGTTGATGACGCTGGGCGCTTACGGCGTGCTCACGGTAGATAAAGCCCGCACCTATGCTCAAAAGGCCCTCGTACAGGTCAAAGAGGATATTGATCCCAAGGAAGTCAAGGGGCGGGCCTCTAAGGGCGAAACCTTTGAAGACCTCTCGAAGTCCTACATTGATCGATATGCCAAGGTTCACAAGAAAACCTGGGCCGAAGATAAGCGGCGGCTGGAAAAGCATATTCCGCCGAGCTGGTCGAGAAAGCGGCTTGCGAATTTCAAACAAACCGATATCGCCGCGCTCTACACCAAGATTGGTGAGACGCGGCCCTATGAGGCGAATCGGGTTCTGTCCCTTTTGCGGACCATGTTCAGCTTGGCCCCCGAACTCGGGCACATGGAAAAGGGCGCGGCCAATCCGGCCGATATCAGCAGCAAAGCCAGATACAAGGAGGTGGCGCGTGATCGATGGCTGATGCCAGAGGAATTTCCGAAGCTGGTAACCGCGATTGATACCGAGCCAAATTTATATGCCCGGTCGGCAATCTGGCTTCTCGCCCTAACCGGCCTTCGGAAGAACGAACTTTTGATGGCCAAATGGGAACAGGTCAACTGGGAGCGCGGAACCTTGAGGTTGCCGGATACGAAATCGGGCAAAGCCCAAAATGCGCCATTGAATGCGCCGGCCCTGGCGATCATGCAGGCGATCCCGCGTATATCGAAGAATCCATATATCTTGCCGGGCGGCCGGAAAGGCCAACCGATGACGAATTTAAATGTGCCGTGGAACCGGATTTGCAAAAAGGCGGGCATCGAAGGATTACGGCTTCACGATCTCAGGAGAACTACAGGTTCATGGATGACGCGGGCCGGCGTGGATCTGAACTTGATT
>JAYGEH010000474.1:0-5631 GCA_046582475.1 Rhodospirillales bacterium
CACCGCAATCATGGCCATGTGGTCGGGCGGGGCGCCGATCCCGGGCGCGCCTTGGCGGAAATTCTCGGCCGCGCCGATGGTTTGTCGGGAGGGCGCGGCGGCACCTTGCACCTGACCGACCGGGCCAAGGGCTTCCTTTCCACCTCGGCGGTGGTCGGCGGCGCCATCGGCCTGGCCACCGGCGCCGCTCATGCCCTCCGCCGGCAAGGCAAGGGCGCCGTTTCGGTTGCCTTCTTCGGCGACGGCGCCCTGGAAGAAGGCATCGCCTTCGAAGCCTTCAACCTGGCCGCCTTGTGGACCCTGCCGATCCTTTATGTGTGCGAGAACAATACACGCGGCGCGATGGCCTCCGCCGAGGGCGGCTTTTCTTCTTCCACCATGGCCATCGATGATCTGGTGCGGATCCCCCGCGCCCTTGGCATTCGTTCCGAAGTTGTCGATGGCGCCGACGCCGACGCGGTGTTCGAAGCCGCCGCCGGCCTGGTGGAGCAATTGCGCGCCGGCAAGGGACCCGCCTTTATCGAGGCGCGCACCGAACGCTGGCCCGGCTCGCGCCCGCTCTGGCCCGATCTAAGCCTGACCGGGATCACCGACTTAAGCGCCGCCTGGCAGCCGGAAAAAGCCGAGGGTGAATTCGCCGGCTGGGTCCGCGATCACGACCCGGTGTTGCGTTTTGGGTTGCGCCTGGCCGAGGACGGCGTTCTTGCCCAAGACGAAATCCTGGCCCTGGACGGGGATATCCAGGCGGCCATGCAGACGGCGCGGGACTTCGCCGCCGCCAGCCCATGGCCGGACGCCGATCTGGCGCTCACCGGCACGTTCGCCTGAGGGAGGGCAAGCGATGTCCATAAAAAACTATGCCCAGGCGATGCTCGAAGGATTGCTGTTCGCCATGGAAGAAGACGCGCGCATCAACCTGGTGGGCGGCTCGCTGTTCGGCCTCGGCCCGCAGCGTGCGTTGTCGGCCCAGTTGCGCGAACGCTTCGGTGACCGCATCGTCGATCCGCCCATATCGGAATCGGCGTCGGTGGCCCTCGGCATCGGCGCGGCCATGGCCGGTGACCGGCCGATGATCGATATCGGCACTGCCAGTTTCGTCTATGAAGCATGGTCGCAGCTCATCAACGAAGCCGGCCCGGCGCATTATATGACCGGCGGCCAGATATCGGTGCCGGTGGTGCTGCATATGCTGCATGGGCTGCGCGGCGGCTCGGCGGCCCAGCATGGGGCCAGTCCGGAGGCCATGATGTGGCACGCGCCGGGCATCGAAATTGTGCTGCCGTCTTGCGCATCGGACGTCAAGGGGCTGATCCGGAGCGCCCTCAAAAGCGATAACCCGACGGTGATCCTGGGCCACGCCAAACTGCTCGGAGTGGAAGAAGAGGTGGCCGACGAAGATTACGCGATCCCCTTCGGCGCCGCCGATATCAAGCGGCAGGGGGGCGATATCACCCTGGTAGCCACATCGCTGATGGTCAGCCGCGCCCTCGAAGCCGCCGGCCAGCTCAGCGAACAAGGCATCGAGGCCGAAGTCGTCGATCCCCGCACCCTGGTGCCCCTCGACAAGCAAACGATCCTCGCCTCGGTGGCCAAGACCGGCCGGCTGGCGGTCATCGACGAAGCCAATCAAAGCTGTAGCGCGGCGTCCGAAATCGCCGCTATAGTGGCCAGTGAAGGCTTTGCCGATCTCAAAGGCCCGATCATCCGCATCGCGCGCGCCGACGTGCCGATCCCCTTCTCACCAATCCTGGAAGAGCGGCTGACGGTGACGGCGGAACGCATCGCTGACGCGGTGGCCGCCGGCATCGCCGGTTGAACGCCAAGGAGAAGACACACATGCCAGATCAGAAAGACCAGCCCTATACCATCGCCGGGCGCGAATTGATCGCCAAAACCCCGGATCTCCGGGTGCAGATCCTGACCCTGTCGGAGGGCCAGGAAATACCCTGGCACCACCATACGGCGGTTACCGACACCATCATCTGCCTGCAAGGGCCGATGCTTGTCGAAACCAGGAACGCCGATGGGGATCACAAGCTGGCGCCTGGCGAACGCTGTACGACGGCGCCGGGTACCGAGCACCGGGTGACCGGCAGGAACGGCGGCGCCTGCCGCTTCGTCATCGTGCAAGGGGTGGGCAAATTCGATTTTATTCCGGCGGCTGGCTGAGCCGTGCGGTATTGCTAGAAATAGGGCCAAGGATATATATTGACTAGGTCAATGGAGGGTTTCGATAGGAGCGCATCATGCTGAGCCGCGAGAACAATGAACGGATTACCCGCGTCGGCGCCGGCACGCCCATGGGCGAGACTTTGCGGCGCTATTGGATGCCGGCGCTGCTTGCCTGGGAATTGCCGGAGCCTGATTGTGCGCCGGTGCGCGTGCGCCTGCTTGGCGAAGACCTGGTCGCGTTCCGCACCACCGATGGCCGCATCGGCATGGTCGACGAATTTTGCCCGCACCGGCGGGCGTCTTTGTGGTTTGGCCGCAATGAGGAAAACGGGCTGCGCTGCGTCTATCATGGCTGGAAATACGACATCGAGGGGAACTGCGTCGAACAGATGAACGAGACCCGGGAATTCTGCTCCAAGGTCTCGATCACCGCCTACCCGGCGCTGGAGCTGGGCGGTGTCATCTGGACCTATATGGGCCCCGCCGAGAAACAGCCGGTGCCGCCCAACTACGCCTGGACCCAGGTGCCCGAGGACCAGCGCTTTGCCAGCAAGGTTCTCGAGGAATGCAACTGGCTGCAGGCCCTGGAAGGCGGCATCGACACCTCTCATTTCACCATTATGCACCGGGCCATAACCAAGGATCCGGCGCATTTCGGCATCGCCATCGATAATCCGGGCGTCGTCGGCGGCGCCCCGGATTTGGAGATCGATATCACCGATTACGGTTACGCCTATTTCGGCATCCGCCATTTGGGCGAGGCCGAGTCCTATGTGCGCGGCTACCATTTCATCATGCCGTTCACCCAACTGCGCCCGCCGGGGCCGGGTAAGCCCAAGACCCACGGCCACCATTGGGTGCCCATCGATGATGAAAACTGCATGGTCTGGAATTTTTACCATACCCATGACGGCGAGCCCGTCGATGACGATGTGGACAAGGGCGCCGGCAACGAGCTTGAGGTCGATGTGGACATCGCCAACGGCTTCCGCTCGATCCGCAACAAGTCCAACGACTGGATGATCGACCGGTCGGTGCAAAAGACCGACACCTTCACCGGCATCAAGGGAATCAACGCCCAGGACCGGGCCGTGCAGGAAAGCATGGGGCGCATTGTCGACCGCTCGAAAGAACATCTCGGCCCCGCCGATCGGGCCATCATCGCCACCCGCAAATTATTGCTGGAAGCGGTCAGCGTCGTCGAGCAGGGCGGCGATCCCGCCGGCACCGGCAGCAGCTATTACGAAGTGGTGGCCGCCGAAGACACGTTCCCCAAGGACACCGATTGGCGCCAGCAATTGCGGCCGCGCATGTACCCCCAATCCCAGGGCCGCAATATCGGCGAAGCCGGCGCGTTGGCGAAGACCATTTATGCGGAATCGGAAACCCATTTGACCCCCGCCGCCGAATAGGCGGGGCGCCTGCGTCTTGAAATTCGGTCCCCAGCGGCAGGCGGTATATCTAGGGTCGGCTATTTTAAAAATACAGTGGCGCGAAACATCTCCGATAACGGCGGTAGGCTTTTAACGCCGCCGTCCCACAAAACCGCGTGGCAAAAATGGAGGGAATCGCCGTCGCCCTTCGCCTCGGCTTTCGTGCAAAGATCATTCAAGCGGGTTCGGTGGTTTTCCAATGTCCTGATATGCTGCGTAGTTTTGCGGCCGCTTTCCGTCAGCTTGCCGAGGTTTTCTTTTGCCTTTGCGGCGTTCGCCTTGATTCGATTAACATAGCTAAGCCGTTCTTTGGTAAGAGCGGCTCTTTCCCTTTTAAGCGAAGCTCTTTCAGCATTATGGGCTCTCGATTTTTCCTTCAGCACCCCTTCCTGGACCTTACATCGACCATACGCGGCCCTGGCCACGGTACCGCTGCATTCCCTGTTATACCGCTGGATAATATCCGCCAGTCGTTTTTGGTTGGCGGCGAAAAGTACTGAATTGGTGTTATGCGTATTGATCAGAGGTTCTAGTCTGCCCGCCAATTGTTTGTTCAAAAGATCATTATTCCGCATCGACGTGACGATTGCTGCCGTCAGCCTATTTTGTTCCCCGTTCAATTTTTTCATGGTTTTGTTGAGCGTTGTCATTTCGCGCAACACGCCTTCAGCGGTCTCCCTATTCGGCTCCGCCGCGCTGGATATCTGAGCGGCAGCGATAAGCGCGGCGATAGCAAATGGCGCGAATATTACTCTTCGAATCATAATGCATCTCCACCTATGCTCCGGCCCCTGCGCATTTCATTTGCGCCTGGCCCCCTAGCCGGGCGCCATGGGGATCGGAATATCGGCCGGCGTGTCCACCTCGAACACATTGACCCACATGGCGACCGCCGCGTAATAGCCGGTGGTCGCTACCAGATCGAGCAGTTGGTTGAAACCCAGCGCCGCCTCCGCCTTGGCGAACACGGCGTCGGTGAGGGCGCCGTGCTCGGTCAAAGCCACCGCCACGTCGTAGACCAATTGATCGGTGGCGTCATCCAGAACCGGCGTCTCACCTTCATTGATGGCGTTGCAGACGGCTTCGGGGATGCCTTCGGCCAGCGACGCCCGCGCCTGCACGGCCCAGGCAAAGGCGCCCCGGAATTGGCGCACCGCCACCATCACCGCCAATTGGCGGAGGCGCGGCGGCAGCGAGCAATCGCGCAAATAGGCGCTCATCTCCTGATTGATCTGAAACAGTTCCGGGATGCGCACATGAATGCCGTTGGGCCCGCCAAGGCGTCCGCCCTTGGCGGCCGCGTCGTCATAGGCGGCACGCTGTTCGGCGTTCATGTCTTCCGGTTCGAGCGGCTCAAGTCGGGCCATCGGGGCACTCCCTTTTTATGGTCTGCGTCCGTGCGGGAATGAGGGCGCTTTGTAGCCCTCCGGCGCCGGTACTTCGAAGCTGTTCAAGGTCAGGCTGATGGTGGTGTAATGGGTAAAGGTGGCCATCAAATCGATCAGGCCCCTCTCGCCGAAACCGGCGAGGGCGCGTCCGTATAAATCATCGGAAATACACTTCTTCTCCAGCAAGTCGGTGCAGAATTCATGGATCAACGCCTCGCCGGTATCGGTGAAGGCGGGCGGCGTGCCGGCCTCCAAGGCGCCGATGATGGCCGGATCGACGCCCGCATCCACCGCCAGTTTGGCATGCACGCTCCATTCCACATGGGCGCCCCAATGGCGCCCGATGATGGCGATCGCCAGTTCTTTAAGATTCTCCGCCAGGCTCGATTGCCAGCGCACATAGGCGCCCGATTTCTGCAGCGCCGAGGCCAGCCCGGGATTGTGCATGAGCACCAGGAACGGCCCATAGATGCGCCCGCGCGGGCCGCTGACGATATCGTCATAGACGGCGCGCTGATGATCGGTCATGTGGTCCGGGGTGAATTCCTGGTAGCGCGCCATCACCGCCCCCGTCACCGGCCCGGCCCGAAGGGCGGCACCTGGGCGCCTTCGGGCACCGGCACCTGGAAGGCGTTGAG
>JAYGEH010000443.1:0-2442 GCA_046582475.1 Rhodospirillales bacterium
GCCGCCGAAAACGGTGATCTTGCCGTTGTTGACCGCATGGTTTGTGAGGATATTGACGGTCAGGTCCAGGCGCTGGCGGGGACCGTATCCGCAGACCGTGGCCGGGCGGATGGTTAAGGTGGTGAAGCCGGGCTCGCGCTCTTCTTCCAGTTCTTTTTCGCAGAGGGCCTTGAATTTTGAATAGTCGGTGATCGGCTCCAGCGGCAAATCTTCGGTGACGTCGGTATCGTCCTTGATGCCGTATACGCTGGACGATGAGGCATAGACAAAGCGGTCGACGCCGGCCCTTTTCGCGGCACGCACCAGCGGGCGGAAGGCATCGTAGTTAATGGATTTGCCGAGCGCCGGGTCCAATTCGAAGGAAGGATCGTTGGAAACGCAGGCCAGGTGAATGACCGTATCGCATCCGGCAACCGCTGTTTCGACCATGGCGGCATCGCGAAGATCGCCTTTGAACTCGGTCAGGGCTTCCGTTTCGCCGTAATCGGCAAACACCTCGCCGCCGAATATGTAGAGATCGAGCACATGGACTTTGTGGCCCTGGGCCAGCAGCGAGGGCACCAGCTTGGAACCCACATAGCCGGCACCGCCGGTGACAAGAACGGTTCTTTTCCGGTTATTGGAAATGGGACGTCTCCTATTTCAGAATTGATTCGGCGTGTTTGATCAGGCTGGCGCGGTCGATGGCGCGCGACGTGCCCAATTCGGCCACCGCCTGAGCGCCCGCCAGATTGGCGAGGAACGCTACCAGCTCCCATCGCGCGCCGGTGGCCACCAGGGGCGAGGTGATCGACAAAACCGCGTCGCCGGCGCCGACCCGGTCGGCAATTCGGATGGCCAGGGCCGGAGCCTCGACGAAACCGCTTTCCGGATCGTAGTGCAGGCTGCCCGCCTGGCCGAGGGTGACGGTGAATTTGGAGCATTCCATGCGCTCGGCCAATTCGCAGATCATGTCCTGGAAATTGCTTTGCCTTGTGCGCATGTCCAATTGCACTTCGCCGCCGTTGAGGCACGCATAGTCGGCCTTGGCGTATTTGGAAATGGTGTTGAAACCCCGGTTGCCGGCGTTGGCCTGGGTGTTGACGGCGAGAAACTTGGCGCGCTCGCTGACAAAATCGATGATGCGCGGCGTCATCATGCCGTGGCCGTAATCGGTGACCACCACCAGATCATAATCATCGACGGCGCCGTCCAGAACGCCGATCAGCTTGTCTTCCGAATCGGCATCGAGCGGCGTGTCTTCGAGGGTATACAGCTCGAACACCTTGCCGCCGGTGTGATTGTCCAGATACCGGCGCTTGTGGATGGTCGGCGCGCCGGTGCGCCCGAAGGGATAGAAATTGACGTTTGGATGCAGCCGTTCGCGAATAAATTGGGTGCGGTTGTCGCTTTCGCCGACCAAGGAGACAATGCCCACTGTGTCGCAGATGCCCGAAAGATGGTTGGCAACGCCCAGAGAGCCGCCGATATAGGTTTCCTGGGAGCAATATTTGAAGGCGAGGATCGGGTCTTTGGCCGATTTTCCCAATCCCTCGCAGAAAAAATACTCGTCGATGATCGCTTCGCCGACCACCAGCACCTTGCAGCTCCGCACCTTGTCCAAAGCAGCCTCGATCTCACCGCCCGAGAAATCCGCTTTGATCTGGCTCAGCCAACTCCGGGTTTCGGGGGTGAACACGTCGAAATGCCGGTTGAGCAGTTCCGACGACGACATGGTCATTTCATTGGTGAAATGGACCCGCCCGCCGGCTTTTTCGACGGCCTTGGTTTCTTCGGTGATCTTACCGGTGGCATCGGTGTCTTGGTCCAAATAATCTGAGCCCTTGACGTAAACATCGGGTTTGATGCGGGCGATCAATTGGGTCGCGTCGGGGGCTTCGTTGATGGTAACGAACCGAACCGATTCCAGCGCCGCCAGGGTCTCGGCGCGGAGCTGTGCATTGAAGACCGGGCGGCCCGGACCCTTGTTGACGAAATGATCGGCGGTGATCGAGACCACCAGCACATCGCCTTCGCGCCGGGCGGCTTCCAGATGCAGGATGTGGCCCGGATGCATCAGATCAAAGACGCCGTGGCAATGGACAATGGTATGGCCTTCGGCCTTGAGCCGCTCAAGGGCGCCGGCAAGTTCCTCGATTTCGAGGACTTTGCGGTCTTCCAATTGGGGGTATTGATCTCTTGGTGCCATTATTTCAAATACCGAAACCAGTCTTTGGTTGCATCGGCGATACTATCCGAGGTCCAGACCGGGGCCTCCCGCCAATAATCAATATTGTCGAGCATGATCTGTACGCCTTCTTCGAAACTCACCTTGGGCGCCCAGCCGAGCAGGGATTTTATGCGGGCTATTTCGGCAAAGGTGCAATCGGGCTCGCCGGGGCGTTTGGGGATGTAGGTGACGTCTCCGCCCAGAAGCTCGACAAGGCGGTTGACGCTGTAGGT
>JAYGEH010000467.1:0-3141 GCA_046582475.1 Rhodospirillales bacterium
GGAAATCATGGCAGCGTTCTCAAATCTGGCGCATGCGGTCTGGGCGCCCGGCAGCATTTCGGCTGAGCTCAAGGGCTTGATCGCCCATATCACCAGCCGCGCCGCCACCTGCGACTACTGCACCGCGCACACCGCCGGCATACGACACAATGGCGACACCGCTGGAAGAAGGCCCCATGGGTATCGGCGAGAAGCATCTGGCCGGATGGGGTTGGAGCGCCGGAAAGCACGTGGCTTGAGCCAATGGTATTTCGCTAGCAACAAACAGGAACGATCCAAAATGTCCCTATTTTCAGATTCAGATTACCCGGTCCGCGAAGACCTGGCGAAAGTCCATGAGGCGCAGGTGAAGGCGATGGGCGCGCCCGGAACCTGGGGCACCGGCGCCCAGCGGCTGGCGATAGCCGCCGAGGCGCGCCAGGCGGGCTATGATGCCGGTATCCTGGAAGAGCCCACCGAGGCCGGCGCGGCGCCGGAAATCAAACTTCCCGAGGTGGCCCGCAATGCTGTGCGCCGCCTGGCGGTCGCGCCCAAGGATGTGGATGAAGCGTTTTACAACGAGGCCCGTGAGGGCGGCCTTAGCGATGCCGAGTATGTGGAAATCGTCGGCGTCGTCTCCCGGGTCACCGATTTCGATGTCTTTGCGCGCGGCCTCGGCGTGCCCTTGGCGCCCTTGCCGGAACCGGAGCCGGGCGAGCCATCGCGCCAGCGCCCCGAAGCCGCGGTCCAGGAGCTGGCCTGGGTGCCGACCATCCCGAACCCGCCCGAAGGCGGCGCGCTGGCCGACGAGCTGTACGACGGCCACCCGAAACCTTACATCGTCCGCGGCATGAGCCTGGTGCCGGACGAGTTGCGCAAACATGTGGCGCTGGAACAGGTTCAATACCTGCCCATCGGCAAGATCATGATCCCCGACTATAAGCATCACGAAGACCTCACCCGCTCGCAGGTGGAGATCGTCGCGGCCCGGGTCTCGGCGCTCAACGAGTGCTTTTTCTGAACCGCCGGTCATGTCAGGTTCCTCCGTGAGAGTGGACGCGCTACGGATCTCGACATCAATCTCGAAGCCATCATGGACCCCGAATTGGACATCGGCGTTCCCGGCGGGTCTGAATTGCTGGCCTTCGCCGAAGCGGTGATCGGCGCCGACCTTGCGGCCTTGGACCAAGCGCGGAGCGCCCTTAGCCAGACCTTGAGTCCGGGCGCGGTTGCCGCCGCCTCGGCCGTCGCCGCCAACTTCACCAAGAACGACCGCATCGCCAACGGCTGCGGCATCCCCGTCGATCCCATCGCCCTGAAGGCGTCGGTGGATATCCGCGAGCAATTGGGCATCAATGATTACCGCAGCGCCATCAATACGTTCCGCCATTATACCGATTGAGGTTAATACCAAGGATCAGTGATCATGACCCCTAGAGACGGCCGAGCAACGTTTTCGGCAAGGAGCGTGCGCCGCGGCGATGCGGGGCATCACAAAGCGTGCGCGACGCTGCCCGAAAGCCTCGGCTGGCCGCCGTTGCGGTCGCCCATGCGGCGCGCCGGAGGGTGTCAGAAGCGCTTGCAGATGCCCCGCATCGCCGGCGCGCTCCTTCCTACCCGGCGGACCGCGTGAGCGATCTCTAGGGGTCATGATCACTGATCCTTGGTATTAAGGCGCGGTGCCGAAAATCCGGTGATAAACCTTGGCGCCGGGTTTGATGCCCAGGCGTGATGCCGTGCCGCCGTTGACCTCCAAGACCGCGCGCGCCCTGCCTTTTGACGCGATGATCGCCTCGGACTGGGGAATGGTGCGTTCGGCAACGTTAACGACGCGTCCATCGGCGCCGATAAAAATCATGTCCAGCGGAATTAGCGTATTCCGCATCCACATGGTTATGCGTTGCGAAAACCGGTAATCGAACAACATGCCGGCGTCCGCTGCCAGGGTCCGGCGATACATCAAGCCGCGCGATTTCTGCGCGTCCGAAACGGCAAGCTCAACATCGAAATTTTTCGGTCCGGCGGCGGTGTCGATCGCCAGCCGGCTTTTCTGAAAATTGACTGCATTTTGCCCGCGGCCGGTTGACGGCGAAATCAAGGCGGCCAGAATGGCGGTCAACAGCGCACGGCGGTGCAATTTTAATTTCATGCTTCCATTATGGAAAAGCGCCCGCCGAATACCAGAAAATTCGATAAATGCTGTCGCTTGTTATGGACCTTGGAATCATTTACCAACGTGGCCATTGCGTCGATCGCCCAAGGAGCAAGACATTTGGCTGGTGGTATTCGAATTTTCATTGGTTACGATCCGCGCGAAGCGGTGGCCTATAACGTGTTTTGCCATTCCATCAATGCGCGCGCCAGCGCGCCGGTGTCGATCACGCCCGTGTCGTTGAAGCAATTGGGTACCTTGATGTGGCGGGACCGGCACAATCTGCAATCCACCGATTTTTCCTTTTCCAGGTTTCTGACACCCTATCTTTGCGGTTTCGATGGCTGGGCGCTGTTTATGGATTGCGACATGCTGGTGCTCGACGATGTGGCGAACCTGTGGAAGCTTCGCGACGAAAAGTTTGCGGTGCAATGTGTCAAACATGACCACAAGCCGCCCGAAGATACCAAGTTCCTCAACCAGCCGCAGACAACCTACGAGAAAAAAAACTGGTCCAGCGTCATGCTGTTCAACGCCGCCAAATGTACGACGCTGACCCCGGACTATGTCAACACGGCATCGGGGCTCGAGCTGCACCGGTTTCATTGGCTCGGTGATGATAATTTGATCGGTGAGATACCGCACCGGTGGAACCACCTTGTCGATTATGATCCGGAAGTCGCGCCGAAGGAACTGTCCAACCTGCATTTCACCACCGGCGGCCCCTATTTCGAAGACTATAAAGATTGCGGCTATGCCGATCTATGGAGGGCCGAGCGCGAGCGCATGCTCTATGCGGGCGCCGAGCGGACTTAGCCCCAAACGGTAATCCAAACTTTGCTATTGCCGCCGCCCGGAGGCGCGGTCATAGTCGATCTTGCACTGGGGGGAGCCTTGGCGGGCTGAGAGGTTTCATTGGGAAACGACCCCTCGAACCTGATCCGGTTAGAACCGGCGTAGGGACCAGTGGGGATGCCGGAAACAAAACCCTCACCACCGATTGAAGTCCA
>JAYGEH010000503.1:0-17695 GCA_046582475.1 Rhodospirillales bacterium
CTGTTTACCCGACAGCCAACTTGGGTCTTCCGGTTGGGTCTCGAAAATTACTGCATTTTGCGGTATCTGCACCCAGGGTTGCCGGCTACGCACCCAAACATGGTGCGATGGAACCAGCGAACCGGTGTCGTCCAATGTGCCAGGCTTCAAGCTGATTTGGTCGGGGCGGCGGGCCGACGCGTGGTGAATGCGGGTACCGCAATCGGGACAAAAGGAATTTGTGAAATTATTGCCTTCGCTCCCCTTCCGGTTGAAGGTTTTTAGCGTACCTTTGGTCAGGTGAAAATACTCTACGGGAATGCGCATCGCCATGCCAAATGCGCTTCCCGACTGGCTTTGGCAAATTGTGCAATGGCAGGCATAAATAATTGCCGCTTCGCCGGTTATCCGGTATCGGACCGACCCGCATTCACAGCCGCCATCAAAAGGTGGTTGCATCGCCTTTCTCCTCGTTGAAGTCCGCTCCTGACCGAGGCGGTTAGAAGCTGCCATTCAGCGGCGGCAATTCTACGTCCGCCATGCCCCCGAAAGCGGTCATTCACGCCTTATACGCTGAACGGCGGCTTTTGACCCAGGCTGTGTGAAAATGTTTCAGGCTGCCGAACCGGCGCAACAATTGAATCCTCGTGACCGAGAAGTTTTAGAGATGTTGCTGGGAACCGAGTCCCAAGGAATCAATCTTGCGCTATTGGACCCTCGGATTTTGTTTTCACACAGCCTGGACCCTTAGCGGACATTCTTGCATTTTTGAACGGTCATTTGAAATATTCCTGGAAGCGCTCATACGCTACGCCAAAGGCCTATATCGACCGCGCGTAGCGGCCACATCCTGGCCACCATTTGCTGCGCCAGTTATTTTTCCAAATTCTTTTGCCTTGTGTCGAAATTCGCAGGTACCATTCGTCTAAATGAGGAAGACGCGATTTGTCAAAGTCCAGCTAGGAGAAACTAAATGCAATATATGTGTCTGATCTATAGCGCCGATTCCGCCGGCCCCGTGCCAGAAACACCTGAATTTGGAAAAATGATGGAAGGTTATGGTGCGTTTACCCAAGAAGCCCGAGAAAATGGTGTCATGACGGCCGGAGATCCGTTGCAACCCGTTTCAACCGCGACCACGGTTCGGGTGCGCGACGGCGCGACGCAAACCGCCGATGGCCCTTTTGCCGAGACCAAAGAGCAATTGGGAGGCTATTATATTCTCGATTGCGATAACCTGGACGAAGCCATCGAATATGCCGCAAAAATTCCGACAGCAGCATTCGGTTCAATCGAGGTGCGTCCAATCATGGTTTTCGACTAGCGAAGGATAGCGATTGTCGCAGGAGCCTCGCGGCCTTACCCGGACCGCCGTCGAACGTATAGTAAAAGAAGAATGGGGCCGTGTCCTCGCTACGCTCACGGGGATCGTTCGCGACCTTGAAGTGGCCGAAGACGCGCTGCAGGTCGCATTAATGATAGCGCTTCAGCGTTGGCCCAAAAATGGCGTGCCTGATAATCCACGGGCGTGGCTTCTGCGAACTGCCCGCAACAAGGTCGCCGACCGGTTTCGTCGCGACGCCAACTTCAAGATCAAGCAAAAGCAGATGGAAGTCTTGGCGGAACTTGAGAGAACCGCCATGCCTGAAGAAATTGACCGCTCGATTGACGACGAACGGCTTCGGCTCATATTCACCTGCTGCCACCCGGCCCTCGCGGAACAGGCCAGAGTGGCCCTAACCCTTCGGACCGTCGCCGGTCTCACAACCACAGAAATCGCCCGTGCATTTTTGGTGCCCGAAACGACCATGGCGCAACGGATCGTACGTGCCAAACGAAAGATTAAGGCCGCTGGAATTCCCTATCGGGTGCCGCCACCGCATCTGTGGCCGGAGCGTCTCGATTCCGTATTCTCGGTAATCTACTTGGTTTTCAATGAAGGTTACGCCGCCACATCCGGCAACGAACCGACCCGCGCCGTGCTATGCGAAGAGGCGATCCGCCTCGGCCATATTCTGGTTAGGTTGGTTCCTGATGAATCCGAAGCCGTCGGATTGCTGGCTCTCATGCTACTCCACGATTCCCGCCGCCGTGCTCGCTCGGACAATTCAGGAGACCTCATCACACTAGAGCAGCAAGACCGCAAGTTGTGGAACCGCAATCAGATTAACGCCGGTGAAATTCATCTTCGCCATGCGATCACTTTAAAATCGGCTGGCCCCTATCAAATCCAAGCCGCGATCAGCGCCGAACACGCTCGCGCTGAGAGTTATCAGTCGACGGACTGGCAGGCGGTTAAAGCGCTTTACGGCCAATTGTACCAATTGCACCCGACGCCCGTCGTCGCCCTCAACAGGGCGGTCGCCTTGTCATTTGCAGATGGAGTGGAAGCCGGTCTAGCGGCCTTGTCGGATATTAAAGACCATAACGAACTGGAGCGTTACCAACCCTACCACGCCGCCCGCGCCGACCTGCTGCGACGAGCTGGCCGCATCCAAGACGCTGCCGATGCCTATCGTCAGGCGTTGAAATACACCAACAACTCCGCCGAGAGGCGATTTTTGGAAGGTCGTCTTCAAACGATGCTGGAATAGCCAACGCCCTCGATTGGCTCAAATACGATTCCCCTTCGAGTCCGTTTGCGACAAGGGGTAATTAGGCCGGCGCTTTCGCAAGAGATCGACACCGGCAGATTCGAATTGCACCACCTCTCCCAACAACAGGGTATGTCTTCTCTTGGCTGAGGCGAACGATAGAAGACATAAGTTTGAAGGATCGGCTACCTCCGGTTCGGTCCGGTAATGGCCGCTGGCAAGCGGTAACGCGGGCTTCTGCGGCTGCCACCAGGCTTCCCGCCGACGCGATCAGTTCGGCGGGAAGGCAGCGAAGCATTTGTCGGACTGGAAGATGAACGTTTCAACATAGTCGGAAATGACCGGTTTGCGGTCCAGCGTGGCCATGGCGCCCGCCAGCACATGCCAGTTCAGCAATTCATGATGGCCGGCGGCCTCGACTTCTTCGATCGTGCGCCGCCGCCAGAATTCATAATCGCCCTCGGTGAGCGCTTCCAGCATCATCCGGTCGGACCCGAAGTCGGGGAGAACGTAGCCGGTGTTGGTTGACAAGAAACAATGCGACCAGCTCGATGAGGCCATGATCACCGAGCGGTAGGGGCTCTCGGCCAGCGTCTCGGCCAGCTTGGCGCCGACCTCGTAGCAAAGTGCGGGATTGGGCGCCGGCGGATCGGGTAGCCCGGTATCCTCGATATCGTTGAAAAGGTGCGCAAAGGCGCCGTCGGCCTTGATCACGGCGCTGCCGTAGCAATTGACGTGCAAGGGAACGATCGGATACGGAAATCCTTGGCGGTCCAAATCGAGATACAGCACCGTGTAGTTGAAGCCGTGCGCCAGAACCGGCGAATGCAGCATCTTGTAGGCGTAGGGCATCGCAACGCCCCGGTTGAGCAGCCCCGTGGCGATCGTCTTGGCGCCGTCACGGTGGCCGTGGAAGGGCATCTTCAAATCATGCGGCTCGCCCCAGTAATTGTCCCTGGTGGCGGCAAACCCGTGGCCCCAGACTTCCTGTTCGAAGTCGTCGTCGAGGCCATAGACACAAAATGGCGGGATGATGTCTTCCTTGAAGTTCTCATACTGGTCGT
Source organism: Rhodospirillales bacterium (assembly GCA_046582475.1). Classification (GTDB taxonomy): domain Bacteria; phylum Pseudomonadota; class Alphaproteobacteria; order Rhodospirillales; family UBA2165. Next base: position 3,638 of record JAYGEH010000503.1, read on the forward strand.
CGGCAATAATGACGATGAAGTCGGGTTCGAACGCGTCGATCATTTGCCGCTGCTTGCGGAAGTTGCTCCACATCCGCTGGCGATGGACATCCGCCGCGGCAAGACCCATGTCGTCGCCAACCTCGTCGATCATGCCGGCCGGCCAGTTGCTCTTATCCTTCCATTTGGAATCGATGCGCGGCGCGTTGATGATCACCTGCCAGGTCGAACTCAAGCCCTCGTCGGTGCCGGTCAATCCGGGGTAATGCGTCGTTCCAATACCGAGTATTTCGCCCATGATCGTGCCACTCCAAATTTGACCTTATCGGCTTGCGGGCGATGACATCATCAACCGCGAGCTTGTGTCAAGCGGAGCAAATCGAATCGAATAGAACCCGTTGCCGGCATGCGCTCCGGCCCTGCAAATTCCCGGATCCGGCCCGCCAAGCTGAATCCCGTGCTCCGATCCAAATATACACGGAGCACGGGGTTTCCAACGGTGCCCGCGGCGCTACGTCCTCCAGAAAAAGCCAGCCGCCCGCGCATCCGCCAAGGCGGCCGGTGGACAACGCTATAAAAGACTTAACCGCAAACCCATGCGGAATTGCATGGGTGCGAACCGGGGCGTTATGCCGGCTTTGCCGTCTCCGCCAGATACCAATCCACGATCTCCTCGCCGGTCCAGAACACGGCGCCGTCGGTGGCGGAAATTTTTTCCAGAATTTCCCGGAAATAGCGGAGCCGGTGCGGCACGCCCATGATGTAGGGATGCACCACCAGGGCCATGATGCGCGCGCCGGCAGCGGAATCGGCAAAGATCTGATCGAACTGGTCGGAGGCCCGGTCGAAATATTCGCGCGCCGGATGGTGCTGGATGAGCATCATCGCCACGTCGTTGCATTCCTGGGTATAGGGGATGTTGACGATCGGCTCGGTGCGCGTCTGCAAATGGACGGGCTGATCGTCCAGCACCCAATCGGCGAGGTAATCGTAACCCTCCTCGACAAGCAAGTCCGGCGTCTCCCAGGTTTCGGTCAGCCCGGGACCGAGCCAGCCGCGCGGCCGCTTGCCGGAAAATTCTTCGATGATCTCGGCGGTCCGGCGGATATCGAGGCGTTCGTCCTCGATCTTCTGCATGTTCCTCTGGGTGAGGCCGTGGCCCATGAATTCCCAGCCGCGCTCCGCCGCCGCGCGCCCGATCGGCGCATAGGAGTTGACCGCCGTGCCGTTGATCGCCAGCACCGCCTTGATGGAGAACGTATCCAGGGCATCCAGGATGCGCCAGAATCCCACCCGGTTGCCGTATTCGTGCCAGGCCCAATTGGGAATGTCCGGGCTCGGCGAGCCGCCGGCCGGCGGCGTCAGCACGGTCCTCGGCATCGGCGCCTCGGCGTCCCATTCCTCCACGTTGACAATCACCCAGACGGCCATGCGGGCGCCGCCGGGCAGTTGCAGCGGCGGGCGCCCGGCGATGGGGGAATAGGGTATGCGTTCTGTCGGCAGCATGGGGCGTCCTTTCTGGATGATTTGGGAGCGCCTGGCGGATCATATTGATTTTAGCCGGGATGCGAAAACATAAGACGCGAAGCCCGCGCCTTGGCTCTTCTATTGCCATTGCCAAACGCCTAGGATACCGGGCGCGCCATCACTTGAGGGGAAGCAGCAATGGGCAAACGAAATCGAATCGACGTCCATCATCACGTGCTGCCGCAATTCTATATCGAGGCGCAGGGCCGGGCCGGCCTCACCGGCACGGCGTACGGAAAGTTTCCCGAATGGACGGCGGCGACGTCCCTTGCACTCATGGACAGCCATGATATCGCGGCATCCATTTTGTCCTTCACCTCGCCCGGCATCTGGTTTGGCGACATCGGCGAAACCCGCGACCTGGCGCGCCGGTGCAACGACTATCTGGCCGAACTGGCCACCGGGCATCCGCGCCGCTTTGGCGGCTTTGGCTTTCTGCCGCTGCCGGATGTGGATGCGGCCCTGGAGGAAACTGCCCGGCTGTTCGATGATCTGCAACTCGACGGCATAACGCTGCTGACCAGCGTCGATGATCGCTATATTGGCCATCCCAATTTCGAGCCGGTTTATGCCGAGCTTGACCAGCGGCGCGCGGTGGTGCTGATCCACCCTTGTTATCCGCCCGGCACCGAAGCCGACGGCTGGGACATCCCGAGAATGCTGATCGATTATCCGTTCGAGACCACCCGCGTCGCCATCAATCTGATCTTCAAGGGGGTCATTGCCCGTTATCCGAATATCCGTTTTATCCTGTCCCATGCGGGCGGAACGCTGCCCTTCCTCGTCCACCGCGTTGCCATTTTCGATAAACGGACTCCGTTCCAGGATAACTACCCGGACGGCGTCCAGGCCGCGGTCGGGAAATTCTGGTTCGATACGGCCCTGTCGGGCGCTGCGGTGCCGTTGCAGGGTCTGACCGGCATCGCCGATCCGTCGCGCATTCTGTTTGGCACCGACTACCCCTATATCCCGGCCGATGCGGTCGCCGAAGAGACCGCCGGATTGGATGCCTGGCAAGGCTTCAGCGATGACGAGAGAGCCGCCGTCGACCGGACCAACGCGGCCGCGCTGTTCCCGCGTTTCGGTTGAATTCGTCCAGGAAAATCAGGCTTGAATGATCGCCAATGGAGGCAAGCAGAATCACTTGTCCGGCTGGCCTGGAAGGAGCCCCAGGCCTTTCAGCAGTTCGCGAACCTTTGACACCGGCACGCCCAAATTGGAGCCCCCATATTCGGGCAGAATGGCTGCATTGACGGCGACCACCTTGCCATCGATGTCGAGCACCGGCCCGCCGCTGCCGCCGTGCGTGGTTTCCGCATCGTAGACGATGGCCGCCGCCGTCGCCTGGCCGACAATACCCCGGCTGGCGAGGGGCGCGATATGCATCTTCTGGGCCAATCTGGCCGCCACGCTCCAGAATTCCGTATCGCCGGAGTTTTGCAGTTCTTCGATAAAGGCCTCGCCCGACTGGGCCAGCATCGAGCGCAGGCCGGTGGGGTATCCCATCACAATTATTTCGTCGCCGGGCACCGGCGCCTTGGCGGCGAGGGTCAGGGAAATTTGCGGACCTTCCGCGTTTTTAAAGCGTAGCGCTGCCAGGTCCGCATTGTCAGCGGCCCGGAACAGCTCGACCGCGCCCGCCTCGGGAGACCCGGGCTTGTAGAAAATGAACTTGATCATCTCCGGTTTCAGGCCCCGGTCCATAAGCGCCGCGACACTTTCATCGTTCTCCCAGGGCAGGGCCACGTGCCGGTTGGTGATCAGCACCCGCTTTTCACCAGTCACGAAGCCGGTTCCGGTAAAGGTCCGTTCTGCCACCGGCCCATTGCCTTCGAGCGACAACAAGGGCTGGCCGAGAGGCTCAAGCAAGGGACGGCCCTCGCCATCGACAACATGGCGCAGCATGCGGCCACTGGAAATATCTCGAAAACCATAGGCACCTTGCAGAAAGACGACGGCGGGCAAGGTTTCGGTAATCACCCGGGCGGTGGCTTCCGAACGGTATTCCAAAGCCTTCAAGCGATCCGCATAGGAACGGATGCGGTTGCCGATGTCGCGCCGGAGGGCTTTGAGATCGTTGGGCGTCAACGCCTCCTTGCGCGCCCGGACCAAGGCGCGGGAAACGCTGTCAAGCCGGGAGGCATCCTGTTCGATCCGTTGTTGCAGCTGAACGTTCAGACGGTTCTGTTGGTAGGTCAAAACGACCAGGGCGGAAATCGCCGCGACGACGCCGAGGCGAAAGAGCAGCGTCGTCTCTTGCATCATCCGCCGCAGCAGTCCGCCAAAGGCCCGCCCCAGCCGCTGGGCCAGTGGCCGGCGGCTGGCGCGTAGATACGCAAAGCCGTCGCCAAGGATGTCGCCAATCGATTTGCGGACCGGTAAGTCTCTTTGATAGAGCCGAAAGCGCGACAACGGTACATGGTCGCCGAATTCGATCATGTCCCCATGAATTAGCTTTTGTCTGGCGATTACCTTCCTGTTTACCAGAACCGTCCGCTGATCAAGGGCTTCTATTTCAAAATTGCCGGCGGCAGAGTGGAGGCGCGCGATGACCCCGTCCCGTATTTCGCCGGGATGTGCCTCATCCACCCGGACCAGTCTGCCTGGACTCAGGATGACATCCATAGTGGAACCCTTGAGCCAGCTGACCGAACCTTTGGAGGGACCTGTCTGATGCAACAGGGCGGCCACGCTGTCTTGCTCACGCTTACTCGGCAATTTGTTCATTGCTCGGTCATTCTACCGAATATTGGATTTGATGGCCGATTATTTTGACAGGCTTGAATTCTGGTGGTTGCGTAACCAAGTATTTAATTGTTGATAATAATCGATCGCAACAGGCGGATTACCCGGATTTCGGCGCTTATACCCGTCCCGGATCGGGCCAAATCAAGTCGATAATCGTCGTAGCATGTCTATCTATTCGCCGCCCAATTGGGGCGTTAGACCCTCGGCAGCCAAATGGCCACGGCTATGGCGGCGGCCGCGGCGGAGGACGGTCGATAAATCCCCTGGCCGACGGTGCCAGGCGCGGGTGATGTTTGGCCAACAGGCCAAATGCCTGTTCCGCCATTGCCTTGTTCCCAGTCCATGTGCCGGCCTGAATCGCCAAGCGCAATATCTGGGCGTCGGCGGGCAGAATGTCCAGCAGGCGCTGGAGGTAGGCAGTCTCATCGTCGTAGCGGCGGGCCAGATGCAGGGTGACGGCCATGGCCACCAATGAGTTGATTGCGTTGGGATCCTGATTGAGGGCGCGCTCGAACAGGACAATGGCTTGATCGAGGTGGCGCTGGCGGCCGAACACGTGTCCAGCCAGGTCCATGAGCTGGCGGTTGCCCGACAACGTGCATTGCTCGTTGATGAGTGCCATATGGGAGGGTGCGAGCCGCTGGTTGGAAGCATTGGCCGCGTCCAGCGCCTCGGTGCATTTCCGGTAGGCAAGCCCGATGCGGTCGCTTATCTTCCGGTGTCCGTCGCCCGATTGGGCCTTGAGCCTTGCTATCTCGGATGTCGGGATGGCTTCGAAGCGTCCGTCGCCGCCGGAGGTGACGATCGCCACCAGCTTTCCGGCGCCGTTGACCAGGGCGCCGCCCGAGTTGCCGGGCTGGCTGACCGCGGTGTGGTGAAGGCGCGCCAAGGGCCTGCCCAGGGCCGGCGGCAGAAGCGTGCGGCCAGGCCTGTAGACGCGAACCCGGCCGCTATTGACGTCGGCACCAACCGTAAACAATTCATCCGCCGCGATCGCTGGTGCGGTCTCAATCCGGCCTTCGCCGGCAAGCGACGGCGCCTTCAGAAGGATCAAGTCCCCGCCGTAGCCGCTCGGGACCACCTCGGCCAGGATGCGCGAGCCGTCTTTAAGAAAAACCTCGGCGCGGCGGTTGTCGGCAATCAGGTGGCGGTTGGTGACCAGCAATCCCGGCTCGATCAGCACGCTGCTGCCCATGGGATCGAACGAGGCGATCGGGAATACGCGGCCCATGGCGGCACAAACCGCCTCGGGCGCGGCGCAAGGGGTCTGCGCCTTGGCCTCCCACACCAACCCCGCCAAGGCCAATGCGGCTGCAAAAATAATCCGGATCATGATCAGATCATATCCTACGCGCGCCAAATGTCCTCTATCGCGTGTGAGACGGGCATGGCTCGCCGCGCCCGTCCGGCGGATTTCCTGGTGGTTTTCCTGGGCGGTGATTTCGTTTTAAACTTGGTTCCGCAACCGGGAGAGGGATGATGAATAAAAGTGCTTCCTTGAAAGACATGGAAAAAGACCTGCTGTTTGTCGGCAGCGTGCCCTTGGATACCAGCGAAGAGGTGTTCCGCCTGATCGGCGACAGCGGGCTCAGCGCGGCGGCGCCCTGCTTGCCCGACGGCGAGGTTGGCGAGCGGCAGTATTGGATCGTCGGACTTGGCTACCGGGTCTATCACGGCCATCCCGATATCGAGACCGTGAACCGGCCGGCGCCGATCAACGGGATCGAGAATTGGCGGGCCACCAGCGCCAGCGACAATTGGACCTTCCGCGTCAAGGACGGGGTCACGGAGATTCATTTCGGCGACCCCGGCTGGCGCCTGGGCTATGCGCGCGACGCGCTGAACTCCTACTTCGTGTTCAAAACCCTGCGCGAGGAAGGCGCGATTTCGAACCAGGCCCGCTTCCAGGTGTGCCTGCCGTTGACCTATAGCGGCATCGGCACTTTGTTCCGGGACATCGGCGATTGGCCGGTCATGAGCGCCGCCTACGAAGAAGCCATGGCCGCCGAAGTGGCGATGATCGTTGCCAAGATTCCCCATGAGGACCTGGCCATTCAGTGGGACTTCTGTGTCGAGCTGGGCATGATCGAGGGTGGCGGCGCCAAATCGGGTCATGGCAGTTGGAACGATCTGCAAACCCCGCCGGCGGCGCTGATCGGTGCCTCGATCGCCCATATGTCGCCGCTGATCCCGCCCGAGGTTATGCTCGGCTTTCATCTCTGTTACGGCACCCTCGGCGGCTGGCCCATGCGCCCCAGCAACGATCTGGATAGGGCCGTGGATGCGGTCCATCTCATATTGGACCGTGCCGGGCGCCGGGTCGATTTCGTTCATATCCCGATCCTCGACAATGTCGGGTCCGAATATTTCACGCCGCTGCAAAACCTCAATCACGGCAATACGAAAATCTATTTCGGCGTCATCCACAATATGAGCGACTTGGGCGATTTCCGGAACAAGATTACCCGTTGCGCGCAATATCTGGACGATTTCGGCGTCGCTGCGCCCTGCGGATTTGGCCGCTACTCGGCCGCGGAAATGGCGGCGGTGATCGAAGACCACCAAACCGCATTGCAGATCCTGAACGAAATGCGCGCCTGATGCGTGCCTTGGCGAATGGTCCCATAGATAAAATACCAAATTGCGATTGGTAAACGGGGGAGGGCGTTCATGTTCTCCCAGGAAGACAACGATCTGTTGTGCCGGGTCGGGCCAGGCACGCCGATGGGCAAGCTGATGCGCGAATACGGGATTGCGTGCCTGCCATCGTCGGAATTTCCGGAGCCGGACGGGCCGGTCAAACGCAGGCGATTGCTCGGCGAAATCTTCGTCCTGTGGCGGGGTACCGAGGGCCAGGTGGGCGCCCTGGCCGAGGCCTGTCCGTACCGGGGCGCGTCGCTGTATTTTGCCCGCAACGAGGAATGCGGGCTGCGCTGCGTCTATCACTGCTGGAAGTTCGATGTGGACGGCAACTGTATCGACATGCCGTCGGAGCGGCCGGTGCTGGCCATCGCCTGGTCATAGAAGCGCTTTTGCGCTTCGTTCATGGCATCGGGCTGAATTTGCGGAATGCGCGTCATGTTCGGTTTCTCCTGCCTTTCGAAGAATTGAGCCATCGGGATCGAACCGCTATGGTCGGCGCCAAACCATTCCAACCAGGAGGCTCGAGAATGGCCAAACGCAAGGCGATCTACGTGAAGGAATTTCTGCACGGCAACCCGATCCCGGCGGCCAGCCGCATCGGCCCGTTCGTGCAGACCGGCGTCATTTCCGGCAAGGACCCGGCGACCGGCGACATGCCGGACGCCATGGAAGACCAGCTCACCAACCTGTTCGGCCATATCCGGCGTATCGTCGAGGCCGCCGGCGGCAGTACCGAAGACATATTGAAAATCACCTTCTGGATGGGCGATCCGTCGGAGCGGGCCAAGCTCAACGAGCCCTGGGTGGCGATGTTCCCCGACGAAGCCACCCGCCCAACGCGCCACACCTTGCCCGGCAGCGCCGCCGCCGCCTCCAAGGTGCAATGCAGCTTCACGGCCATTATTGAATAAGGGGTGATCGAACAGGCGCATAGAATTACGCCTCGAATTTCCCCAGCCGCCGCAGCAATTCGATGATGTTTTCGCGCACCGCTGCCTCCACCGCGCCTTGCAGCTTGGGCGTCGCCTGGCCGCGAAGGTCGAAATCCGCATCGGATTTGGTGGCCGGCTCCTGATAGCTGGTTTCCATGGTTTCGTCGAAAATTCCTTCGCCGGAGGATTTGCGGATAAGCCGGTAGCCGACGCTCATGAATATTTGGATCCTGGTTTCCAAAATTCCGGCTCCGGGGCGCTGAATAAGGCGCACTTCGGCGATAGCGCCGGGTAAGCTCGAAGCCGCCGGCAGGGATGCGAGCTGGCTGGCGCCGGGCGCCATCTTTTCGGACCGGGCCACCGTATTGCAGGCGGCCAGAGCAGCGAGCAAAACCAGGGCGATGGTTCTGCCGGCCAGTCCGCGGCGGATTCTGAACCTGCTTTCGGCATCCATGGTCACGTCTGCTTGCCGCCGAAATGGGCCTGGTGCCAGCGCCAGGCGTCTTCGATCTGGGCATCGATGGAAGGGCGCGCCGGTGTCCAGCCGAGAATATCGGCGGCGCGGGAAGAATCGCTGATCAGTTCCGCCGGATCGCCGTTCCGGCGCGCGCCCACGGTGACGGGAACCTCCCGGCCGGTGACGCGGGCCGCGCTGTCGATCACCTGGCGCACCGAGAACCCGGCGCCGTTGCCGAGATTGAAGGCGTCCGATGCGCCGCCGCCTTGCAGGTAGGCCAGGGCCCGGAGATGCGCCTCGGCCAGATCGGCCACATGGATGTAGTCGCGGACGCAGGTGCCGTCGGCGGTCGGATAGTCGTCGCCGAAGATGGTGATGGCGGCGCGCCGCCCCAGGGCGGCGTCCAGCACCAGGGGGATCAGATGGGATTCGGGACTATGGTCCTCGCCGATGCCGGCCCGCCAATCGGCGCCGGCGGCGTTGAAATAGCGGAGCGCCACATAGGCCAGCCCATGGGCGCCGGCGAAATCCGCCATCATGGTTTCGGCGATCAGCTTGCTCGACCCATAGGGATTGATCGGGCCGTAGGGGTGGGTCTCGTCGAGGGGCATGCGTTCCGGCGTCCCGTAAACCGCGCAGGAGGACGAAAACACCAGCGTGCCGCAGCCGTGGCGGCGCATGGCATCCAACAGCGCCAGGGTGCCGGTGACGTTGGTATCGTAATAAATCTCCGGCGCGGTTACCGATTCGGCGACATTGATCTTGCCTGCGAAATGCAGCACCGCGTCCGGCCGGTGCGCGTCGAAGACGGCGTCCAGCGCGGCACGATCGCGCATATCGCAGCGTTCCAGCACCCCCCATTTGACCGCCCAGTCATGGCCGGTGGAGAGATCGTCGAGAACCACCGGCTGCATGCCGGCGCCCGCCAGGGCCTTGGCGGCGTGGCTGCCGATATAGCCGGCGCCGCCGACCACCAGTATTTTGTTCGCCGCCGAGGTCAAATCACGCCCATATCACGCCCGAAGCCGGCCCAAATTTCCCCCTCAGGCCGCCGCCGCCGCCCGGCCCATGACCGCGTTGGCTTGGCTCTCGAGCACCGTTCCGGTGAAGAAATCCGAGTTCATGCCGGCGTGGAACAACACCCCGTTGGTAAACATGAAATCCTCGAATTCCTGTTCGTTCAAGAGCCCTTCCTCGAACAGGCCATAGGCGTCGGAAAGCGCCAGGGCGGCGTCGGTCACATCCCAATGGCCGATGTCGGAGCCCCAGAACGCCTTCAACTTGGCGCCGAATTTGTTGAGCTTGGGATCGAAGGCGGTGACCACCATGCGGTCGTCGGATTCGCAGCCGAAGAAGAAATGATCGGTAAACAGGCCCTTGATGTCCTTTTCTTGGCTGATGCCGCAGGCGGCGAACTCGTCGATGGTGTCCCGGTCATAATTGTTGTTGGCGTTGCTCGGCTCGTAGCCCCGGATGCGTTCCGGCGTCAGGTTCTCGTCGCCGTATTTGGTGAACAATTCGACCATCAGATCCTGGTCGAGTTTTTCCGGATCGAGATTTTCCAGAAGTGAGTCGATATTGCGCTTTTCCCAATGCTCGCAGAGATCGTTATAAAGCTGCGCCGCCCAGGAAACGCCGCCCTCCAGAAAGCCGAAATTGAGACCTGGGAACCGGTGCGGCACGCCGCCCATGAACAGGGACCGGCAGAAAAACTCGGAGCCCGCCGCAAAGCCGCCGAGATGGTTGAACACATAGTTGGACGGTGAAGAACGCCGTCCACCGCCGCCCCGGTCCGACGAGTGGCAGGCCGGGCCCACCTTCAATTCTGCGCATTTCGCCCAGAAGGGATCGTAATCAAACGGCGCGTCGATGGTCAGGGAGTGGATCCAGGTGGTGTGCCGGGCCAATTCCGGCGCCGCCTCGGCGATCTTCGGATTGGGCGTGCGCACATCGCCGTTGACCATGATCGCCTTCATGCCCAGTTCGCCGACGGCGTATTCCAGCTCGGCGATACCCTCGTCCGGATTTTGCACCGGAATCACTGCGGCCGGCGTCATATGGGCGGAAAATTCGGCGAACTTCTCATGGTTCATCAGGTTGATGGCGCGGCAGACGGCGGTGCGGATTTCGGCGTCCCGTATGTAGCCCATGCCAAGCGCGCGGGTGGTATAGATGACCGCGAAATCGATGCCGCATTCTTCCTGGCGCTCGGCGCGCAGCTTGGGCAGCATGGCCATGGCCCGGTCCTTGGTGGCCTTGCCCGACGGCACGTTCCATAGGGTGCGCCGGACGCCCTCGGTGGACGGCCGGAACCACATGTCTTCAAAGCGCTTGACCACGCCCGCACCGGCCACCCGTTTCAGATAATCGGGGATCGCCAGGTCCAGCTCCTGCACATGGCCGTCGGTATCCAGAACCGGATGGTTGAGCCGGGCCCGGATTTTATCGCCCCGGCGCTCGGCGATGTTTGCTGCGGTCATAAAGTGTCCTCCCCTTGATGCTTTATAATTTGCCTTCGGCTTTCAGCCGTTTCACCTGGTCGCGGTCCAGGAGCACCGTATCGGGCACGCCTTGTTGGTACAATTCCACCATCTTGTCGGGGTCGAAATTGCCGTCCGGCATGGGCCCGAAATCTTCCGAGAACTGGTAATTCATCTTGTAGGATTTGGTCTCGATGGGCGGGTAATTATCGACCAGGGTTTCCACCGTGTTGCCGTCCGGGTCTTCGTAATAGAACGACGTGGAATTGCCGTGATTGACCACCCAGTGCGGCTTGTAGCCCCATTCCTGCATGCGCTGATAGATGAAAATGACCTCGCCCAGGCTGCGATAGCCGAACGCCAGATGCGAATAGCCGACCGGATTTTCCGGCTTGGTGCCCCAGCCTTCCTTGTACATGACCACCACCCGGTGGTCGTAGTCGTCGTAGGTGATGAAGGTCATCGGATTGCCCGGATTGACCGCCGTCACCTCGCCGTTGAACAGGCGCACGTAGAAATCCACCATCGCCTGGTAATTGACGTCGGTGCAGATGTGAATATGGCCGATAAAGGCCGGCGACGGCATCTCGGTAACGCTGCCGGGCGCGTCGGTGCGCAACGGATTGGGCTGATCGGGAATATAGGCGCGTTCCGGAATGTCGTCCATGATGCGGGGCCTCCGACAGGGACTTTAAGTTTTGGTGTGCTGTTTTTTGGATCATAACACTCAGCTGCGGCGACTTGCAAAACCGGCTCGGCGCGGGCCCGGCCGGGCTGGGCGGCGATATTGGCGATATTTTTCTATCATGTGCGACATATCTCTGTGAAAATCCTACCGGGTTTTACCGGGTTCTATAGGGGTAACGAAGCGATTCTGGGCGGTCTGAACGTCTAAGGTTTGAAACACAGAGATCACAGAGGATACAGAGACGTTTGCCGCGCGCAGCGCCGTTCATTTCCCTTTCCTCTGTGCGCTCCGTGACCTCTGTGGCAATCCGCTTTTTTCTTCTAACCGTCTCAGCGCCCTGTCTCTGGTGCATCCCATCGAGGCCCCCGGCCGGCCGGTCCAGCCATCCCCAGCCGGGCTAGGGATTGTCCTCACCGATTAACTCCAAAAACGCCTCATGCCCGTTAACCGGCTGCTCGGCCCGACCGGCGCCGCGTGGGCGTATGGTGGCGCCGCCGTGGATAAGCCCGGTGATACGCGCCTGCAATTCCACGGTCTGCAGGACGGTGTCATGATCACCCGCTTCAAGGGCCGCGTCATAGACCGGTTCCAGCTTGTCAACGAACACCTCCAGCGCTGCGCGCCGCTCGGCCTCGATTTCAGCGTCCAGTTCGGTAATACGCACCGCAATATCGTCACGTTTGAGGAGTTCCGCGGCCTGGCTGGAGGCATTGGCGTGCCCATAACCGGCACTACGCGCCGCCGCTGAGCCGTTGGCGTCACGCGCATAGGCACGGGCAAACGCCTCGTGTTTGGGTTTGAGGGGGGTCATAGCGCGCAGCCCGCTTGGGGCGTAACCTGCGCAGCCGGTCTGGGGAAGGCATGGTTGGCCAGATCGGCGTCGATCCTGGCGCCTCGGAATATTAATTGCCTGGCCAAGCGGGCGTCCGGTCCGGCAACTCGGTTGAAGTGTGTCATGGGGATATCATTAATTATTATATTTTAATTATTATTATAGCAGATAAATTCGGAAAAAACAATATAAAATGGAAATATAAATATAAAATTATTTGGTACTAGCTAATTTTGGCAACACTCTGTCCTTTCGCCAATCCCCAAGCGGGCTAAGCTATATCAATTGCCTTAGTTCGGTCTTCAACACCTTGCCATAATTGTTCTTTGGCAGTTCGGCCACAAACCGGTAAATCTTCGGCCGCTTGAAGCGGGCGATTCGGGTCAGGCAGAAGGCATCCAGCTCGGCTTCGGTCACCCGCTCCCCGGTCATTGGCACGATGAAGGCGGCGACGCTTTCGCCCCATTCCGGGTCGGGCGCGCCGATCACCGCGCATTCCAGGACACGGGGCTCGGCCAGAAGCGCCTCTTCCACCTCGCGCGGGTAGATGTTGGCGCCGCCGGAGATGATCACGTCTTTCGAGCGGTCCTTGAGCGTCAGGTAGCCGTCTTCGTCGAACGCGCCCAGATCGCCGGTATGCAGCCAGCCGCCGCGCAGCGCCGCTTCCGTTGCCGCTGTATCGTCCCAATAGCCGGCCATGACCACGGCACCCTGGACCAGAATCTCGCCGATTTCTCCGGGCGGAACAGGGTTGCCATCTTCATCCGCCAGGCGCACGGCGACACCGTCTTGCGGCGTTCCCACCGAGGCCAATCGGCGCCGGTATACCCCATCGGCGGTGTCGGCGTGGGCGGCGCGGCTGAGTGCCGTGATGGTCATCGGCGCCTCGCCCTGGCCGTAAATCTGGATCAGCTTAAGGCCAAGGGTTTCGAGGGCGCCCAGGCAATCCTCCCCATACATGGGCGCGCCCCCATAGATGATCGACTTGAGGTTTTGCGTATCCGCCCCGGTTGCCGCCACCGCCGCCACCAAGCGCTGGACCATGGTCGGCGCCATGAACAGGGTCGCGCCCTGCCAGTGTTCGAGCAGTTCCAGGATTTCCGCCCCGTCGAAGCCGCCCGTCTCCGGCACCACCTGGCAGGCGCCGTGCGCCACATGGGGCAGGATGTAGAGGCCGGAGCCGTGGCTCATGGGCGCCGCGTGGATGATGCAGTCGCCCGGCCCGATGCCATCGACGCTGGCGAAATAAGCAGCGTTCATGGCGGCTAAGTTGGCGTGGCTGAGCATGGCGCCCTTCGGCCGGCCGGTGGTGCCCGAGGTGTAGAACAGCCAGGCCAGGGCATCGGACTTTACCTCTTGGAGGCGGCCCGGTGGGGCGTCATAAAGGGCGTCATGGGCGGTTGAGCCGGCGACGATTACATGCTCCAGGGACGGCAACTGGGCGCGGTGGGTTGCCAGGGCATCGGCAATCTCCTGGCTGGCGAAACACACGTGGGCGCCGGAATTCTCCAGGATCCAGGCGGATTCCCGTGGGTGCAGGCGGGCGTTCATGGGCACCGCCGCAAATCCTCCATGCCAGGCACCGAACAGGATCTCCGAATAGGCGGGCGCGTTGTTCATGGCCAGAGCAACCCGGTCGCCGGGGTTGAGGCCAAGGACCCGGAGCGCCCCGGCCAGGCGCGCCGAGCGCTCGGCATGCCTGGCGTAGGTGGCGGTGATGTCGGTGCCGCGTGCCAGGGCCGGGGCGTCGGGCGCCGCGATGGCGGCTTCGG
>JAYGEH010000522.1:0-6789 GCA_046582475.1 Rhodospirillales bacterium
ATATATATATTTCTGAGTTTATCCTGGGGTGGCCCAACTGCATAACGAATTTTAGGAAAATTTGGGGCATTCAGCATGTCGAACCTTCCGTGCCGTAAAAATTTCCGACCGGTGGACCCAGCTTCATCTCGTCCACGGTCGCAATTCAGACTGAAGCTTAGTCAGGACTGCCAAATTCCGATATGTGCTATCTGGAAGCCGCTATGACCTACATCACAGTATTGGGATCTAATACACGCTAGTTTTCAACTTCAAGTGAGGCGCCGTATTTCCCTCAATTTAACTCTTGCGGCGGCGGGTGAAAGCGCTCAATTATGGATGAAACGCCACTTAAAATTGGACAGCGAGTTGACTATCATGTCGTTCACTAAGCCATTTGTAATTTGTTCTGCTGCGGCGCTCGTGGTTTTGTCGGTCTCCGGATCGTCGAATAAAGCAAATGCGGGTGCTTATTCGGCTGCACTAAAATCATTCGAAAGCGACAATTCATATGTTTTAAAACAGGTGCGCAAACGCAGAAGAAGGCGCAAAAAAAGGGCGGCAAGGCATGGATCTCCTCCGGCTGCAGCTCTGAAAACTATTTCGAAGAACGCTCCCGCAAATGCCAGCCTGTTTGGCACGAAAGAGTTTCAATCCGATAATTTTAAACCTTTCAAAAAATGGCGGGGTGCGATGAAGCGGATGGCGTCGGAACAGTCGGACCTCGATGCATTTAAGAATCGGTTTAAGAAATGGGTGGCGTTTCTGGATTCCATCAAGGATAAGCCGAAGATCAAGCAGATTAAGTGGGTGAATAGTTTTATGAATAAATCCCGCTACATCCAAGATAACAAAAACTGGGGAAAAAAAGATTATTGGGCGGCTCCTGGAGAATTTTTTACCAAATTCGGTGACTGCGAAGATTATTCCATCGCCAAATACATGGGCCTGAAATATTTAGGGTTCGACACCAAAAGGATGCGCATCGTTGCGGTTAAGGATATGAACCTTAAGGTTGGCCACGCCATTCTCGCAGTTTATCACGATAATCGAATTATCATTCTCGACAACCAAATTCGGGTCATGGTCGATTCTCGGCAAATTAGCCATTATAACCCTGTTTATTCGATCAACGAGTACGCCTGGTGGCGCCATCAAGCTGGGTAGTGGCGGCTGGGATCTCAAGTCAATTTGATAATTTATTTTCGGCTAGAGTTACCCTGTTCGACGAGTGGCAGCTCTCCAACACGTGGAATACCATGAGACAAAGGAAAATGGGGTGCCACGCGGTCCAATTGCGTTTGCGTCAGCCAGAATAAGTCTTTCATTTGATGCCCTCCAAAGGTCCTAAGGGCATCATCAGATGAAATGCTGAATTAATAATTAATGGGTCCTGAGCCTAGGTAGACTTAAGTTTGAATTTGTTGACAGGAAAAAGAGGCGCGTTACCCAAAATTATGGTCTTGTTAGTTGGTTTAGCGATCGCGGCTAGCTCCCTCATGCCAGGGTCTACAAAACAGGATTTGTTGATATTTGAATTGGGTGATTTCTACCTCTTATTCGCGACCGAAATTGGCGGCATAGAGGGCATCAAATGGGGCAACCCGGAATTCTTCCAATTTAATGCGAGTGAGGTCGCACACTTTATATTATTTTTCTTCCTTGGGCTGGGGGTGTTTTTGACCCAGCAAAATTTTTCCAGGGGCATGCAATTTTTTAGCCTTTTGATTTTTGGCGCTGGTATAGAATTTCTTCAGCACTTTATTGTTGGTCGTGTGCCTTCGGTAGGCGATTGGGCATTCGATGTGGGCGGAGTTGTCTTCGCATTTATAATCACATTTATAATGCACCAAGTGTTTGAACAAAATTCTGGCGATAACCCACCTAGTGAGGATTTTCTTACCCACTTATAATGGGAGGCTTTAAGTGTTTATTGGTGCGGTTTTAAATTCAGTGATTTTCGAGTTGAACCGACTAGCAGGGGGCGAGACTTTGGCGGTCGGTGCGCCATAATTTACCGGACACATTCGGCGTAAACCACTCTACCTTGCATAGCTGTTCGTCCCATGGCACAAAGCCGACGCAAAAAGGGGCGTAAATCCTTGGCCACATTGCTTTATTATTGATCGAGCTCCATGGTTAAACCTGTCCGCAAAGCCGTATTTCCCGTTGCCGGGCAGGGCACCCGTTTCCTGCCGGCGACCAAAGCCATGCCCAAGGAAATGCTGCCCATTGTCGACCGCCCGCTGATCCAATACGCGGTCGATGAAGCGCGCGAGGCCGGCATCGAGGAATTCATCTTCGTGACGGGCCGCGCCAAATCGGCGATCGAGGATCATTTCGACCACTCCGTAGAATTGGAGCGCTTCCTCGAAGACAGTGGCAAGCTTGATGCGTTGAAGGCGATCTCGGAATGGGTGCCGGAACCGGGCCAGATATCCTATACCCGCCAGCAAAATCCGTTAGGCCTAGGCCACGCGGTCTGGTGCGCCCGCTATCACATTCATGACGAGCCGTTTGCGGTTTTGCTGGCCGACGATTTGATCTTGGCCAAGCCCGGCTGCCTGAAACAGATGCTGGAAATCTATAACGATGTGGGCGGCAATGTGGTCGCCGCCGAAGATGTCCCGAGGGAGCATACCGCCCGTTATGGCATTCTCGACGTGGTCGAAGACGACGGCAGGCTGGCGCGCGCCAAGGGGCTGGTGGAAAAGCCCGATCCGGACGCGGCACCCTCGACCCTGTCGATCATCGGACGATACATATTGCAGCCCGAGGTGTTTGTTGAGCTGGACCGCCAGGAAAAGGGCGCCGGCGGCGAGATCCAACTGACCGACGCCATGGCCCGCACCATCGGCGACGTTCCCTTTCACGGTTTCCGCTTCGACGGCAAGCGCTACGATTGCGGCAACAAACTTGGCTTTATCGAGGCCAATATCGCCTTCGCCCTGGACCGCGACGAGATGAAGGACGAGATGGCGGACATTCTGTCGCGCTTAGCCTGAAACGAGGTCTACCCAAATGAAGATAGCAATGATTGGCACAGGGTACGTTGGCCTGGTTTCGGGCGCCTGTTTTGCCGAGTTTGGCGCCGAGGTGGTCTGCGTCGATATGGACGCGGACAAGATCGGCCGCCTCAAGCGGGGTGAGATACCCATCTACGAGCCGGAACTGGACAGCACCGTCGAAAAGGGTGTGCGCGGCGGGCGGCTGTCGTTTACCACCGATCTGGCCGCCGCGGTCAGCGCCGCCGATGCGGTGTTCATTGCCGTCGGAACGCCGTCCCGGCGCGGCGACGGCCATGCGGATTTGAGATTTGTTTACGCCGCCGCCGAGGAAGTTGCCGCCGCCCTTGACGGCTATACGGTGATCGTTACCAAATCGACGGTGCCGGTGGGCACCGGCGACGAGGTTGAGGCGGTGATCCGAAAGGCCAAGCCCGATGCGGAGTTCGATGTGGTGTCGAACCCGGAATTTTTGCGCGAAGGCGCCGCGGTCCGGGATTTCATGCGCCCCGACCGGGTGGTCATCGGCGCCCATGGCGAGCGGGCGCGCGATGTCATGCGCGAATTGTACCGGCCATTATTTTTGATCGAAACGCCGATCATCTTCACCGCCCGGCGGACAGCGGAGCTGATCAAATATGCGGCCAATACGTTCCTCGCCACCAAGATCACTTTCATCAACGAGATAGCGGATTTGTGCGAGCGCGTTGGCGCTGATGTTCAGGACGTCGCCAAGGGCATCGGCCTGGATGGCCGCATCGGGTCCAAATTCCTGCACGCCGGTCCGGGCTATGGCGGCTCCTGCTTTCCCAAAGACACCCTGGCATTGGTGCGGACGGCACAATCGGCGGGCAGCCCGATCAAGATTGTCGAGGCGGTGGTGGCGGTGAACGATGCCCGCAAGAAAAACATGGCCGAGAAGATCATCGCGGCCTCGGGCGGCAGTGTGAACGGCAAAAAGGTGGCCGTTCTGGGACTGACCTTCAAGCCCGATACCGATGATATGCGGGATGCCCCCAGCCTCGATATCGTGCCGGCCTTGCGTGCCGGCGGCGCCGATATTCGGGTTTATGATCCCCATGGCATGGATGAGGCGCGCAAGTTTCTGGACGGCGTCACCTGGTGCGAGGATGCCTACGATGCGGCCGCCGGCGCCGACGTGCTGGCCATCCTCACCGAATGGAACGAGTTTCGGGGCCTGGATCTGGGCCGCCTCAAATCGATCATGGCGGCGCCGGTGCTGGTTGATCTTCGCAATATCTACAATCCCGATGACATGCGCGACGCCGGCTTCGAATATTCCTGCATCGGGCGCGCCATTGTGCCGGTGGAAAGCAAGAGTGAGGCAGCCGAGTAAATGGCAGACGGACATACACTGCACCCAACCATCCTTCGGGAATATGATATTCGCGGCGTCGTCGGCGAAACATTAAGTGCTACAGACGCAAATGCGGTGGGTCAGGCATTCGGGACGATCACCATTGAACGCTTTGGGGCTGAGCCAAAGATATGTGTTGGCTATGACGGACGGTTAAGCTCGCCGGAGTTGGAGGCGGCGCTGGTTGCTGGATTGACGGCTACCGGCGCCAACGTGGTCCGCATCGGGCGCGGCCCGACGCCGCTGCTTTATTATGCTGCTCATATATTGGAGGCCGACGGCGGCGTGATGATCACCGGCTCGCACAATCCGCCGGAATATAACGGCATCAAGATGGTGCTCGGCGGCGATTCGTTCTTTGGCGAAGACATCCAGGCCTTGGGCGCGCGGGTTGCCGCGGAAGTCTATGCCAGCGGTGCCGGAAGCATCGAAGACCAGGATCTGATGGACCGTTATGTAGAGCGGATTGCCGCCGATCATCCGGCGGCGGGCGCCATGCGGATTGCCTGGGATCCCGGCAACGGCGCCGCCGGCGAAGCTTTGCTGAAACTGATCGATAAGCTGCCCGGTGAGCATTTTGTAATCAACGCCGAGATCGACGGCACCTTTCCCAACCATCATCCCGATCCGACAGTGGAAGGAAACCTGACCCAGCTCAAGGAACTGGTTGCCGAGAACAATTGCGATATCGGCATCGGCTTCGATGGCGACGGCGACCGGGTTGGCGTCATCGATGAAAAGGGGCGGGTGCTCTACGGCGATCAGATCCTCCTGATCCTGGCGCGGGAAATCCTGGCGCGCAACGCCGGCGCGTCGATCATCACCGAAGTCAAAGCCAGCCAGGTGTTTTTTGATGAGGTGACGCGCGCTGGCGGCAAGCCCATAATGTGGAAGGCCGGCCATTCCCTGATCCGCACCAAGATGAAGGAAATCGGCGCCCCTCTGGCCGGCGAGATGAGCGGCCACATCTTCTTTGCCGACGGCTATTACGGTTTTGACGACGCCTTGTACGCGGCGGTGCGCCTGCTGGCCATTCTCGCCGGCGGCGATCAGAGCCTGGCCGACATGCGCGATGCCTTGCCGGTGATGTTCAACACACCCGAGGTACGCTTCGATTGCACCGAGGAAACTAAATTCCAGGTGATCGAGGATATCAAGGCGCGGCTCGGCAACGAGACCGGCGTCACCGTCCGCGACATCGACGGCGTTCGCGTTGAAACCCCGGACGGCTGGTGGCTGCTGCGCGCCTCTAACACGCAAGCGGTTCTGGTGGCCCGCTGCGAATCGGCCAGCGAAGACGGTTTGGCCAGGCTCAAGGCCATCGTCGCCGGACAGTTGCGCCAAAGCGGTCTAGAACCGCCGGATTTTTTTTAAAATCGGGCAAAATATTTTAACCATGAATTATTACAATTTTGGCTCAATTCTGGACGTATTTGGCAATATACGGCAAAATAAATCATGCGTGGGGTGTGACACCTGTCACACCTTATTTTGTTGCGGTGCACGTAAATATGTGAGACCTTCTTGGTAGGAATAAGTTAATGCCCATCGCGCAGGTTGCAGAAATAGCGGGGCGGGTAGGAAATTCTTAAAGCACTTTCCGGCTCGGGTGGAAATGATATTTCACGATGAGCGTAAAACAGGAGATGGTACAATGATTTCAAGTTTAAGAGTGTCGGTAACTGCGGTATTTCTAGCCACTCTGCTTTTGGTTGGTGTCGGCGTTCAAAGTGCCAGTGCTCAGGCAGAAAACCAAATTTCAGCGGCTATCCAGGCGCAAATCACCACGATGATTGAAAATGCTGTCACAACCGGTGACACGGATGCTCTCGAAGAAGCAATAACGGCGCTTACAGAAGCAAATCCGGGCTTGGCGGTTGCCATCGCAAACTTTGCAAGCAGTAAGGTTCCGTCGACGCTGTCGAATGACGTTGCCGGAAACTTGGTTGCATCTATTACAACGGGTGTAATGACTGGCGCACCGACGTCGTCTTCAGCCATTATTACTGCGATGAAAGGTAACTTCCCAACCCACGATGCAAAAATTACGACCGAATCTCAAAATACGCTTTCGGCATTGGCCGTCGCCGGCATCGATACGGCGGCTGGCGGCCGCCCTCCCGGCGGCCCCGGCGGCTTCGCTACGGCGGCTGGCGGCCCCCCCGCCGGCGGTGGTGGGTTCCTTCCGGCTCAGGCTTTGGGTGGAGCCAATAGATCAGGCGAAAGAAATCCTCGGCCAGTCCCAATCTTCGCGGCTATTCCCGAATTAAATCCAGACACCTCGGCCAGTCCCATTTAAGATTGACAATCGGTGGTGTGTGTAAAAAAAGCGACAGTGGTCGCTTTTTTTATATTTTAGAGTGACGTTAATGTTTTGGTTGCTATTAATACCGAATATGATTAGAAGAAGATTCAGACGTTTCCTGG
>JAYGEH010000006.1:0-4017 GCA_046582475.1 Rhodospirillales bacterium
AGCCCGGACGAGAGCAAACCCGATACCGGTTCCGCGACCCGGATCGACAATTACGCCGACGCCATCGTCGCCGCCATGGCGGCTGGCGGCATCGATCATCTGTTTTTTACATCCGGTTCCGACATCGGGTTTTACCAGGAATCCACCGCCAAGGCGCGCGCCCTCGGCCACAACAATCCGGTGCGCCTGATAACCGTGCCCTTGGAACATATCAGCCTCAACGCGGCCTTGGGTTTCGCCGCCGTCACCGGGCGCCCGGCGGCCACCGCCGTGCATGTGGATGTGGGCACCCTGCATTACGGCGGCGCCATTCATACGGCGTGGCGCTCGCGCCTGCCGGTGTTGATGACGGCGGGCTATCCGCCGACCTCGGCGCCCGGCACCATGGACGGCTCGCGCGCCGAGGGCGGTCATATCTGGATGCAGGAGACCTTCGATCAGAACGGCATCGTGCGCAACTACACCAAGTGGGAGCGGCGCCTGACCTATCAGGATAATCCGGGCCTGGTGGTCAGCCGCGCCATCCAGGTGGCCAGGAGCGAGCCGCAGGGGCCGTCCTATCTGTCGATCCCGAAAGAGCTGACCTATTTGCCGGTGCGCGACGCGAATTTTCCGAGCGCCGCCGAACTTGGCATCCCGCGCATCGGCCCGCCCAATCCGGACGACGCGCGGGAAGTGGCCGAGCGATTGATCGCCGCCAAGCATCCGGTATGCGTGATATCGGGCTCGGGCCGCCACCCGGACACCGTCCCGGCACTGGTGGAACTGGCCGAGCTTCTAGGCCTGGCGGTCACCGAAAGCGCCTTGCGCGCCTTTCTCTGTTTTCCACTCAACCACCCGCTATACCAGGCCCAAACCACGGTGGCCGAGGCAGACGCCGTGTTCGTGCTCGACGTCGAAGTGCCGTGGGCGGACGGGCGCAACGTGCCGCCGCCGGATGACGCCTATATTGCGCAGGCCGGATATGATCCCGCCAACCTCAGGGTGCCCACCTATGAATTCACCGCCGATCTGCGCATTTTGGCCGATCCGCTGCTTACCATCCAGGCGATAACCGAAGCGGCGAAGGGCTTGCTGGGCAAAGACGACAAAGCGCGCATCAAGGCCCGCTCGGAAAAGTTGGCGGAGGTTTCGGCGGCGCGGATTTCCGGTTACATCGAGGAAGCCAAGTCGCGCGCCGGTGATACACCCATCGATCCCCTGTGGCTCAGCTATCAAATCGGCCTGGCCATGGATGATAATTGCATCGTCCTCGACGACACCTTGGGCCCGTCGCGCTTCAACGATTATTTGTATTGCGAGAAGCCCATGTCTTACTTCCGTAATCCGGGATCGTCCGGCGGCTGGGGGCCGGGCGCGGCGTTCGGCGCCAAGATGGGTGCCCCGGACAAAGATATCGTCTGCGTCACCGGCGACGGATTCTATCAGTTCGGAACGCCGCAGGCGGCGATCTGGGCCGCCGCCCATTACGGCGCGCCGTTCCTGACCATTGTCTACACCAACCGCAGCTACACCACCGGCACCCTGGCGGTTAAGGGCGCCTTCGGCGAGGAGGGCTATGCGGCGCAATCGGGTTACGAAGGCGGCTATTTCGATCCGCCCATCGATTTCGCCGCCGAAGCCGCCGCGGCCGGCGCCTACGGCGAGAACGTGACCGACCCGGCGGAGGTGGGACCGGCGATAAAGCGCGGGCTCGAGCAAATCCGCGCTGGCAAACCGGTGGTGATCTCGGTCTGGCTAAAACGGCTTATCGACGGCGGCTAAAGGCGCTCAACCGGCTTCGGCCAGCAGGCTGGCATTGCCGCCGGACGCGGTGGTATCGATGGAGATCAGCTTTTCGGCCATGAACCGGTGGCGGGCGTCGGTTGCGCGCAGCAAGGGCCGCCGCGCGCCCGGCAAGGCCGCCAGCGCCAGGCGCAAATCGCGCAGGGCCTCGCCGCCGCCGTCAAAGGCGACACCGGCGATGCCGTCCATGGTGGCCAGCGCAATGGCATCGCCGCCAACCAGAGAAACATTCCCGTCCGGCAGGCTGGCTTTGACCGCCGCCCCGGTTTCGCCATCGGCCAGCACCACGTCGTTGCCCGCCGCCAACGCGGTGGTGCATTGGTGCGCCATGGCATCGGCGGAATTCTCGCCGCCGCCGAGACAGAGGAAAGTGCCGCTGGGTTCCAGGGAATAGACATTGCGCTCGCCGGTGACGCCTGGCAGGGTGCGCGGTGATTTTGCCTCAAGTTGGCTGGCGCGGGGCCGGGTGAAGCGCTGTAAATAGTGGGGGCCGCCGGCTTTCGGGCCGGTGCCGGACAGGCCGCGCCCGCCGAACGGCTGGCAGCCGACGACGGCGCCGATCTGGTTGCGGTTGACGTAGATATTGCCGGCCTTGGCGCGCCGGCATACACGTTCGATGCGCGTCTCGACGCGGCTGTGGATACCGAGGGTGAGGCCATAACCGGTGCTGTTGATGGCGTCCACCAACGCATCCAAATCGGCGGCCGCATAGGTGACCACGTGCAGAACGGGGCCGAAAATTTCGGTCTCCAACCGATCGAGGCTGTCGAGACGGAAAGCGGCGGGCGCCACATAGGTTCCCTGCCCGGCCAATTCCTCCGGTATCGGCACCTGGAACAGCAATCGGCCGGCATCGGTCAGGCGCCAGCAATGGGCGTCGATGGCCGCTTTCGACTGCGCGTCGATGAGGGGGCCCACATCTGTGGCGGCGTCCCAGGGATCGCCCAGGCGAAGCGCGTGGGCGGCGCCTTCGAGCATGGCCAGGAGGCTATCGGCGATATCTTCCTGCACCGCCAGGACGCGCAGGGCCGAGCAGCGCTGGCCGGCGCTGGTGAAAGCCGAGGCGATGATATCGCGCACCGCCTGTTCCGGCAGCGCCGTGGAATCGACGATCATGGCGTTAAGACCGCCGGTCTCGGCGATCAGGAACGCTTCGGGATCGCCCGCGCGGGCCATGCTACGATCGATCAGGCAGGTGGTCCTGTGCGAGCCGGTAAAGGCGGTGCCCTTGATGGCGGGGTTGGCTGTGAGCGCGCCACCAATTTCGGCGCCGCCGCCGGGCACCAAGATCAGCACGTCTTCGGGAACGCCGGCCTGGTGCATCAATTGGACCGCCCGCGCCGCCATCAGCGGTGTCTGTTCGGCGGGCTTTGCGAGTACCGTGTTGCCGGTCACCAGGGCGGAGGCAATCTGCCCGGTGACAATGGCCAGCGGGAAATTCCACGGCGAAATACAGGCGATGGGACCGGCGCCGACAGGCGCGCCATCGGCCATCAGCTTGACCGCCTCGTTCGCATAATAGCGGCAGAAATCGACGGCTTCGCGCACCTCGGCGATGCCGTCGAGGCGGGTCTTGCCGGCTTCCCGCGACGCCAGCGCGATTAGTTCGGCACTGTTCGCTTCGATAAGGCGCGCGGTCTCGATAAGCATGGCGGCGCGGGTTGCAACGGGGCGGGCCCGCCAGGCCGGAAAGGCCAGGCCGGCGGCGCGCACCGCATCGGCCACATCCTCAAGCGATGCATTGATGACCCGTCCGACCACATCGCCGGCCCGGGCGGGATTGCGGATTTCGGTGGCGGGACCGGCGCCGCCGACACCGGGCGCCGCGGTCCAGGTCTGCCGGCGAAAAGGCGCCATGGCCGCCTCCAGGCGCGCCGCTTGGAGGGGAATGCCGAGATCCATGCCTTTGGAATTTTGCCGGGCGGGCGCGAAGATTTGGGCCGGCAGGGGGATGCGCGGGTGCATGGCGCCTTGGGTCGCGGCGGCGGCATCGAGCGGATCGGCAACCAGGTCCCGGACCGCCACGTCCCGGTCCAAAAGCCGGTGCACGAACGAAGAATTGGCGCCGTTTTCCAACAACCGGCGCACCAGATAGGCGAGCAGGTCCTTGTGCACGCCGACCGGCGCGTAAACCCGGCAGGGAATTTCCGTGCGCCGGCGCAGGATCTCGTGCATCGCCTCGCCCATGCCGTGCAGGCGCTGGAATTCGAAATCGCCATCCGAGCCGCCCAT
>JAYGEH010000065.1:0-5887 GCA_046582475.1 Rhodospirillales bacterium
ATTTGCTTTTCATAGAATGCTCTTGGCGCGCCTCCCGTCAACCGGCAATTACCCGGGATCAAGCGCGGACCAGTGCCCCAAGAGGACATGCTATAACCTGGTCAAGGATGAAGACAGTTTTAAAATCCGATTGCAGCGGGCCGATATGGTCAACGCCGAAGGGCGGCTCGGACATTGGCTGCAATTTTGGCTCTGACCGGCGCCCGCAGTCCGCGGCCTGAATGACCAAATCCAGTCCTCTGATCGGCGCGTCGCTGATGACCACGGCGCTGATGTCCAACGGCGTCAAGGACGGCTTCGCCAAGCTATTGTCCGGCGGCTACGAGCCCTTGATGCTGCTTTGGATGCAGGTGTTGTTCGCCTGCCTGATCTTGCTTCCGGTGATCGTCAGCCGTTATGGCATTTCCATATTGCTGCCACGGCCCCTGGGCCTGCAAATCGCCCGCGCCACGGCGCTGATCATCGGCGTCGGCTGTTTCTATTGGGCGGTGCGATTTATCTCGTTGGCCGACGCCACGGCGATGATATTCCTGGCGCCGTTGGTGGTGACCGCGCTCTCGCCGGTGGTTCTCGGCGAAGCCCTCGGAGTGCGCCGCACCATCGCCGTCATCATCGGATTTCTCGGCATAGTGCTGATCCTGCGCCCGGCTTTCGACGGCGATCCCAAGGGCTATATCATCGGTCTGGCGGCGGGATTTTCCATCGGCCTATTTTACATCGCCACCCGCAAACTGGCCGCCTACACCCCGCAGATCGTCGCCGCCGCCTACACGCCCCTGATCGGCGCATTCCTGATCGCGCCGCTGGCGCCGTTCTTCTGGACCACGCCGGTGGCCGCCGACGGCGGTATGATCGCCGCGTTCCTGGTGCTGGCCACTTTGGGTCAGGTGATGATGATTTCGGCTTTTTCTTACGCGCCTGCCAATATCATCGCGCCGTTTCAATATTCCCAGATCATCGGGGCCATCGGCTTCAGCGTCATCGTGTTCGGTGATTTCCCCGGTCCCTGGACCTGGTCCGGCATCGCCCTGATTGCCGGCGCCGGCATCTATATCGCGGTGCGCGAAACCAAAATCAAAGCCGCCGCACCCGGCTAAGATTGCATTCCGCGCGCTGGCGCGGGCATACTGCGGGTGAGGGTTTCGGTTGTTTGGAGCGGCGAGGCGGCCAATGAAAAATTTTGGATTTGGAACGATTGCGGCAATTCTCTTGTTGGCCGGATGTCAGTCGACGGATCGCGCCGATAAATTAACGGTAATTTCCGCCGATAATTCGAAATTGGAAATTACCAATCCGCCCATTGCGATCCGTAGCCGGTACCTGCTCACGCAACCACACGAGAATTGGTATGGGGAAACCGTGCATTTTAAAGGCGGAAGTATTCTCTATATGCACCTGAATTTTAAAAGCGGTTGGTACGGCACGAATTCAGACATAGAAGTGCTCAAATTTTATCGAAAATTTATCAAGAGTGAAGCCGTCGACGGCGTTTCGGCAACCTTGCCGGATGTCAAAAGAAGTCATTCCGGGTTTGGTGAATTCAGCTATATTTCCAAATCAAACGGAGAGAACGCCTGTTATGCGTTCAACGTATATTTCGGAGCCAAATTCCCTTCGGAAGGGAAAGGCCCCTCGGTTGGCGACCGCTATCTGAGAGGAAGAAAATGCGCGCCCGGGCGCACGGCGGCGGATTTGTCCGTCGAAATGAACAAATTGGTAAATTCGATCGTTGAGAAATAGACATTGGCAGATGCATCCATGAGCGAAGACCACCCGTTTGCGCCCTATGTGCGCATCCTGGCGCGCGGCAAGACCAAGTCCCGGCCCTTCACCATGGAGGAAGCAGAGGCGGCCATGGCCATGATCCTGGCCGGCGAAGTGCGGCCCGAACAGTTGGGCGCGTTTCTGATGCTGCTGCGTTTCAAGGAGGAAACCGCCGAGGAAATCGCCGGCTTCGTGCGCGCCGTCCGCGCCACGTTCGATCTGCCAAGCCCAATTCCCCAAGTCGATCTGGATTGGTCCTCCTATGCCGGCAAGCGCCGCCAGTTGCCCTGGTTCCTCTTGTCGGCCCTGGTCCTGGCGCAAAACGGTGTGAAGATATTGATGCACGGGACCGAGGGGCACACGACGGGCCGGGTCTATTTGCGCGAAACCATGGAAGCCCTCTCCTTGCCGGTCAGCACCTCGTTCGCCGATGCGGAAACCGCCATCGGGCAGAGCGGCTTTGCCTATCTGCCGCTGGAGGTTTTGAGCCAGCCCTTGCGCGACATTATTAATCTCCGGCCCATATTGGGGCTGCGCTCGCCGGTGCATACGGTATCCAGGCTGCTCAATCCGTTTTCGGCATCCCATGTCATGCAGGGCATTTTTCACCGCGGCTTCCAAGATACCCATCAAGTGGCGGGCCAGTTGCTGGGCTATGCCAACGTCGCCGTGTTTCGCGGCGACGGCGGCGAGATCGAGCGGCGGCCCAACAAGCCGTGCGAGGTGTTCACCTGCTCGGACGGCGCCCTCGGCCGCGAAACCTGGCCGACCTTGATCAAAGATCCCGTTCGACCGGAAGACACCGAAATGGATGTGCAGCGCCTGGCCAGCGTCTGGAGCGGCGCCGAAGACGACGCCTATGGCACCGCCGCCGTCACCGGCACCCTGGCCATCGCCCTCAAATTGATGGGCCGGTCGGCGGACTTAGGTGCCGCCGACCAGGCCGCCCGCCAGATGTGGGCAAGCCGCGACCGCGCCCATATGGGACTCGCCGCTTAAACGGCCTTCACCCGGGCATTCACTCGGTCAGGCCAGAAGAGGCTTTATAGGGATGCCATTTTTTGAGATGGTGCGGGTTCGACCTGGGAACTTGAGGCGATAAATTCATGTCGGATGTCGGTGGCGCCTTTGCGGCGGCGGCAACGCTTATATTGAACCTGGAAAGCGGGCTCGCGGAAATCGTGGCGCTGTCGCTCCAGGTCAGCCTGATCGCGGTGGCCATTGCCTGTATCATTGGGCTGCCGGTGGGCGCCGCGTTGGCGGTGTTCCGTTTTCCCGGGCGCAAGGTACTGGTCGTTGTTCTGAATGCGCTGATGGGATTGCCGCCGGTGGTGGTCGGGCTGATTGTCTATCTGGTCTTGTCCAGATCGGGCCCGCTCGGCACCCTCGGGCTCCTGTTTACACCCACCGCCATGATCATCGCCCAGGTGCTGCTGATTACGCCCATCGTCGCCGCCCTCACCCGCCAATCCACCGAAGACCTCTGGAACGAATATTCGGAGCATTTGACCTCCATCGGCTCCAGCCCCATCCAAATCGTCGTCACGCTTTTATGGGACAACCGGTTCAGCCTGATCACCACGGTGCTGGCCGGGTTCGGGCGGGCCAGCGCCGAGGTTGGCGCGGTGATGATCGTTGGCGGCAACATCGATCATGTGACCCGGGTGATGACCACGTCGATCGCGCTGGAAACCTCGAAGGGCGATCTGGCCCTGGCCCTCGGGCTCGGCATCATTCTTCTGGTGCTGGCGCTGAGCGTCAACGCGGCGGCCTTCCTGATCGGCGAAGCGGCGATGAAGCGCCATGGATAATCCCTTGAACGCCGCCGCGCTGCGGCAGCGAACGGCGCCGAAATCCAATTTGCTGCCCCTGGTGTTCGACGGCGTTTCTTATGAAATCGGCCGCACCCGCCTGATCAAGGACATTTCGGCCAGTTTCGAGGCCGGATCGCTGACCGTCATCCTGGGCCCAAACGGCGCCGGCAAAAGCCTTTTCCTGCGCCTCGGCCACGGCCTGATCCAGCCCTCGGCCGGCCGCATTTCCTGGCAGGGCCCGGGCGGCGATGGCGATGGTGCCGGAAATGCCGGCGGCAATCGCCAGCGCGATCAGGCCATGGTGTTCCAGCGCCCGACCATGCTGCGCCGTTCGGTGGCGGCCAACCTGCATCATGTTTTGAAGCAGCGCAGGTATCCGCGCGCCCGGCGCCGGGACATTGTCGAAGACATGCTTCAACGGACCGGCCTTACCCGCCTCGCCAAGTCGCCGGCGCGGACCCTTTCGGTGGGCGAACAGCAACGCCTCGCCGTGGCCCGCGCCTGGTCCGTGCAGCCCGAGGTTTTGTTCATGGATGAACCGGCGGCGGCCCTCGATCCGGCGGCAACGCACATCCTCGAAGACATCATGGCGGCAATCCGGGCGGCCGGAACCAAGATCATCATGTCCACCCACGATCTGGGCCAGGCGCGGCGTCTGGCCGATGACGTTGTGTTTCTCTACCGGGGGCGGATGCTTGAGCGGGCGCCGGCGGACCGCTTTTTCGAAAAACCCGAGAACGATCTGGCCGAGGCGTTTTTGAACGGCGAATTGTTATGGTGGAACCGCAAGGAACTGAAGCCGCCGGAACATTTCAAGCTGCGCCGGCAAAAATAGTTTGGGGGCAAGAATGAAATGAGCGACGCGGAATTCGATTACGTAATCGTCGGCGCCGGATCGGCGGGATGCGTTGTGGCCAACCGGTTGAGCGAGGATGAAAACGTCACGGTCTGCCTGTTGGAGGCCGGGCCTCGGGACCGAAGCTGGCAAATCCATGTGCCCCTGGCGGTCATGTGGGCGATGATGAACGAGAAAATAAACTGGAAATTCAATTCGGCGCCGCAAAAGGATGCCGGCGGACGCTCCATATACATGCCGCGCGGCAAGACCCTGGGCGGCTCCAGCGCCATCAACGGCATGGTCTATGTGCGCGGCAACCCCGCCGACTATGACGAATGGGCCGAGGCCGGCAACTTGGGGTGGTCTTGGGCCGACGTGAAACCCTATTTCCTGAAATCGGAACATAACGAGCAGTTTGCCGGCGACGGTTATCACGCCGCCGGCGGTCCCTTGAACGTGACCTTTATTCCCGATCCGAACCCGGTGGTCGATACCTTCGTCGAGGCCGCCCAGAGCCTCCAGCATCGCCACAATCCCGATTTCAACGGCGCCACCGAGGAAGGCTTCGGCATCCATCAGGTGACCCAGAAAAACGGCCGCCGCTGGTCCACGGCAAGCGCCTTTCTGGACCCGGTGCGCGGCCGGGGGAACCTCACCATCATGACCGATGCAACCGTCGAAAGCGTTATATTGGAGGGCGGCCTGGCAACCGGCGTGGAACTTGACCGGGGGCGCAAAGTCATGGCCCGGCGCGAGGTGATCTTGTCGGCGGGCGCCATCACGTCGCCGAAAATCCTGCTGCAATCGGGGATCGGCGACGCGCCAGAGCTTCAGGGATACGGCATCGCGGCCAGGCACCAACTGCCCGGGGTGGGGCGCAACTTGCAGGATCACGCCAGCATTCACGCCATCGTCCGCACCAAAAGCCGGGTTCCGGTGGGCTTTTCCATCGCCGCCCTGCCGCGGCTGGCCTGGTCGGTTCTTGATTACGCTTTGCGCCAGCGCGGCCTGTGGGCATCCAATATGGTCGAGGCCGGCGGCTTCGCCCGCACCCGGCCCGAACTCACCCGGCCCGATGTGCAATATGTGCTGATGCCCGGCTACCGCGCCCGCCCGCCCCGGCTGATCGCCTATGGCCACGGCTACGCGGTCACCACCGTTCTGCTGCGCCCCAAAAGCCGGGGCAGCATCACGCTGGCCAGGAACGGCGGCGGCTTCGCGCCTGTCATCAACCCGCAATTTTTCGAGGCGCCCGAGGATTTGGAAACTCTGTTGCTGGGCTTCAAGGAATCCCGCCGCATCCTGGAAGCCGACGCGTTTCAAAAATATGAGCCTTTCCATTACCAGCCCGAGACCGGCGCTTCCGACGAGGATTTGCGCCAATATATCCTGGAAAATTCGGCGACCATTTTCCATCCGGTCGGCACCTGCAAGATGGGCCGAGGAGAGGCCGCGGTGGTCGACGAACGGC
>JAYGEH010000126.1:0-2244 GCA_046582475.1 Rhodospirillales bacterium
ATTATCGCCATGCAGGTGGCGGAAAGCGAAGCGCTGCTTGATGCCCTGTGGCAGGTCTGCGCCCGGGATGAATTGCGGTTCCGCCACCAGTGGCGGTGCGGCGACGTCTTGATGTGGGACAACCGCTGCACCATGCACCGGCGCGAGGCCTTCGATCCGGCGGCGCGGCGCATCATGCACCGGACCGAAATCATCGGCGAGGTGCCGGTGGCGGCAACCGGCGCGGCGTGAGAGCGGGCCATGAGCGACGATAAGCAAGCGGAATTCCACCAGCGCCTCGGCGCCAAAAACCTCGGCGCGCTGTGGGTCGCCAGGCGCGGCGTCGATTTGACCAAACCGGCGGCAACCGCCGATCCGGTGCATTGGCGCTTCGAAGATATGCGCCCCGACATCGCCGAGGCCGGCGCCATTGTCAGCGCCGAAGAGGCATTCCGCCGGGTATTGACGCTGGAAAACCCGGCCTGGCCCGGCGAGATGCGGGTTACCAATGCCCTCTATGCCGGCATCCAGCTGGTGCGCCCCGGCGAGACCGCGCCCTGCCACCGGCACTCGCAGACGGCGCTGCGCATGGTGCTCGGAGGCCGCGGCGCCTACACCACCGTCGACGGCGAGCGGGCGCCGCTGATGCCCGGAGATTTTGTCGTCACCCCCCGTTGGAGCTGGCACGACCATGTCAACGAGGGCGGCGAGGACGTGATCTGGCTGGACGTTCTGGATACCCCCATGGTCGGCTTTTTCGACGCCGTGTTCCGCGAATCCCACAACGACTTCCGCCAATCGATCACCAAGCCGGACGGCTTTTCGGCGGCCCGCCACGGCGCCAACATGGCGCCAAGCCCGGGCGCCAACCAAACGGCCACCGCGTCGCCGGTGTTCCGCTATGCCTTCGAAGACACAAGCGCCGCCTTGACACGCCTGGCGCAAGGCCAGGAGGCGCACCCGGTGCACGGCCACAAGCTGCATTATATCAATCCCACCGATGGCGGCCCGGCGACGCCGACCATGGATGCCGCCATGCGCCTCCTGCCGAAGCGGTTCAAGGGCGCCGATTACCGGGCCACCGACGGCCTCGTATATTGCGCCATCGAAGGATCGGGGCGGGCCGTCATCGAAGACCAGGTCTTCGACTTCGCCGCCCGCGATGTGTTCGTGGTTCCCGGCTGGCACCGCCACCGGATCGAAAGCCAGGGCGGCGCCTTCCTGTTCAGCGTCTCCGACCGGGCCGCCCAGGAAAAGCTGGGCCTCTGGCGCGAGCAAACGTCACCCTTTCGTATTTGAAACCTTCCTTTTGCCCCGATTGGAACAAGATCGCCAAAGCCGGTCAATTGAATGATTTTCAATTGCCGGAGCCCAATCTAGGATGGGCGAAGTGATTTTAGCGGAGCAAACCCATGCAACTGAATACCGAAAAAATGATCGCCCGCGCCGAGGACGGCGTCGGCTGGATGATCTTCAACAATCCCGAACGGCGCAACGCCATGGCCAATGAGATGCGCCTGGCGATGATCGAAATTCTGAACGCTTACGCCGCCGACGATAGCATCGGCGCCGTGGTGATGACCGGCGCCGGCGGCAAGGCGTTCGTATCGGGCGCCGATATTTCGGAATTCGAGGAACGCCGCTCATCGCCGGAATTGATCGCCGAATTTGACGAAGTCGGGCGCCGGGTCAGTGCCGCGTTCGACAAACTGGAAAAACCGCTGATCGCCATGATCCAGGGCTTTTGCATGGGCGGCGGGCTGGCGACGGCGCTCAAGGCGGACATCCGCTATGCGTCGGAAGATTCCCAATTCGGTATCCCGGCGGTCAAGCTCGGCCTCGGCTACGAAGCCGGCGCGGTCCAGGCGCTGACCGATTTCGTCGGCCCCGCCTATGCCAGCGAGATTCTCATGACCGGGCGCCGCTTCGATGCAGCCGAAGCCTTGCGCATGGGGCTGGTCAACAACGTGGTGGCAGTCGAAAAGCTCGAAGAAACGGTCATGGAAACGGCGCGCACCATCGCCGCCAACGCGCCGCTGACGGTGCGCTCCATGAAGGTCAATGTGCGCGCTTCGCGGCTTGATGCGGATCAGCGCGACGACAAGCGCTGCCAGGAGTTGGTGGATGCCTGTTTCGCCAGCGAAGACTATATCGAGGGCCGGCGCGCCTTCATGGAGAAACGCCCGGCCCAATGGAAAGGGCGCTAACCGCATCGTAATCGCCGTCAAACAGCCAACATCAGGGGAGGACCTCAATGGACGTACG
>JAYGEH010000524.1:0-6858 GCA_046582475.1 Rhodospirillales bacterium
CGGCAGCGCCGCCAGGTTCACCCAAGTCCAGCCGAGGAAGTGGAACAGGGCGCCCGACGAGAGCGACGACAGGGCCATCAACGAAAACAGGGTGAAATCGTAAATGCCCTGAACCTTGTTGCGTTCCGAGGCGGTGTAGACGCCGGTCAGCAACGCCGTGCCGCCGGTAAAGGTGAAATTCCACCCGGCGCCCAACAGGAACATGGCGATCCAGAAATGGTTCAGGGTAATGCCGCTGAGGGCGGTGATGATCGCCAACAGGAGCAACAGGCCGCCGGCGATGATCACCTTGATATGGCCGAAGCGGCTGATCAGGTGGCCGGTAAAAAATCCCGGCGCGAACATTCCGACCACATGCCATTCGATGACCCAGGCGGTGTCGTTGAAGGTGAAATTGCCGCCAAAGCGCATGGCGATGGGCGTCGCGGTCATCAACAGGTTCATCGCCACGTAGCCGATGGCGGCGGCGATAAAGGCGACGATAAAGATCGGCTGGCGCATGATTTCCAGGATCGGACGCCCTTTGTCGGCATACTCGGCCCGGCTGAGCTTGGGAATATCGATGAAGGTCACGATCAGGCCCGAGGCCAGGCAAATTCCGATCAGCGCCAGCATCGAGCCGGCGAATTCCACGTCGACGAACAGGTTGCGCGTGACTTTGGCGGTCTCCGGCCCGATGACGGCGCCGACGACGCTGGCGGCGAGGACCAGGGAAATCGCCTTCGCCTTGAAATCGTCGGGCGCCGCGTCGGCGACGGCGAACCGGTATTGCTGGGAGAAACCGGAATAAATTCCATAGACGAACATGCCGGCATTGAACATCAGGAAATTGTTGTCGGGCAGCGACAGATAACAGATCCAGCAGCCGCCGGCGCCGATCAGCGAGCCGATCACGAAACCGGTCTTGCGCCCCAAGGCACGCATCAGATGGGCCGCCGGCAGGGTGCCGCTGGCGGTGCCCACCAGCATCACCGTGATCGGCGCCGTAACCAGGGTCAAATCATCGCCCAGCATATTGGCACCGACTAGCGTCGCCGCCAGGAACATGAGCCCGCGGCCGGAATTGAACAGCGCCTGACAGATGGAAAGGACGAGGACGTTACGTTTATCACGCGTGGAGGACATCCCTAGGGCTTATACCTTCGAAAGCCATGCCACAAGACGGCCAAGCGCGCCATCACACCGCCGGCTGGCGCCGGTTTTTTGGGGCCAAGCCAAGCACGATAACAAGCATGATCGCAATGATCGGCAAGGCCGTCAGGACCAGAATATTCCAGCCCGCAAAATGGTACAGCATGCCCGATGTCAAGGATGTCAGCGACAACAGGGTGAAGATGATCAGATCGTTGACGCCTTGAACATTGGCCCGCTCCGACGGCTTATGGATTTGGATCAATAAAGCAGTGGCGCCGGTAAAGGTGAAATTCCAGGCGAGGCCGACGGCGAACATGGACAGCCAGAAATGCATCAGCGTAACCCCGGAAACGGCGATGCCGACGGTCCCCAGCATGAGAATTCCGCCGGCCATAATGACCCGGACCGGACCCCAGAGCTTGATCAGATGGCCGGTGAAAAAGCCCGGCGCGAACATGCCGATCGTGTGCCACTGGATAACAAACGCCGCGTCGTCGAAGGCAAAGCCGTTGCCAAGGCGCATGGCGATGGGCGCCGAGGTCATGGTCAGGTTCATGGTGACATAGCCGAGCGCGCCGGCGTCGGCGTCGGCAATGAAGGCCGGCTGGCGCGCGATGGTGCTCATCGGCCGGGCTTCGTCCGCCAATTCGGCGCGGCCCAATTTCGGGATATCGATCGCCAAGATCACCAAACCCGATACCAAGGTCAGCGCCATGACCCCGGCCATGGTTCCGGCAAACTCGCCGCCGGCCAATAAGGTGCGCGTGTATTTCTCCAATTCCGGCCCGGCGAAACCGCCGATAACGGCGGCGGCCAGCACCAAGGATATGGCGGTTGCCTTGAAATCACCGGCGGCGGCGTCGGCGGCGGCAAAACGGTATTGCTTCCCGAATCCGGTATAAATCCCGAACAGGAACAGCCCCGCCGAGAAGGCCACCAGATTGCCGTGCAGAATGGCATAGTAGGCGATGGCGCATCCTCCGGCGCCAAGCGTTGAGCCGATGGCAAAGCCGAATTTCCGCCCGATCCTCTGCATCAGGCGCGCCGCCGGCCAGGTCGCCGCCGCCAGACCGAACAGCATCATCGAAAACGGCAAGGTTATGAACGTTAGATCGTCGCCCAGGATCGGCGCCGCCACCAGCGGGCCGACCAGAAACATGACGCCAAAACCGGTTATGAACAGTGCCTGGCAAACCGCCAGAACCAGGACATTTCGTTTATCGCGCGGCGTTGCCATGGCCCTCATTAGTCGCTGCGTGCATCGGAAACAAGCCATCCAGGCTGGCTTCCCTGGCACCGCCATAGCATTTTCCGGTCTCCGATCCTTTGCCCGATTCGGGCTTTCGGGGGCTGGAATGCCGTGGCCCGGGCGGGTCTAACCAGGCATTTCAGACGCCGAAAAATACACCCGAATAAATCAATTAAATCAATGGGTTGCAGGTATGGTTTCGGCGAATTCCGGGCCCCGTCTTTGGTTGCCGTATGGGTTGGAATTTGCTATAAAACCAGTGCCATGAACCCTGCTGTCCCAAGCTCCTGGGCGCCCACATCCACCACCCCCGGAAACGAATTTTGACCGTACCTCCAGACACCCCCGACGATATCCCCGCTGGCGATATTCCTGACGAAATCGATGCCGGCCCGCCGGGCGATCGGCCGCCCCAAGACCCGCCGGGAAGCGCCGCCGAGGCGCCGCCGCCGGGCGGCGATATAACGCCGGTCAATATCGAAGACGAGATGAAACGCTCGTATCTCGATTACGCCATGAGCGTGATCGTATCGCGGGCGCTGCCCGATGTGCGCGACGGCTTGAAGCCGGTGCACCGGCGCATCATCTTCGCCATGAAAGAAGGCGGCTACGACTACAACCGGCCGTTCCGGAAATCGGCGCGTATCGTCGGCGATGTCATGGGCAAATATCATCCCCACGGCGATGCCGCCATTTACGATGCCATGGTGCGCATGGCCCAGGATTTCGCCATGCGCCTGCCGCTCATCCAGGGCCAGGGCAATTTCGGTTCCATGGATGGCGACCGGGCGGCGGCGATGCGCTATACCGAGGCGCGCCTGGCCCGTTCCGCCCATTCCCTGATCGAGGATATCGACAAGGATACCGTCGATTTCACCTCCAACTATGACGAGTCGTCGCGGGAACCTTCGGTGCTGCCCGCCCAATATCCCAATCTGCTGGTCAACGGCGCCGGCGGCATCGCCGTCGGCATGGCCACCAACATCCCGCCGCACAATCTGGGCGAGGTGATCGACGCCTGCTGCGCGATCATGGACTCACCGGAAATCAGCATCGACGATCTGCTAGCAAACCATATATTCGGCCCCGATTTCCCCACCGGCGGCATTATTTTGGGCCGCCAGGGCCTGCGCCAGGCGTTTCATACCGGGCGCGGGTCGGTGCCGATTCGCGGGCGCACCCATATCGAGACATTCGGCAAGGACCGCGAAGCGATCATCATCACCGAGGTGCCCTATCAGGTGAACAAGTCGCGCATGATCGAGATTATCGCCGAGGCGGTGCGCGACAAGAAGATCGAGGGCATATCGGACCTCCGCGACGAATCCGACCGCGACGGGGTGCGCGTGGTGATCGAGGTGAAACGCGACACCATGGCCGAAGTGGTGTTGGCCCAGCTTTACAAATTCTCGCCCCTGCAGACCAGTTTCGGGGTCAACATGCTGGCCCTCCAAGGCGGCCGGCCGGAGCAGCTGAACCTCAAAGAAATCTTGCAGGCGTTCATCGATTTCCGCGAAGTGGTGATAACCCGGCGGACCGCGTTCGAGCTTGGCAAGGCGCGCGCGAGGGCCCACGCCCTGGCCGGCCTCGCCGTCGCGGTGGAAAACCTGGACCCGGTGATCGCCTTGATCCGGAGCGCCAAGGATGCCGCCGATGCCCGCGAACAATTGATGGCCAAGCCGTGGCCGGCGGGCGCCGTGGCGCCCTTGATCGATCTCATCGACGATCCCTCCCATCGGGTCATCGACGGTGCGTACCAGCTATCGGAGGAACAGGCCAAGGCGATTTTGGATTTGCGCCTGCACCGGCTGACCGGGTTGGAGCGCGACAAGATCGCCGAGGATTTGCGCGAGGTATGCGCCAAGATCAAGGACGATCTGGAAATCCTGGCCTCCAAGGAATTGCTGTTCGGGATTTTGCGTACCGAATTGCTGGCGATGCGCGAACAGTTCGCCAACCCGCGCCGCACGACCATCGAAGAGGGCGAGTTCGAACACGATATCGAGGATCTGATCCAGCGCGAAGACATGGTCGTGACGGTTTCCGACGGCGGCTATATCAAGCGCGTGCCGGCCTCCACCTACCGGGCCCAGCACCGGGGCGGCAAGGGGCGCGCCGGCATGGCCACCCGCGACGAGGATTTCGTCGCCAACGTGTTCGTCGCCAACACCCATCAGCCGGTCTTGTTCTTTTCCTCCACCGGCATGGCCTACAAGCTTAAAGTTTACCGCTTGCCGCAAGGCACGCCGCAGGCGCGCGGCAAGGCGATGGTCAATCTGCTGCCGCTCGACGAGGGCGAGACCATTACCACGGTGATGCCGCTGCCCGAGGATGAAACCGGCTGGGACGATCTGTTCGCGGTGTTCGCCACCGCGTCCGGCGGCGTCCGCCGCAACCGGCTGAGCGATTTCACCAACGTCATGGCCAACGGCAAGATCGCCATGAAGTTCGAAAACGGCAACGCCGGCGACCGCCTGATCCGGGTGCGCACCTTCGCCGCGGACGAGGACGTATTTTTGGCCACCCAAGGCGGCAAATGCGTGCGTTTTCCGGTCACCGACGCGCGCGTCTTCTCATCCCGCAATTCCACCGGTGTGCGCGGCATCCGCTTGGCCGAGGGCGATCAGGTGATCTTCATGGCCGGCCTCACCCATATCGAGACCGAAGTCGAGGTGCGCGACGATTATTTGCGCGCCGTCAACGCCAGGCGCCGGCTGGCCGGCGGCGATTATACCGGCCGGGCCGAAGACCTGGCCAACGATACCGCCCTTGCCGAACGGCTGGACGAGCCCCGGTTCCAGACCATGATGGAGAACGAGCAGTTTATCCTGACCGTGACCGAGGACGGGTTCGGCAAACGCTCGTCGGCCTACGATTACCGCATCTCGAAGCGCGGCGGCAAAGGCATCGACAGTATCGATCTGAGGCGCGGCAAGGAGCGGACCCGGGTGGTGGCCACCGTGCCGGTGATCGAGACCGACCAGATGGTGATGGTGTCGGACGGCGGCCAATTGATCCGCATGCCGGTGAACGGCATCAGCTTCACCGGGCGCACGGCGCGCGGCGTCACCCTGTTCCGGGTTGGCGAGGCGGAACGGGTGGTGTCGGTCACCCGCCTCCGCGACGTGGAAGGCGAGGCAGGCGGCGAAGGCGACGGGGAAGACAAGAGCGGCGATGGCGAAGACGTTGGTGCGGCGGAAGAGGCCGGGGCAGAAGAGGCCGTGGGCGAAGAGACGCCCGCCGCCGAAGCCGAGGCCGCAGAGTCCGAGCCGGAACAACCCGAGGCGGAGGAATAATATGTCGGTTACCGGCGTTTACGCGGGCACCTTTGATCCGGTCACCAACGGCCACATGGATATCATCAGCCGCGCCGTGCGCATCGTCGATCATCTGGTGATCGGGGTGGCGGTCAATACCGGCAAGGCACCGTTGTTCGACCTGGACGAGCGGACGAATATGGTGGAGACCGAGATTGCCCAGCTTGGGGAGGCGCTCAACGGTATCGAGGTGCGCGCCTTCGAGGGCCTGCTGGTGGATTTTGCCGCCGCCTGCAACGCCGTCGTCGTGGTGCGCGGTTTGCGCGCGGTCACCGATTTCGATTACGAATTCCAGATGACCGGCATGAACGCGCGCCTCAACCCGGATGTGGAAACCATGTTCCTGATGGCGTCCGAATCGAACCAGTTCATCTCGTCCCGCCTGGTCAAGGAAATCTGTTCCCTGGGTGGCGACATCGGCCAGTTCGTCTCGCCCCGGGTGATGACCCTGATGGCGGCCAAATATAACGCGTGATCCGGCATTTACGGCCATTCCATATTGACCGGACCGGGCGCCCCGCCTATGGTGCGCCCCGCTGATCCCGGGATTTCGCCGGGAGCGGTTTCAAACGGATGGGTGCATAGCTCAGGTGGTAGAGCAGCTGCCTTTTAAGCAGCGGGTCACAGGTTCGAGTCCTGTTGCACCTACCAATCTTTTCAAGGACTTACGGGGTAAATTAGCCCGACCGGGGAACTCAAAAATTGATTAGGTATCTTTTTTGGTATCTTAGGATTTGGCTTCCAGCCGCGATTATTTTTTTTCGCAAATATACCGACCTACTCATTATATATGCGCATCTACACGGCTGCGCCCGATGCGGCTTCAATAGCTGCGCCGTCCAACTGGCGTTGCCCGAATGGCTCGGTCAAACTGGCTGATCCCGACGCCGCTTAACATTGCGGCAGAAGGACCCGTCGGCCTATGATCAGCCTATGAGGTTCCTGGCCGTCATAACCCTAGCCCTTCTGGTCCTTACTGGATGCCAGACCACCCCTGACCTCCAGGCTGGCCTGACCGCATGGCAGCAACAGGACTACGCGACGGCGCTGAAGCACTTCAGGCCACTCGCCGAGCAGGGCAATGCCCGTGCGCAGCACAACCTCGGCGTGATGTACCGCAAGGGCTACGGCGTTACCCAAGCCCATGACCTCTAAAGA
>JAYGEH010000227.1:0-4476 GCA_046582475.1 Rhodospirillales bacterium
ATCGAAGTGAACGCGCCGGCGGCCGGAATCCTGACCGAGATCGCCGCCGAAGAAGGCGCCGAGGTCGTGGTCGGGGCGCTTCTGGGCGTCATCGGCGAAGGCGCCCGGGATCGTGCGTCGGCGCCGGCCGCCGCGCCTGCCGCCGAAGCCGCGCCCGCGCCCGCCGCTGGCGGCGACGATGCGGTTGAGATCGTTGTGCCGATGCTCGGCGAATCCATTGCCGAGGCCACCGTCGCAACCTGGTTCAAAGCGGTCGGCGATACGGTCGCCGCCGACGAAGTTCTGCTCGAATTGGAAACCGACAAAGTCACACTGGAAGTCAACGCGCCCGCCGCCGGAACCCTGACCGCCATCGCCGCCGACACCGGCGCCGAGGTGGAAGTGGGCGCCCTCCTCGGCACCATTGCCGGCACCGGCGTTGCCGCGACTGCGACTGCGGCCACCGCCGCAACCGCCCCCGCCGCCCCGGCACCATCCGGCGCCGGGCCCGCCGTGTCGCCGGCGGTGCGCAAGTTGATCGAGGAAAACGGCCTCGACGCCGCCGCCATCCCGGGCACCGGCAAGGACGGCCGCGTCACCAAGGGCGACGTGCTCTCCTATCTCAAAAATCCCCCCGCTGCACCCGTGGGCCCGGCGCCTGCCGCGCCTGCGGCTCCGGAGGCGGCCCCCGGGCAAGCCATGACACAAATTCCGTCGCGCCCCGCCGGCCCAAGGGAAGAGCGGGTGAAGATGACCCGTCTCCGCCAGGTTATCGCCGAGCGCTTGAAGACTGCCCAGAACACGGCGGCAATGCTGACCACCTTCAACGAGGTCGACATGACGGCGGTGATGGCCACCCGCGCCGCCTACCGGGACCGGTTCGAGAAAACCCACGGCGTGCGCCTCGGCTTCATGAGTTATTTCGTCAAGGCCTCGATCGTCGCGCTCAAAGATTTCCCCGCCGTCAACGCCGAAATCGACGGCACCGATCTGGTCTACAAGAACCACTACGATGTGGGCGTTGCCGTCGGCACGCCGCAAGGGCTGGTGGTGCCGGTGCTGCGCGATGCCGATCAGATGAGCTTCGCCGATGTGGAAAAAACGATCCGCGATTTCGGCGGCCGCGCCCGCGACGGCAAATTGACCATCGACGAGATGACCGGCGGCACCTTTACCATCACCAATGGCGGCATCTATGGCTCGATGCTGTCGACGCCGATCCTCAACGCGCCGCAATCGGGCATCCTCGGCATGCACAATATCGTCGAGCGGGCCATGGTGGTGAATGGCGAGATAGCCATCCGGCCGATCATGTATGTGGCGCTCTCCTACGATCACCGCATCGTCGACGGCCGCGAAGCGGTCAGCTTCCTGGTGCGCATCAAGGAATGCATCGAAGACCCGCAGCGCATCATGCTGGACATGTAGGGCACGTTTGAATTCGCAAATTAGAAGGACAAGTTCATGGCCGACAATAGTTTCGACGTTACCGTGATCGGCGGCGGGCCGGGAGGCTATGTGGCCGCCATCCGCGCCGCCCAGCTGGGGATGCGCGTCGCCCTCGTCGAAAAGAGCAAAACCCTGGGCGGCACCTGCCTCAATGTGGGCTGCATTCCATCCAAGGCCTTGCTGCATTCCTCGCACCTGTTTGCGGAGGCCGGGCATGGCTTTGCCGGTCACGGCATCAAAACGGGCAAGATCGAACTCGATCTCAAGGCCATGATGGCGCATAAAGACGGCGTCGTCGGCGATACCGTCAAGGGCGTCGATTTCCTCATCAAAAAGAACAAGATCACCCGATATCTCGGCGCCGGCGCCATCGCCGCTCCCGGCTCGGTCACGGTGACCCCGGAAAAGGGCAAGGCCAAAACCATCACCACCAAGAACATCATCATCGCCACCGGCTCCGACGTGGCAACCCTGGCCGGCGTCGATATCGATGAAAAGCAGATCGTATCGTTCACCGGCGCGCTCACTTTGTCGAAAGTGCCGAAGAAAATGATCGTCGTCGGCGCCGGCGTTATCGGCCTGGAAATGGGATCGGTCTGGTTGCGCCTCGGCGCGGAAGTGACCGTGGTCGAATTTTTGGGGTCCATCCTGCTCGGCATGGACGGCGAGGTCTGCAAGACCATGCAGCGCATCCTCGAGGGCCAGGGCATGAAATTCAAATTGAATGCCAAGGTGACCGGCGCCAAATCCGCCAAGTCCGGCGTCACCTTGAATGTGGAGCCGGTGGACGGCGGCGAGACGCAAGAGCTGAAAGCCGACGTGGTGCTGGTGGCCATTGGCCGGCGTCCCTATACGGACGGGCTTGGCCTTGAAAATGTGGGCATCCAGTTGGAGCGGGGTTTCATTCCCGTGGATGGCAATCTGCAAACCACGGCCGCCGGAATCTATGCCATCGGCGATGTGGTCGGCGGGCTGATGCTGGCCCACAAGGCCGAGGATGAGGGCGTCGCCGTCGCCGAATTGCTGGCCGGCCAGGCCGGCCACGTCAATTACGATGCTATCCCGGGCATTGTCTATACCGCGCCCGAGGTCGCCGGGCTGGGCCAGACCGAAGAGCAGTTGAAAGACGCCGGCATCCCCTACAACGCCGGTAAGTTTCCGTTCATGGCCAACGCCCGCGCCCGCGCCATGGACGCCACCGACGGCTTCGTCAAAATCCTCGCCGACGCGGAAACCGACGAAGTGCTGGGCGTCCATATCGTCGGCGCCGCGGCTGGAGATTTGATCCAGGAATGCGTGGTCGCCATGGAATTCGGCGGCTCGGCGGAAGATATCGCGCGCACCTGCCACGGCCATCCGGGTCTGTCCGAGGTGGTCAAGGAAGCCGCCCTGGCGGTCGCCGGCCGCGCCCTCCATATGTAAATCAATTAGGGTCACCGACATGCTTATGCTCTTGCCCGAAAGCGCGGGTGATCTGGTCTGCCTCAAGGGGTTGGGCAAGCTCACCGACGAAGACTTTCGCGATATGATGCCGCGCCTGGAATCGTTTATCGCCGCCCATGGCCGGCTCCGCTTGCTGGCCGATTTGACCGAGTTCGGCGGCTGGGACTGGCGCGCCGCCTGGGACGATGCGGCGTTCGGCATCAAGCATTGGAACAAAGTGACCAAAATCGCGCTGGTCGGCGATTCGTCGTGGGAAAACCTGGCCGCCAGAATCGCCGGCAAGCTCGTGCCTGCGGACGTGCGAAAATTCCCTGCCGGTCAGGCGGGCGAAGTGCTGGATTGGATTAAAGCGGGTTGGCCTAGGAAATCAGCTGCTCGGGCGGCTTCTTCTTTTGCAGGCAGCCCCAGCCCTTGGCGTCTTCAGGCCTGATCCCCAGATGGCGGGCGATGGCGGCTTCATTGAGCTGCTCGATATGGCGCATCACCTTTTTCTTCGGCAAGACACCGCGCTCCGTCAAATCCGATTTGTAGGCCGCTTCGGTGATCTTGCAGCCGCGATAGGATTTCAAAAGCAGCCGCCATTCCGTGGCGCCGCCTTTCTCATAACCGTTGATCAGGCAATCCACATAGGCGCCGTGGGCTTGGGATTGGAATTTTGACTCGGAAAAGGGGGCGTTGTCCTGCAACAGCATAACCGCCGCGCCGATGCCGAGTATGGCGCCGCTCACATTGAATAATGTGGATTTTTTCATAGGCTCATTCCTCTGCTCGCGCAAAACTAGCCCCATTCGCATTTTGCGGCAACTGAAAAGGTGTTCAAGCCTCGTCAACCACCGGATTGGCGAGCACGCCGATGCCTGGAATTTCCCTTTCCACTTGATCGCCGGGCTTGAGGTAGATGCCTTGTTCGCGGCGCCGGCGGATGCCGCCGGGCGAACCGGTGGTGATGGTGTCGCCGGGCTCAAGTCCGGTAAAGGTGGAGATATAGGCGATGATCTTTGCAATCGAATAGAACATGTCGGCGGTGCAGCCGTTCTGAATCTCGTCGCCGTTGACCCGGTGCAGGATTTGCAGGTTTTGGGCATCGTCGATCTCGTCCTTTGTCACCATCCAGGGCCCGAAGGCGCCGCATGAATCGAAATTCTTGCCTGGCGTCACATTGCGGCTAATGTGATCGGCCCAATCGGTGAGGGTGCCGTCATTGAGGATCGAATAGCCGGCGATGTGATCATCGGCCGCGTCTTCGGCGATGTGGCGCCCGCCCTTGCCGATGGTCACCGCCAGTTCGGCCCCGCCGTCGAATAATTGCGACGCCTTGGGCCGGATGAGCGGCTGCAAATGGCCGGCGTGGGCGCCGTGGCGGCGCATGAAGATGCTAGGATGGCCGGGAAAATCGGTGCCCATGTCGGCATAGGCCGAGCCGTAATTGCGCCCCACGGCGAGCACCGAATTGGGGCCGCGCACCGGCGGCAGATATTGGATATCGGCAGGACCGAAATCGATCGGCGCGCCCGCCAGCGTCTCCAATTCGCCGAGCGCCCCGGCGGCCAGCAGATCAGCCACATCCGCATATTTATCGCCGAGACGCGCCCCGGCATCGACGAT
>JAYGEH010000273.1:0-3850 GCA_046582475.1 Rhodospirillales bacterium
TGACCTTCCTGATTATGTATTTTGCCCTCGGCATGATTTCGCTGGCCCGTACCGAAAACAAGGAAAGCGGCTCCAGCCTTTGGTCGGACGTTGTTGACGAGGTCCGCTACGTGGCCGGCCATGGCGGCATCTTGCCGGTGATCATTCTGACCATCAGCACCGCCGTCCTGTTGCGCCCCTTGACCGAGCTGCTGCCCGGCTTCGCCGATGTCATCTTCGGGCGCGGCGCCGAGGGCCTGGCCGCCATGATGTCGGCCTTCGGCATTGGCGGCATGGCCGCCAGCCTATGGCTGGCCAACCGCAACCGCATCGATGGCACCACCACGATCCTGCTGCTCGGCACCGCCACGTCGGGCGTGCTCACCGCCGTGTTCGCAAGCACCGATTCCTTCGCCGCCGCGCTGGCCATCATGGTGGTGCTGGGCGCGGCCGGATCGGCGACCATGAACGGCGCGCAAATTCTCATTCAAAACGCGGTGGAAGGTTCCATGCGCGCCCGGGTGATGAGCCTTTACAGCTTCAACTACCGGGCGGCGCCGGCCCTCGGTGCCATGGCCATGGGCGGCGCGTCGACCGTGGTGGGGCTGCAATTTCCCGTCGCCGCCGGCGCGCTGTTGCTGCTGG
Organism: Rhodospirillales bacterium; assembly: GCA_046582475.1. Taxonomy (GTDB): domain Bacteria; phylum Pseudomonadota; class Alphaproteobacteria; order Rhodospirillales; family UBA2165. The sequence goes on from JAYGEH010000273.1 coordinate 625, forward strand.
CCATCTGGTATTGGGTGTTCCTGCGCCGCCGCCGCCTGCGCCAAGCCTTGGAAACGGGCGGCGGGGCGCCTTTGGAAGCCCGGCCCAAGGTTGAAGAATCACCCGCCGAGTAGGCCCCTTCAAAACCGACAATCAAGACTGGTGATTGGCATCACTGCACATTTTCCGACAATGAGGTATGCATAATCATAGCCGGAAACAAACTTGCCGGATCTCGGGGACTTAAGCCGGTTAATGGTTCGAGAAATAGTAAAGGTGTCATTATGAACAGCATCACGCCCCATAGCGCTATCGACGATGCGTATCTTTCCCGCAGCGATGAAGCCAATCTCATCGAAGGCCGCCTGCAATTGGAAGATGAAGCCTATGCCCGCAAGCGGCGTATCCGCAACCGCCGCCAGCGGCAGGCGAAATTGCAGGCCCTCGGCCGGATACAGCGCCGCAACCGGGCGATAAAACTGGCCGTGTTCTGGGCCGGCGCCGTGGCGCTCGGGACCTTCGTGGTTATCTGGAATGCCGGCGAGATCATGCAGGTTTTTGCGCACGCCTTGAGGGCCGTCTAGTTCCCGCTAAATCGTCCGATCGGTCGCCGCCCAGTATTCCTCGCGGATCATATTTTTCTGAATCTTGCCGACCGCGGTCTTCGGCAACGCCTCCACGAAACGGATCATGCGCGGTCGCTTGTAGCGGGCCAGCCGTTCCGTGCAAAAATCCATTAGTTCCTGTTCGCCGACATTTTGCCTGGCTTCGAGGACCACATGGGCGGCCGGCAATTCGCCCCAATAATCATCGGGAATGCCGAACACCGCGCATTCATTGACCGCCGCGTGGCTGTAAAGAACGTTCTCGATCTCGGATGGATAAATGTTCTCGCCGCCCGAGATAATCAAATCTTTCGAGCGGTCGACCAGGAACAGGAACCCGTCTTCGTCAATATAGCCAACGTCGCCGGTCCTGATCCAGCCATCGCCATTGATCACCGCCGCGGTCTCTTCCGGGTTCTTGTAATAGCCGATCATGACATGCTCGCCGCGGGTGACCAATTCGCCGATCTCGCCGGGCGCCACGGGTTTGTCATCAGCGTCGAAGATGGCCATTTCCAGATCCTCGAAGGCGCGCCCGGCGCTGGCCATTTTGGCGCGGCAGAATTCCGGCGGGCGCACCGTCAAGTTGCCCGATTCCGATTGCCCGTACTGTTCCACCCAGATCACGTCCGGCAATACTTCCAGCATTTTTTCCATTTGCGCCACCGGGTTCGGGGCGCCGCCGAAATTGCCGTAGCGCCAGCCCTTGAGCCTTTCGGCGGAAAAATTGGGATGGCTGATGATACCTTTGATTTGGGTCGGGATCATGAAGGACGCGGTGACGCCCTCTTCCTCGACCAGGTGCATGAATTCCTCGGCGTCCCAGGCCGGCATGAGAACCAGCGTGTTGCCGATCAGGATGCCGGTCTGGAACCAGACAAACAGGCCAGCGATGTGAAACAGCGGCGTCGAACAGCACAACACATCGTCTTCCAGGATGCCGAATTCCCGCTCCGCGCGCAGGCAGCCGATCACCCGCGACTGATGGCCGGCGACGACGCCCTTGGGAAAGCCGGTGGTGCCGCCGGTATAGGTGATGGCGAAGGCGTCTTCGTCGTTTAGCGCCACATCGGGCGCCCCATCCGGTGCGTCGCCGATGAAATCCAATAGACTTTCCGTGCCGGGAGGAGCCTCGCCGCCGATGACGATGATCCGTTTCAGCCCTGGGAGATCGCCCTGAATATCTTTAATCATATCGGCCAGCCTGGCACCGACGAAGATGGCTTCGATATCGGTGCCGGCGATCACATGGCGCAATTCGTCCGAGGAAAAGCGCGCCGAAAGGTGGGCCAAGAGGACACCGGAGCGCGCCGCGCCAAAATAAATCGAAGCGTAATTAGGCTGGTTGAGAGAATAGATGGCAATGTTGTGGCCCTTGCCGAGGCCCTCGCGGAGCAAAGCCTGGGCAAACCGGTTGGCGGCCCGGTCCAACTCGCCATAGGATTGGGAATAGCCGCCCATGACAATGGCCGGCTTGTGCGGCAATCTGGCCGCCGTGTTCGATAAAATCTCGCCGATCAGCATTCCCTGTTCCCGATAGCTATTGGCTGGCCGCTTCCTGGACAGGACCCGGTGCAGCCGCTATTGAAGGCGATCAATAGCCGAACTTCGCGCCCGGGTCAAAACGTCGATATGAGCTATAATATTTTGCTGAGAATGACCGAAGGCGGGGCCGCCGCCTCGTTCGAGATTTCCATGGGCCGCACCATATTGGAAACGGTGCTGGCGGCGGGCATCGATTATCCGCACGGTTGCCGGGCGGGCAATTGCGGTGCCTGCAAATCGCATCTGATTTCGGGCCAAGTGGATATGTCGCCCTATTCGGAGTTTGCGCTTTCGGAAGAAGAAAAGGCGCGCGGCCTGATCCTCGCCTGCCGCGCGGTTGCCTGGTCCGACTGCGAAATTCAGCCGGTCGCCGCCGAGGACGCCGCCATCCACGCCAGCCGCCGGCTGCAGTGCCGGGTCGCGGAGATCGAGGCGGCGACCCACGATATCCGCATTGTGCGGTTGGAAATGGTGAGCGGCGGGCCGTTCGATTACACGGCGGGCCAATATTCCGAGCTGACGTTCGCTGGTCTGCCGGCCCGGGATTTCTCCATGGCCTCGGCGCCAGGGGACGGATATTTGGAATTCCACATTCGTCACGTGGCCGGCGGCGCGGCCACATCCCATGTCATGGAAAATCTGGCGGTGGGCGATCCGGTTGGACTGCGCGGGCCAATCGGCACCGGCCATTACCGGGCCGGCCACGCCGGGCCCATGCTGTTGCTGGCCGGCGGCTCCGGTTTGGCGCCGATAAAGGCGATCACCGAAGCGGCGCTGGCCGCCGGCGCACGCCAGGATATCTTCGTCTATTTCGGCGCCCGGGCGGAGCGGGATGTCTATCTGGAAAGCTACTTCCGGGATTTGGCGGCGCGCCATAGGAACCTCAATTTCACGGTTGTTCTGTCGGAGCCCGGCGCAGCGACGGAACGCCGCACCGGATTTCTGGCCGACGCCGTGGGTGCCGATTTTACCGGTCTGGATGGCTTCAAGGCGTACCTCGCCGGCCCGCCGGTTATGGTGGAAAGCTGTACCGAAGCCTTGGACAAAATGGGCCTCGCCAGGCGCGACTGCCACGCCGATGCGTTCTATACTGAGGC
>JAYGEH010000533.1:0-10689 GCA_046582475.1 Rhodospirillales bacterium
GCGCCATTACCCGGCCCTGACCCATGGCCGGCTGGAGAAGATGCTGCGCACCGGCCAAGTCCGTCTCGACGGCAAGCGCGTGCGCGCCAATGCGCGCATCGCCGGCGGCCAGATCATTCGCGTGCCGCCGGTGCCCGCCGATGCGGGAATAAGGAAAAACAAATCCGCTCCGGTCAGCGCCGGCGATGCGGTCGCCATCAGAGAATCGGTTCTTTACCGGGATGATCATCTCATTGCCATCAACAAACCGCCCGGGCTGGCCGTGCAGGGCGGCACCGGAACGTCGCGCCATGTGGACGCCATGCTCGATGCGCTCCGGTTTGATAGGCGCGACCGGCCGCGTCTGGTGCACCGGCTGGACAGGCATACATCGGGCGTTTTGCTGATCGCCCGCGACGTCTCGGCGGCGGCCCATTTCGCCGAAGCCTTCCGCTCCAAGCGCGCCTTGAAAGTCTATTGGGCGCTGGTTGCCGGAAACCCCAGGCAGGAAATCGGCACCATCGAGGCACCCATCAAGAAAGGCGGCGGCGGTGGGGGAGGCGGCGGCGAGCGGGTCTACAGGTCTCGGGAAGGCAAGCCGGCGACGACTAATTATATGATGGTCGATCGCGCCGGCGGCAAGCTTGCCTGGCTGGCGCTTAGCCCGGAAACCGGCCGCACCCATCAATTGCGGGTGCATTGCGCGATGATCGGAAACCCGATTCTTGGTGATGGCAAATATGGCGGCAAGGGTGCATTTCCGGCCGGCACCGAGGGTATTTCACGAAAAATGCATCTGCACGCGCGCTGGATACGGGTCTTTGGCATGAACGGCGAGCTGATCGAGGTGACCGCCCCCTTGCCGGAGCATATGAGCGCGGCTTGGAAATTTTTTGAGTTTGATGAAACCACGCCGCCCATGCCGCTTGCCGAGGTTGACGGGTTTTGAGCGGGTTGGATTTGAAATTGCTGGTCCTCGATTGCGACGGCACGCTGGTCGATTCGCAGACCGCCATTGTCGAAACCATGCAGGCCGCGTTCGCCGAGAACGGTATCGCCCGGCCAAGCGCCGGAAGTATCCTGCATTTAGTCGGGCTCGAACTGTTGCAATCCATCGGAATTCTGGCGCCGGCCCTGGGTCCCGCGGTCCACCGGAAAATCCTCGCCTCTTACCGGGAATATTCGGCCATAAAAAGGGCCGACGCGGGTTGGCGGGAGCCCTTATATCCGGGCGCGCTGGACGCCATGAAGGCGTTGGATGATGCTGGTTGGCTGATGGGCGTGGCGACCGGAAAATCCAGGGCCGGTCTGGATCGGGTTTTGCATGGCTATGAAATCGACCATCATTTTTGCACCCTGCAAACCTCGGACATCGCGGCCGGCAAGCCGAACCCGGATATGCTGCTCCGCGCGCTAGCTGAATCCGGGGCCGATGCGGGGCGCGCCGTCATGGTCGGCGACACCACCTATGATATGGAAATGGCGGTGAATGCAAATATTCATGCCATCGGCGTCGGTTGGGGGTACCATGATGCGGGCGCGTTGACATCGGCCGGCGCGGCCATGGTGATCGACCGGTTTGATCAATTGCCCGATGCCGCCGCCCGGCTTATAGAGAATTCCGCGTGAAAAAATGGATCCGCATCCTGGCTGTCTTGATCGTGGCCGTCGCCGCCCTCGGCATCGGCGGCGTCGCCATTCTGGTGGCCGTCGATACCGGCAAGATCAGGGACTTGCTTAGCGAGCAGGTGCAAAAAGCGACCGGGCGGGCGCTGGTCATCAACGGCGATCTGAACCTCGCCATTTCGCTTCGCCCGTCGGTGATCGCAAACGACGTGACCTTCGCCAACGCCGCATGGGGCTCAAGCCGGTCCATGGTTTCGCTCAGCCGGCTCGAGGTCGGTCTCGATCTGGTGCCGCTGTTGAAGGGTGAGATCCATTTTACCAATGTGTTGCTGGTGGAGCCCAAAATTCTTTTGCAGCGGCGCGCCGATGGCCGCGGCAATTGGCAATTCGGGCCGGCAAAAGCATTGGCCGCGCCCGGCGGCAAGCCGGGCGCCGCGCCGGTCATTCCCCGGCTTGGGCAGGTGGAAATCCAGAACGCCAAATTCACCTTCAAGGATCAGGCCAAGGGCCAGGAATTCGAAATCACGGTGAAGCAATTGTCCCTCGACGGCGAAGACCCATCGGGGCAATTGGAGCTGACCCTGGCAGGGGCGTTCTCCGGCGCAGCGTTCACGGTTGCGGGCAGCCTCGGCAGGCTGGACCTGCTGGCCGCCGACCCAGCCTCGTACCCCATCGATTTGTCGATCCGGGCCTTAAGCACCCAAATTAGCGTTCAGGGCAGTGTCGGGCGGCCACTCAGCGCCCCCAATTTTGATCTGGGTTTGCGCGCCAAGGGCGATGACATCAGTGCCACTATCGACGGGTTGAAGGCGTTTCTGCCGGGCACCGGGGTGCCTCCGGTCCCGAAGATCGGAGGATTCGAATTTTCAGGGCGCTCGCTCGGCGGTCCGGACGATCCGCGCCTGCGGGATATAAAATTTTCCCTCGGGACTGCTGAAGAATTCAATATCACCGGCGGCGGCTCGATTACCTGCATCGCGCGCGCGCCGGAAATCAACATGCGGCTGGCGGTCAATGGCAGCGATCTCAGGCCCTTTTCCGGTTTGGCCGGCGTGGATTTTCCGAAGGGTCCGGGTTATATGGTTGCCGCGGCGCTGGCCATCAAACCGGGTGAAATATCGGTCACGGATCTGGTGGTCGTTTTCGGTGCCAGTAAATTGAAAGGCAGCGCCAGCCTGTCTCTGATCGGCGCGGTGCCCGCCGTCCAGGCCGATCTGACATCGGAAACGTTTGATCTCAACGATATTCTCGCCGTGCTCCCGAAGGCAGAAATTACGGGCGCGCCGAAACCCGATACGAAGCGCCTGTTTGCGGACGATCCACTGCCCCTGGCGCCGCTGAAGCTGGTCAATGGAGAGGTGACGTTAAAAGCCAAGCGGGTGGTTGCCGGCCCGGCGCCGATCAACGATCTGAAGGTCCGCATCAAGATCAACGATGGCAATCTTTCCTTGGCGCCGGTCTCGGCGCGAATTTCCGGCGGCAAGCTGGACGCCAACGTAACGTTGCACGGCGCCGCACCGAACCTGAAGGCCCGGCTCAAATTGAAAGGCCTCGATCTCGGTGCCCTGTTAAAGGAGATGCAGCTCACCAATATCGTTTCGGGCAAACTGGACGGGACGGTTGATTTGGCCGGGTCCGGCGCATCGGTGCGCGCCATTATGGCGGGGCTTAACGGACGCACCGAAATTGTCATGACCGATGGCCGCATCGAAAGCAAATATGTGGATTTGATCGCCGCCGATCTGGTGCGCGCCATCATGCCCTGGGCCCATCACGCCAAGGACACCAAGATCAACTGTCTGGTCAGCCGGTTTGATATCAAGAACGGCATCGCCAAAAGTACCGGGTTGTTGTTCGACACCGAGAAGATGACCATAACCGGTGGCGGCCAGATCAATTTGCGCTCTGAAAAACTGGATATGCAGATCAAGCCTCATGCCAAGGATGCCAGCCTGGTCAGCCTATCGGTGCCCATTGATATTGGTGGCACCCTGAAATCCCCTTCCGCCCGGCCGAGCACCGCCGCCTTGGTCAAGGGCGTCGCCGGCTTGGCGTTGACGGCGATAAATCCGCTGGCCTTGCTGGCGCTCACTGTCAGCGCCGGCGAGTCCGATAAAAATCCCTGCATCGCGGCGCTGGAAAAAGCCCGGTCGGTCAAACCCAAAACCACCCTGGCGGCGCCAGCAGATCAGAAATCCGGCAATCCCATCGAAGCGATTTCAAAAGGCATCGGCGGTGCCTTGAAGTCGCTGTTCGGCAAATAGATGGCCAAAATCGACGGCGCCAAGCGGTTCTATGAGCGCGCCGAAACGGTTGTCAAATCCGGTGAATATTCGGTGGCCCTCGATGGCCGCGCCATCAAAACACCGGCAGGGTTGGACTTGATTCTGCCGACCGAACGGCTTGCCGGGGCGGTAGCCGATGAATGGAACTCCCAAGGCGAAACCATCGATGCCGCCACCATGCCCATGTTCCGGAGCGCCGCCACGGTGATCGACCGGGTGGCGCCGCAGCGGGCCGAAGTGATCCAAGTCACCCTCAAATTCGGTGAGACCGATCTTTTGTGCTACCGGGCCAAGGCACCGGAAGATTTGATCCAGCGCCAGTCGAAAAGCTGGCAGCCCTGGCTGGATTGGGCGGCGCGTGCCCTCGGCGCCGAAATGGCGGTGACCACCGGTATCGTTCCCATCACCCAGCCCACCGCCGCCGTCGCTGCTCTTCGGGCCGCCCTCGAGGCTCTCGGCGATTACCAATTGATGGGCGTATCCGCCGCCGCCGCCGCCGCCGGATCGCTGATCCTGGGCCTGGCCCTTGGGGCCAATGCTTTGGCGCCGGGGGAAGCCGCCGCCCTGGCCTTGATCGATGATCTTTACCAAGCCGAACGCTGGGGCGACGACGCCGAAGCGGAGCGCAATCGCCGCCGGGTGCGGAGCGAAATTGATGACGCCGCCCGCTTCATGGAGCTTTGCCGGTAAGCAATTATTATGGATTTGCAGGTATCTCGGGTTTAATAGACTAGAGGCGGCGATTTTCAAGGGGCGAGAACCATGTACGAAATCATCCGGCAACTGGAAGAGCAGCGGGCGCGGGCGCGGGCCGGGGGCGGGCGCAAACGGGTCGATGCCCAGCACGCGCGCGGCAAGCTGACGGCGCGCGAACGCATCGATCTGTTGTTGGATCCGGACAGCTTCGAAGAATGGGACATGTTCGTCGAACACCGCTCCACCGATTTCGGCATGGAAAAGAAATCGGTGCCCGGCGACGGCGTGGTCACTGGCCACGGCGCCATCAACGGCCGCACGGTGTTCGTGTTCAGCCAGGATTTCACCGTGTTCGGCGGCTCGCTTTCCGAAACCCACGCCGAGAAGATCTGCAAGATCATGGATCAGGCCATGCGCGTCGGCGCGCCGGTGATCGGCATCAACGATTCTGGCGGCGCCCGCATCCAGGAAGGCGTCTCGTCCCTGGCCGGCTATGGCGACGTGTTCCAGCGCAACGTCATGGCGTCCGGCGTGGTGCCGCAAATCTCCTTGGTCATGGGCCCCTGCGCTGGCGGCGCCGTCTATTCGCCGGCGACCACCGATTTCATATTCATGGTCAAGGATACCTCCTACATGTTCGTGACCGGCCCCGACGTGGTGCGCACCGTCACCCACGAAGAGGTAACCCAAGAGCAATTGGGCGGCGCCAATACCCACACCACCAAATCGGGCGTCGCCGACGCCGCCTTTGAGAACGATGTGGACGCCATCGAACAGGTGCGCCGCTTCCTGGATTTCCTGCCCTCGTCGAACCGGGAAATGAGCCCCCTGATGCCCACCGACGATCCGGCCGGGCGCGAAGAGCCGTCCCTGGATACGGCCATCCCGGAAAACTCCAACGAGCCCTATGACGCCAAGGGGATCATTCGCAAAATCGTCGATGAGGGGAATTTCTTCGAGATTCAGGAAAACTACGCCCGCAACATGGTCATCGGCTATGGCCGCATGGAGGGCGCCACCGTCGGCATCGTCGCCAATAATCCCATTGTGCTGGCCGGCTGCCTGGATATCGATTCCTCGGTCAAGGCGGCGCGTTTTATCCGCTTTTGCGATTGCTTCAATATTCCCATCGTCATGCTGGTCGACGTGCCCGGATTTTTGCCCGGCACCCAACAGGAATATGGCGGGCTAATCCGGCACGGCGCCAAGCTGCTCTACGCCTTTGCCGAGGCGACCGTGCCCAAGGTGACGATCATTACCCGCAAGGCCTATGGCGGCGCCTATATCGTCATGGGCTCGAAGCATTTGCGCGGCGACGTCAACTACGCCTGGCCCAGCGCCGAGATCGCGGTGATGGGCTCCAAGGGCGCCGTCGAGATCATCTTCCGCGAAGACATCGACGATGCCGAGCTTATTCAGGAGCGCGAGCGCGAATATCAGGAACAGTTCGCCAATCCGTTCCGAGTGGGCTCCCGCGGCCATATCGACGACGTGATCATGCCCCACAACACCCGTTTCCGCATTTGCCGGGCGCTCCGCATGCTCAAGGGCAAGCAGCAGGAAAACCCCTGGAAGAAGCATGGGAATATACCGCTATAGCGGGGCGAGGCAGTCCTAGGGATCGGAAGCCGACAAAATGCCATCGGTGATGGAGCGGGGATCGCGCGTTTGCCAGCGCCCGGACTCGACGCGGTGGAAGAAATCGGAAACGAACATATTGAACAAGGCCGGCTCTTCCAGATTGCAGGCGTGCCCGGTGGCGGGCAGCAAAACCAGCGCCGACGTGAGGATGCACCGCTTCATGAACAGCCCCGCATCGAGGCAAGGCTCGTCCTCGTCGCCGTTGATGATCAATGTGGGCACCGATAGCGCGCGCATCCGGTCCTCAAGATCATAGAGCGACGGGCGCAGGCGCTGGACGCCGCGCATGGTGGCCGCCGAGCCCTCGCTGGAATGCTCCTGCAGCTGGCTTTTAAATTCCTGCCAGCCCCTCGGATCCTTGTTCTGGAATTGCACCCGCGTCGGGCCGGCGGCGTAGGTTTCGGCAAAGACCTCCATGGTTTCGCTTTCGATGCGATCCGCCGCCGCCGTGGTTTCGCGGACGAATTGCTCGCGCACATCGGGCCCGGCGCCATAGCCGCAGCCGGCCACGATCAGCGATAACGCCCGCTCCGGATAGGCGATGCCGAAATGCAAGCTGGCAAAGCCGCCCATGGAGAGGCCGACGATATGGGCGCGTTCGATTCCGAGCCCGTCGAGCACCGCCAGGATATCATCGCGGGCATGATCCTGGCTGTACATGTCGGCGCCGGTCGGCACATCGGACGGCGGAAAGCCGCGGGCGTTGAAGGCGATGCAGCGGTAGGCCCTCGCGAAATGGCGCATCTGCGGCTCCCAGGAACGGGCATCGCCGGCGAACTCGTGCACGAAAATCACCGGCGTTCCCGACCCGGTTTCGAAGTAATGCAGATTTACGCCGTCGCTGGTTTTCAATTCTGGCATGGCAACTCCCTAGGTTGCACCGGCCAGGTCGCGGGCATAGTCCACATCTTCCTGCTTTTGTTCCATCATCGATGACTTTTGCGGAAAATCGATCTGCTGATCGGCCGCATCGCGGATGATGCACAAGGGGTCCTTGCCTTGTGCCACGGCGTCCAGGGATTCCTGCATCATCCGGCGCATCTCGATGATGCCGCCGTCGGAGACGCCCAGGTGCTCGTTCTCCCGTTCGGCGATAATGCCCTGCTGCTCGACCGCCATGCGATCCTGGTCGTTCACGTCGATGCCCCACCAATCGCCCTCGAGGGGTGTGTATTCGCCGAGCTTGGTGTCGCGCCTGGCGACATGGAGGGAATGGTTTTCGCTGGGGTAGAAGCGCAGGAAATACATTTGCGTCAACGCATCATCGACCGGCACCCGGTAAATCATCGAGCGCACCAATTCGCCGCTGGCATCCACCGGCGGCAGGGCGAACCGGTTCGCATTGGGAAAAGCGTAGCACGAGATGTGGGTATCATCGATGCCGTCGATGCGCATCACGTTGTTGGCGCCGTAGTCCTTGCGCTCCCAATGGTAGGTTACCTTGCGGGCGCCGTAAGCCGGAAATGTGTAGCCGTGCAACCAGGCCAGGTGGCTGATATCGACGATATTTTCAATCTGATTCATCCAATTGGCATGCACGTACTGCACCAGGATGTTTTTGACCCCATGGTTCCAGCGCAGCACATCATACAGCGGCAGCAGCGGCGCTGGACCCGGGCCCATATAGCCGAACACCAGGCCGCTGACCTCTTGCGTCCGGTATGTCTTGAGCTTGATCTTTGCGTGGAACGATGAGCCGTCGGGTTCCGCCGGCTGTTCCAGGCATTGGCCGGATTTGTCATAGAGCCAGCCGTGATAGGGGCAGCGGATACCATCGCCTTCGATGCGCCCATAGTCGAGCGCCAGGCTGCGGTGGGCGCAGCGCAGTTGCATCAGAACCGCCTCGCCGCTTTCGGTGCGGTAAAGCAGCAGCTCTTCGCCCAGCACCTTGGTGCGCCTGGGCTTATTGGTCACCTCCTCGGAACAGCCGACCGGGTGCCAATAGCGGCGCAGCATTTCGCCCATCGGCGTGCCCGCACCAACGCTGGTGAGCAGCTCGTTTTCTTCCCGTCTCAGCATTTCCCGCCTCCCCGGATGCAGCCTTGACCACCATGGCCGGCAATATGGCGATCCGGCTCAAGCCTCATATTCGCACTCCGAATTATGCCTTTACAACCATTGTTTACTCTCGCTACCGTAACAACAGAGGCCGCCGGTCGAGGGCCCGAACCGTGTCGATGCAATCGTTAATTCCACCAGGCCGGATCGACGCAATCAATGGCGGGCGGGCGCGTCGGCTTGTAAAGCGGATCGAAATATAAGCTTTGGCTCAAGGTGGCGGCGGTAAACGCCGCACTGCTGCTCGCCGTTGCGCTTATTGCCGAGCTGGTCTTCGGCGCCTGGGTCAAGGCGCCCGGCCTTTGGACCCTCAGCATCCAACGCGATTTTGCCATCCGCGGCTGGCAACAGGAAAAATACCTGCGCGACGCACCGATGCTCTATTCCAGGGATTACTATGGCTTCCGCGGCAATTCCCATGCGCTGGAAGCGATCAACATCATCGCCATGGGGGGCTCGACCACAGACGAGGTGGAGCTTTCCGACCAGGAAACCTGGACCGCCCAATTGCAGCAATGCCTGGTAAGCCGGGGCGCCCCGGCCAAAATCGCCAATGCCGGCATCAACGGCCAATCGAGCCTCGGCCATATCCGCAATTTCGATGTCTGGCTCGGCCATATGCCCGATCTGCGGCCCAAATATCTGCTCATCTATGTGGGCATCAACGAAACCAAGATCGAAGACAGCCCGGAAAACAATCGCTTCAACGATGATGTAACCTTTCGCGATAAGGCCGGCGCGCCCAACATGCGCCATGGGGCAGGCACCATCGAGCGCTATACGGCGGCCAAAGTCTTGGGCGATTGGATTACCATTAACAGCACTTTTTATTCCCTCTACCGGATCGCCTGGGGCAATCTGCAAGCCATTGCCAAGGGCTGGAACCCAAGGTGGAACGCGGAATTGTATTATGATGCGCCCAAGCGGGGCGTCTTTTGGAAATCCGAACAATCCACCTTTTCCGAAATCGAGGTGGCGTTGTTGAAGAAGAGCCTTTCCGATCAGGCCATAAATTCCATGGACAAAGTGGAAATAAAGGGCCGCACCGGGGCCGGGGCGATCACCGAATATTTCAAGAATACCAAGAAATCGGCGGCGTTGAAGGGGGCGCCGGTGCATCTGATGATCGCCGGGTTTTCCCATGACAACCGGTCGCGTTTGAGCAATTTTGCCCGGCACCTGAAAAAACTGTCGGAAAAGACCAAGGACTTCGGCGCCGATCCGATTTTCATCACCCAGCCCAAGGGCAGCTACCGCATCCGGGGCGATCGGATCATCGGCAGCGTCGGCGCCTATATAAAACTGGCGGCCTACAACCGTGTGCTGATGGATTTTTGCCGCGCCGAGTTTTTGGATTGTATCGATCTCGGCTCCGAATTGGAGTTCCAGGACGGTGATTTTTGGGACTCCGAACACACCACGCCGCAAGGCTCGGCCCGCATCGGCCGCTACCTGTGCGGCAAGCTGCTCACTGGAAAGTATTTGCGGCGGTTGTGAACACAGGCGATAAGCCGGTTATACTCCATCCAAATCATCGGGGAGACCAATCATGACCACTTATGTTTTGTGCCACGGCGCCTGGTCGGGCGGCTGGATGTGGCGGCGGGTGGCGGATATTTTGCGCGCCTCCGGCCACCGGGTCTATACGCCCACCTATACCGGGCTCGGCGAGCGGGTGCATTTGCTAAACCCCGAGGTGGGCCTCGATACCCATATCCAGGACATCCGTAATGTCATTCACTATGAGCGGCTCGATGATTTCGTCCTGGTCGGGCACTCCTATGGCGGCAAGGTGGTAAGCGGGGCTGCCGACCAGGAATGGCAGAAAATCCGCCGGCTGGTCTATGTGGATGCATTCCTGCCCGAAGACGGCCAGACCACCGACGCCATGACCGACGGGTCCCGGGCGCGCAGCAGCCAAGAAGCGGCGGACAAATATGGCGACGGCTGGAAGGTGCCGCGTCTCGAGAACAGCGTACCGCCGGACTTGCCGGAAGAAGACCGGAAAATGATCAACGATCTCAGCACCATGCAGCCGCTGAAATGCAGTACCGACGCCATATCCCTGGACGGCAATCATTTGCGCATTGGAGAAAAAGCGTACGTGCTTTGCTCGGCGAACATCGGCTCGCCATTCCACGCGTTTGCGGAAAAACTGCAAGGCAACAAGGATTGGCAGCTCTATGACCTGCCGACGCACCATTACCCCATGTTGTCCATGCCGCAGGAAACAGCCGACGCGATTACCGGCTAAGGCTTGGGCAAACTAGGCTCAGGACCCATTAATTATTAATTCAGCATTTCACCGGATGATGTCCTTAGGACCTTTGGAGGGCATCAAATGAAAGACTTATTCTGGCTGACGCAAACGCAATTGGACCGCATGGCACCCCATTTTCCTTTG
>JAYGEH010000536.1:0-4140 GCA_046582475.1 Rhodospirillales bacterium
CGGCAACCGGGCGACCGCTTGGCGCACCCATTCGATGCGCCGCATCAAGGCCTCCGGCGCGATCCAATCCCGGGCGCGGTCGGGCCAGCCGGCGGGTGATGGCGCCGCAAAGGTCCGGTGCCCAAGCTCGCGCAGGCTGAGCAAAAAGCGGCGCTCGCCGAGGCCATCGGCGCCCGCCGCCCGCAGCGTCGATAGGATCAGCTCGAGCGGCGTTTTCACCTTGGGCAACGGTTCCGCCCAAACCTCGTTCATGGCCACCAGCGCCGCCGACATCTGGCCCAAATGGCCGCCGCTGTCTTGGAAGGCGCGGGCCAGTTTCGCGACGGCGCTTGGCGGCGGATCGTCGGCAATGAAATGGCGGGCCAGTTTGGTGGCGAGAAACCGGGCCGTGGACGGATGGCCGGCGATATGTTTGAGCGCGGCCATGCCTTCGCGTTCGCCGTCTTCGCTATAGCGCCTGCCCAATAGATGTTTGGGTCCGGGCTCGTGGGCGCGCCCGAAATATTCGAAATCGCCGTGCACCGGCCCGAAGAATTGGCGCGCCCGTTTGCCGCCCAGGGCGCCGTGACGCCATTCGGTCAATATCTTGGCGAATTCCGTGACGTCGCTCTGCGTATAACCGCCATCAACGCCAAGGGTGTGCAGCTCCAGAATTTCCCGGGCCAGGTTTTCGTTGAGGCCGCGCCCGGACCGCCTGGCGGCGGGCGAATTGGATCCCATCGACAGTTGGTTGTCCAGATAGGAGATCATCGACGGGTGGCGCACCACGGCAACCAGCATATCCTCGAAGCGGCCGAATATATGCGGGCGGATGGTTTCGCGCTGATAGGCGGCGATGGACGGGCCGATGAGAGGCTTCGAAGTGGAAACGGTAAAGTGGTTGGACCAAAACAGAACCATGCGCTCCGCAAACGGCCGGCGCGTCATGATCACGTGATTGGCGTGTTCGCGCAGTTCTTGAAACAGGGTTTCGCGGTAGGCGCGCCGGGTTTCCTTGCGCAGTGCTTCGGGCGAGCGCAGCCGTGCTTCATGGATGCCTTTTAATATGTCCGCCGCCGCCGGAAAGTGCCGCAGGTTTTCGGGAATCGTTTGCGCTTCCTCGATCTGGGCAATGATCCAGGCGCGTGGATCGGCATCGATCTCGGCAAGCTCTCCCGGGCGCGGGCCTAGCCCGAACCGGGTGGCGGCAATGAAGGCATCGACAGACGGCATGGCGCGTTCATCCAAGCACGGCGGGTTCTATCGCTCTTAACGCCGGGCGGCCTCGGAATCCGTCGATATAATATTCCTGAGAGGCTTAAACGCCAATCATCTTCATCACCGCCGCGTGCAATTCGCCGTCGGAGTTGGCCAACTCCCGCGACATGGCGAAATGGTGGGCGCCCGGCACTTGAATTTCCTTCACCGCCAGCCCGGCGTTCCGCCAGGCAGCGGCGAAGCTGGCCGATTGGCGCTTGAACTCGTCCAGTTCCGGCTCGCCGCAGGCGACGATCAGCGCCGGCGCCCAGTTTGGCTCTTGGCCCGGCTCCGGTAAATTGCGGATCGGCGCGTTGGCGTTGGCCTCGGCCAGATCCATCTTTAAGGCATCGTTGGGCCCGGTGGCGGCGCGCACCAGGGCTTCCAGATCGAACACCCCGGACATGGCGCAGGCGCCCTTGACCGCATTCTCGGGGATTCCATAGGCGCTGTGCCAGCCGGGCATCACGGTGGCCCCGGTCAGATGGCCGCCGGCGGAATTGCCCGAGACGAACAAACGGTCGGGATCGCCGCCGTAAGCGGCGATATTGCCGTGCACCCAGGCGACCGCCTGGCGGACATGATCGACGATGTCGGACATGGGATAATCGGGCGCCAGGCCGTAATCGATGGGCACCCAGATGATGCCGCGCCCGACAATGGCCGGCGCCGGCAGGGAGCGGGTTTGCTTGGTGCCCTGGATCCAGCCGCCGCCGTGGATATCGATCAGCACCGGCGCGCCCTCGGTGCCGTCGGGCGCGTAGATATCCAGCTTCTGCACATCGGCCTCGCCATAGGCGATGTCGTACTGGCCGGAAACTTGCGCCTTCGCCTGCTCCGCCAGGGCCGCCGATTCCGCCATATAGTCACCCAGATTTTCGACCGTGGCATGAACCGCCATTTGCGCCGTCAATTGCTCGGCGGTGTAGGACTGATAGACGATCTCGCCGGCTGCTTCACCCATGGCCTGTCTCCCAAAGCGCAATTACCAAATTCCGATATTAGAATGACCCGGATGGCGTGACACCACAATGCCCATTCGCTACAGTCCCGTAACGGCGGGGCTCAACCAGGGAGGGCGATCCATGCGCACAATACTGACCCAGTTGGACGATCAACTCGACCCCAACCATACGGCGCTATTGGTTGTGGATATGCAGAACGATTTCTGCGCCGAGGGCGGCTATCTGCACCGCACCCGGGGCGCCGATATGAGCGCCAATAAACCGATCGCCGATAATATCAACCGGCTGGTGGATCTGGCCCGCGATACCGGCATGACGATGGTCTGGATCGTCGCCATCTATGACCACAAATATATATCCGACGGCCACCTGGCCAAGGCGCTGCCCAGACTTATCCCTGGCGACAACGAGCCGGTCTTGTGCGCCGAGGGTACTTGGGGCGCCGACTTTTACGAAATGCAGCCCAAGGACGGCGAAATCATCATCCAGAAGCACCGCTACAGCGCCTTCCACGGCACCCGGCTGGGTGATTTTCTGCGCGGCCAGGGCGTGAAGACGCTGATCGTCACCGGTGTCGCCACCCATATTTGTGTCGACTCGACCATCCGCGACGGTTTTTTCGACGGCTACTACATCGTCGTTCCGGAAGAATGCGTCGGCACTTCGGACGCCGAGCTGCACGCCGCCACGTTGAAAACCGTATCCAACAATTTCGGCACGGTCACGTCGGGCGATGAGATTATCCGCATCGTTGGCAGGCGCGCCGAAGCCGCGGAATGACATTCCTATAAAAAGACGGAATATTTTTCATGGGCGAACGGGTACAAACAGGCGGCCTTTCGGCCGCCATGCCAGACATCACCATCAATTTCGGCCGTTACCAGGGCGACGCGTCGGTCCATACGCGGGCCGCCCGCCTGTTCGGCGCCGAGCTTGGCGGCAGCATTGCCTTTAACCTGGAAGCCAACATCACCGAAACGCCGGGCGCCAAGGCGTCCGACCTCCTAGGCTTGGTGGCGGCGGGCGATCTGACCATGTGCTATTTCGCATCCAGCTATTTGGCCCGCCAGGTGCCGGAAGTGGGCGTCTTCGACGTGCCGTTTCTCATCGAAAGCCGGGAGGCGGCCTACGCCGCCCTCGACGGTAATCTGGGGACGCTGCTGAAAGACCGCTTCGCCGCAAACACCGGCTACCGGGTGCTCGCCTTCTGGGACAACGGTTTCCGCCATTTTACCAACAACGCCCGGCCCTTGCGCACCCCCGCCGATTGTGCGGGCCTATCCATCCGCTCGATGAATTCGGAGCTGCACCAAAGCGCCTTCCGGCGTCTGGGGTTCGCGCCGGTGTTCATCGACGTGGCCGATTATCCGGCGGCGGTGGCCTCGGGCCAGGTGGATGCCCAGGAAAATCCGCTGACCAACTCCTACCAATTCTCGGTGCACAAATTTCATCCCTATTTCACCCTGACGGGGCATCTGTTCGGGGTCTCGCTGCTGCTCTGCAACAAACAAATATTCGATGGCTGGCCGGAAGATGCGCGGGACGCGGTGATCCATGCCGCCGGCGTTGCCACCAAGGCCCAGCGCGGCTTTGCGGTAGCCGAGGATGCCGACATGATGGCGCGCCTGGCCGCCGAGGGGATCGAACCCCTGACATTGACCGATGCCGAGCGCGCCGCATTCAGGGACGCCGTGCAGCCGGTCCTCGACGGTGCCCGCGCCGATCTCGGCGAAGACATATTCCGGACCCTCTCCTGACGGCACGCCGCGTTTTCTTCCTTGCGCCAGGGACCGTGCCTAAACTAGGCTCAGGACCCATTAATTATTAATTCAGCATTTCACCGGATGATGTCCTTAGGACCTTTGGAGGGCATCAAATGAAAGACTTATTCTGGCTGACGCAAACGCAATTGGACCGCATGGCACCCCATTTTCCTTTG
>JAYGEH010000332.1:0-5468 GCA_046582475.1 Rhodospirillales bacterium
GCATCCATCAGATCCGCCAGGCCAATTTGGCGGACGACGGGATTTTTGCTCCGCATCTGGCGCGCGGTCAGGGGAACATTCGCAGTCGTCATGGCCTTACCTCCGGAACCCAATATCTGGCGGTGCGCGCCGCGCGATTCGGTAGCTCTTCGTTACCATCATCAACCAGGCAGTAACGCATTCCGTCCAACACCTCAATGGCCGCAATTATAATGGAGATATTTCTTCGCACAATTGACTCTCACATTCAAATAAATATAGTGGCGAAATTGGATCGAGGTAATTCGATGAACGCTGGCTTTGAAAATATAATGCCGATGTGGGCGGGGGGTTCCAACATCCGGATGAAATAAGCGCTTTGCTGTTCCTGGCGATTTTCGCGTTTGAAACCGCCGCTTCCCGAGCATCCTTATTCCGGAAAACAATCAATAAAATTATCCGCAAAATCATGGACAGACCCGCAAGATAGAGCCATAACTAGGACACTATCGTCGAATTCTCAGGTTTCATTTCCCATAGAGTCGCTGGAAAGGCGAATGCAGAATGGTAATCGCTGTTGTCTTGGTAATCATAGCAATCGGCTCCGTTATATTTCACATCTGGAGCCCGTGGTGGTTTACGCCGCTCGCCTCCAACTGGGGCGCACTGGATGACGCAATAGTCATCACATTTTGGATTACCGGCGTCGCCTATGTCATTGTCATCATGTTCATGGCCTATTGCTGTTGGCGGTATCGCTACAAAAAAGAACGGCGCGCCCATTACGAGCCGGAAAATCCGAAAATGGAATGGTGGCTTTCCATCGTGACCGCCGTCGGCGTCGTCGCCCTGCTGACCCCGGGTCTGATAGCCTGGAACGATTTCGTCACCGTTCCCGAGAATGTCGTCGAAGTCGAAGTGCTCGGCAAGCAATGGGATTGGAGTTACCGGCTGCCCGGCAAGGACGGCAAGCTGGGTACCTCGAGCGCCAGGCTGGTCAATGACGACAATCCCTTCGGCATCAACCCGAAGGACCCCAATGGCAAGGACGACGTGCTGATCGAAGGCGACGATTTGCATCTCAAGCTTGATCAGCCGGTCAAGATGTTGTTGCGCTCGATCGACGTATTGCACGATTTCTATGTCCCGCAGTTCCGCGCCAAAATGGATTTGGTGCCGGGTATGGTGACATTTTTCTGGATGACGCCGACCCGGGCCGGAACCTTTGACGTGCTTTGCGCCGAGCTTTGCGGTGTCGGCCATCATGCCATGCGCAGCACGGTCGTCGTCGACGCCGAGGGTGCCTATGACAAGTGGCTGAGCGGCCAGGAAACCTTTGCGGCGCTTTATCCGAAAGCCGCCAATGTCCGGCAGGCGGCGGCCGGGTCGCCGGCAACCGAACCCGTTCCGGACGCGTCCCAGGAAAAAACAATTCTTACCGCAAGCGAATCGCCATCGAACCAGAGCGTTCAGTAGGGATTCGGTAATTTTGCAGCATAGAGGGCCGATTGATGAGTAATGGTGTACTCGACGAAACCCAGATAATCCCGGCGGCAGAGGTCGAGGAAGTCGATCTTTACCACGCCAAGAGTTACTGGACCAAATATGTCTTTTCCCAGGACGCCAAAGTTATCGCCATCCAATATTCCGGCACCGCGGTCGCCATCGGCTTGGTTGGTCTGGTTTTGTCCTGGCTGATGCGGCTGCAGCTCGGCTTCCCCGACACATTTTCGTTTATCGATGCCGACACCTATTACCAGCACGTCACCATGCACGGCATGATCATGGTTATCTACCTGCTGACGGCGTTGTTTCTTGGCGGATTCGGCAACTATTTGATCCCGCTGATGGTCGGCGCCCGCGACATGGTCTTTCCCTATATGAACATGCTCAGCTATTGGGTCTATCTTTTGGCCGTGCTGATTTTGACCGCCAGCTTTTTCGTTCCGGGCGGGCCCACCGGTGCCGGCTGGACGTTGTATCCGCCACAGGCGATCGCCCAAGGGACGCCGGGAATCGAGTACGGCATCATTTTGATGCTTGTCTCCTTGGTCTTTTTCATCATCGGCTTCACCATGGGCGGATTGAACTATGTGGTGACGGTCCTGCAGGCGCGCACCCGCGGCATGACCTTGATGCGCATGCCGCTGACCGTGTGGGGTATTTTCACGGCAACGATTTTGGCGCTGCTGGCGTTTCCGGCGCTGTTCGTCGCCGGAATCATGATGCTCCTGGACCGGATTATCGGCACCAGCTTCTTCATGCCCGAGATGGTTCAGGGCGGTGAATTGCTCGCCTACAACAACGGCAGCCCCTTGTTGTTCCAGCACCTGTTTTGGTTCTTCGGGCACCCGGAAGTTTACATCGTGGCGTTGCCGGCCTTTGGCGTCGTCTCCGACATCATCTCGGTGCACGCGCGCAAGAATATTTTCGGCTACCGCATGATGGTCTGGGCGATTGTCGCCATCGGCGGCTTGAGCTTCGTTGTTTGGGCGCACCACATGTATGTGAGCGGCATGAACCCCTATTTCGGCTTCTTCTTTGCGACCACGACGCTGATTATCGCGGTGCCGACGGCGCTGAAATTGTATAACTGGGTGCTGACCCTTTGGAAGGGCAATATTCAGCTGACGATCCCGATGCTGTATTGTATCGCCTTCATTCTGACATTCCTGAACGGCGGCATAACCGGTCTGTTCCTCGGCAACGTCACGGTGGATATTCCATTGTCCGATACCATGTTCGTTGTCGCCCATTTCCATATGGTGATGGGGATCGCGCCGGTCCTGGTGATCTTCGCCGCCGTCTATCATTGGTTCCCGAAAATGTCCGGGCGCATGCTGCACGAAGGCTGGGGCCAGTTTCATTTCTGGGTCACCTTCATCGGCACTTACCTGATTTACTTCCCGATGCATTATCTCGGCTTCGTCGGCGTGCCCCGCCGCTATTTCGAAAAAGGCGAAACCTCGTTCATTCCGCCGTCCGCGGAAACGCTGAACGAGTTTATCACCATCGTGGTCCTGATCGTTGGATTGGCGCAGGTCGTGTTCATCATCAATATTCTGGTGAGCATATGGAAGGGCAAACCCGCCGGCGACAATCCCTGGAACGCCACCACGTTGGAATGGCAAACCGCGACGACGCCTCCGGGCCATGGCAATTTCGGCGAGGAATTGCCGGTGACCTACCGTTGGGCCTATGCCTATAGCGTGCCCGGTGTCGAAGCCGACTTCGTGCCGCAAAACCTGCCGCCGGAAGACGTAATACACTCCGGCGGCGATCAGTCCGGCGATCAGTCCGGTAGGCAATAGGCGGAACCCGAACGGCGGAACCGAATCATGGGAATATTCCGCGAGCTGGGCAAAAAGCCCTGGCTGAGCGATAGCACCGATATCGACGCCATCAACAAACCGGCGGCATTTTTCCTGCCGGCGGGCAAGGTTGGTTTGCGGGTCTTCCTTTTGGTGGTCACGGTTATTTTTTCGCTGCTGATCGTCGCCTATGCGGACCGCATGGTCTTCGGGTCCTGGCGTTCGATGCCGGAACCCTGGGTCTTGTGGCTGAATACGGCGCTTTTGATCGGCGCTAGCCTGGCCTTTCAGTGGGCGCGCACCAGCACCGGGCGCGATAATCTGGACGGCATGCGCGACGGCCTGCATATCGGCGGCGTTCTCACGGTCGGGTTCCTGGCCGGGCAATTGTTCGTCTGGCGGCAATTGGTGGATCTCGGCTATTACGCCGACGCCAATACCGCCAACGCCTTTTTCTATCTGCTGACCGCGCTGCACGGCGCCCATATGCTGGGCGGCTTGATCGCCTGGTGGCGGTGCGTTTCCAAAATGTGGCAGGGCAGTCCGGTAAAGGATCTGCGTTTGAGCGTCGAATTGTGCACCACCTACTGGCACTACCTGTTGCTGATCTGGCTGGTTGTATTCGGCCTGTTGTTAATAAGCTAAAGGGGATGGAGTAAATATGGCGCCTTCAGATAGCGATGCGAGCGTAGCCCAACCGGGCGAAATGGCGCCCGGACTGGCCGGCGTTGCCGCCGATTGGAGTTCCGATCAACGGACCTTCAAGAATGTGCCTTGGGGCAAGGCCATGATGTGGATATTCCTGCTTTCCGATACCTTCATCTTTTCCAGCTTCCTGGTCGGCTATATGACCGTGCGTCTGTCGACGACGGTGCCGTGGCCCAATGCCAGCGAGGTGTTCGCACTGTCGTTCGGCGGCGAGCCAATTCCGCTGATCCTGATTGCCATCATGACATTTATCCTGATCACGTCCTCGGGCACCATGGTCCTGGCGGTCAATTACGGCTACCGCAAAGACAAGGCCAAAACCGCCATCCTGCTGCTGGTCACGGCGCTGTTCGGTGCCTCCTTCGTCGGCATGCAGGCCTTCGAGTGGACCAAGCTGATCGTCGAGGAAGGCGTGCGTCCCTGGAGCAACCCGTTCGGCGCGACCCAGTTCGGCTCCACCTTCTTCATGATCACCGGCTTCCACGGCCTCCATGTGTCGATCGGCGTGATCTTTCTGATTATCGTCGCGCGAAAGGTCTGGCGGGGTGAATACGACAACGCGACGCCGGGCTTCTTCACCAGCCGCAAGGGCGATTACGAGGCCGTCGAGATCATGGGCCTCTATTGGCACTTCGTCGATCTGGTGTGGGTCTTCATCTTCGCATTCTTCTATCTTTGGTAAGGGGTCATCATGGCGCACGCAGAAGGCCAACAGCATCCGATTGGCGTCTACTTCAAGGTCTGGGGCTTGCTCTTCGTCCTCAGCGCCTTCTCCTATATGGTCGACTACTTTCACGTCGAGAGCTACCTCAGATGGACCCTGATCATCACCTTCATGCTGATGAAGGCGGGGCTGATCATCGCCGTGTTCATGCACATGCGCTGGGAACGGCTCGCCCTGACCTACGCCATCGTGCTGCCGCCCGCCCTGGTGATGGTGTTCATGCTCCTCATGACGTCCGAAGCGGACAACACCTTCCTGACGCGGCTGGTGTTCTTCGGAGCGGGTTCCTAGGCCCGGGACCGATCGAAGGGCTGATACCGGGGTCATCGCGGCTCATATTGCGACGCTGATCGAGCGCCGCATCGCCCCCTGCATACCGCCAATATCCATTGGCGTGGCGATTACGGGCCGGGTTCCGGCGAATTCCATCGAGCCGTGATAGGAACCCATTTCATGGCATCAAACCGGCCATTCGGCAAGGCGCGCCGGCAATTCGGCGCCAACTCAAAAGGCTGGGATTTCCGTGGCGAACGGAATAAACAGGAGGGACGGACAAACCAGGAGGCTCACGCGGCGATCATGGCCAGGCTCAAGAAATTTTTGCCACGCTCGTTGTTCGGCCGCGCGGTGATGATCAGCCTCATTCCGCTGGTGCTGCTGCAACTCGTCGCGGCGTATATCTTCTTCGAGCGCCACTGGGACACAGTGGGCCGCTACATGGCTTTGAGTCTGGCTGGAGAGATCAC
>JAYGEH010000413.1:0-16374 GCA_046582475.1 Rhodospirillales bacterium
CGTTTCCTCGGTAGGAGAAAGGGTGCGGGCGATGCGGGCCCATCGGCAAACCCTTTCGACACCCCGAGGCGACGGGAAAAGTGACCCAGAGGGCGGCGTTGCAAGGCTCCCGGTCGTCGTCGCGCACCCCTTGTGGTGGATTGGCACCACGGCGCGGCGCGCGCCTCGCCGGAAACCTTGCAACGCCGTCGTAGGGGGGCAAATTAGATGACACCGGGCACTAGGCAACAACATCCAGGGGACCATCCCGATAAGCGAATGGACGGAACATGAAGGTAATCGTCTGCGGCGCGGGCCAAGTCGGCTATTCCATCGCCCGCTATCTTTCCCAGGAAGACAACGATGTGACGGTGGTCGACCAATCGCAGCAATTGACGCGCAAGATTGCCGATACCCTCGACATCAAAACCGTGAACGGCTTCGCCTCGCATCCGGATATCCTGGAGCAGGCCGGCGCCGCCGATGCCGATATGCTGATCGCCGTCACCCAGTCCGACGAGGTCAATATGATCGCCTGCCAGGTCGGCCATTCCTTGTTCAATATCACCACCAAAATCGCCCGCGTCCGCCAACAGGGCTATCTGGAACCGAAATGGGCGAACCTTTTTACCCGCGATCACATGCCCATCGATGTCATCATCTCGCCGGAGCGTGAAGTGGCCAGCGCCATTGCCCGGCGCCTGCGCATGCCCGGTGCCTTCGATCTGATTTCCCTGGTCGGCGATCTGGTCAAATTGGTCGGCGTCCGGCTGAATGCCGATTGCCCGGTTGTGAACACGCCGCTCCGCCAGTTGACCCAACTGTTCCCCGATTTGAACGTCCGCATTGTCGGTATCGTTCGCGCCGGCGATCCGGTGTCGCCCGTCGGCGATGAACAATTGATGCCCGGTGATGAGGTTTATTTCGTCTGCGACCATGAACATCTGGACCGGGCCATGGCCGCCTTTGGCCACGAGGAGCGCGAAGCCAGGCGCATTGTCGTGTTCGGCGGCGGCAATATCGGCCAGTTCCTGACCCAGCAGATCGAGGCCGAAAACCCATCGGTCAATATCAAGATCATCGAAATAGACAAAGCCCACGCCGAGATCGCGGCCCGCAATCTCAAGCGCTCGGTGGTGCTCCTCGGCGACGTTCTGGATTCCGATATCCTGGAAGAAGCCAACGTATCCGCGGCCGAAGCCGTGGTGGCGGTGACCAATGACGACGAGACCAATATTCTGGCCGCGCTGTTGGCCAAGCGCCAAGGCAGCGCCCGCGCCATCACACTGGTCAACTCCGAAGCCTACGCGCCCTTGGTGCCGGACCTGGGCATCGACGTTGTGGTCAGCCCGCGCCACATTACGGTGTCCACCATCCTTCAGCATGTACGCCGGGGCCGCATCCATTCGGTGCACACCCTGCGCGATGGCTTCGGCGAATTGATCGAGGCCGAGGCATTGGAAACATCACCACTGGTCGGCCAGCCGCTGGGCGAATCCGATCTGCCGGACGGCGTGTTGGTCGGCGCCGTGGTGCACGACGGCGAGGTCATCATTCCGCGCTCCTCGACGGTGATCCAGACCGGCGACCGGGTGGTGCTGCTGGCCCCGGCCGAGGCGGTGCGCCAGGTTGAAAAGATGTTCGCCGTCCAACTCGAATTCTTTTAATCCAAAACATGCCCGTTCTATCCTACGTCAACGGCCGTTATGTTCCCCATGGCAGCGCGGCGGTCCATATCGAGGACCGGGGCTATCAATTTTCCGACGGTGTCTACGAGGTCATCGCCGTCTATGGTGGTGCCATCGTCGATGAGGCGCCGCACATGGAACGGTTGTTCCGCTCGTTGGGTGAGCTGAACATGATGCCGCCGGCGGGTGCGCGTTCGATCAAACTGATCATGCGCGAAATCCTGCGCCGCAACCGCATCCGCGACGGCGCAATATATTTGCAGGTAAGCCGCGGCATTGCGCCCCGCAACCACGCCTATCCGGCGGATATAAAGCCGGCCATGGTGGTCACCGCGCGAGCCCTTACCTGGCCCCGGGACATTGCGGAGATCGGCGGCATCGCCGTCATCGCCGTTCCCGACCAGCGCTGGGCGCGCCCCGATATCAAATCCGTGGCGCTGCTGCCCAATATCCTCGACCGCATGCAGGCCAGCCGGGCTGGCGCCGACGATGCCTGGATGGTCGCCGATGACGGCTTGGTCACCGAGGGTACATCGGCCAACGCCTGGATCGTGACCGAGGCGGGCGCGCTGGTCACCCGCCAATTGAGCCGCGCCATCCTGGCCGGCGTAACCCGCCGAGCCATCATGGAATTCGCCGCCGCGGACGGGTTATCGGTCACCGAGCGCGCCTTTTCCTTAGGAGAAGCCAAGGCGGCGCGGGAAGCCTTTCAGACCAGTACCACCGCCCTGGTAAAACCGGTGGTCAAAATCGACGGGGCGGTCATCGGCGACGGCGCCCCTGGGCCGGTGACGGCGCGCGTATTCGCGGCCTATCGCGCCCATTTATCTTCGTTTGGCGGAAACCATTGATGGCGCCGGCCGCCAAGCTCCGCGCCATTATCTTCGATTGGGACAATACGCTGGTCGATAGCTGGCCGACCATCCACGCGGCCAACAACGCGGCCTTGGCGGCCATGGGCCAGGTAGCCTGGACCATGGCCGAGTCCAAGGTGCGGGTGCGGAAATCCATGCGCGAAGCCTATCCGGAATTGTTCGGCGAGCGCTGGGAAGAAGCGCGCGATATCTTCTACGCCCATTTCCGCGCCAGACATTTGCAAGAGCTGGCGGTGCTGGCCGGGCGCCAAAAGATGCTTCGCGCCATCGCCGATGTGGGCATCTATATGGGCGTGGTCAGCAACAAGGACGGGGCCTTGCTGCGGGCCGAGGTGGAGCATCTCGGCTGGTTATCCTTCTTCGGTGCGGTCATCGGTGCGGGCGATGCGGCCCGGGACAAGCCGGCGCCCGAGCCCATACACCTATCGCTAGAGCCCAGCAATTATGCCGCCGACCGCCAAGTCTGGTTCGTGGGCGATACCGATATCGATATGGAATGCGCCGCCGCCGCCGGCGTTACGCCGGTTCTTTTGCGCGAAAAACTACCGGGGACGGGCGAATTCGGCCATACGCCGCCCGAATTACTATTCGAAAATGGTGAAAAATTATGTGCTTTTCTGGGGCTTGCGGGAAACTAGGGCTTCCAATGATTTCGCGCCGGTGTAATATAGTTCCCCTGCGTGTACAAATCAGCGCGCAGGCTATAAAATGACAACAAACCTAATAAGTCGGGGGGTTTACCCATGGCAGAAAAAACACAAAACGTTCAGGACGTATTTCTCAATCACGTGCGTAAAAATAAGAACCCGGTCACCGTGTTTTTGGTGAACGGCGTAAAGTTGCAGGGTATTATCACTTGGTTCGACAATTTTTCGGTGCTTCTGCGCCGCGATGGTCATACGCAGCTGGTTTATAAACACGCCATTTCAACCGTGATGCCGTCGGGACCTGTGCAACTATTCGAGCCGGACAAGAAAGACGAAGACGCCGGTGCGGACGCGGGAGCGGGGGCAGAAGCGGGCGCCGCAGCGGGCGCCGAGGTGGAAGAGGCCGCCGACGCCTAATAGCTTTGATCACGACGAGTTAAGCGCTCGGCCGGTCACCGGGCGGGCGCTTGTGGTGCATCCGGCATTAAAGCGGAACGCCGCCAGTGCCGGGCCGGCGCGGGCGCCGGAAGCGCGGCTGGCCGAAGCCATCGGCCTCGCCGAAGCGATCAATCTGGAAATCCTGTACACCGAAGCCGCGCCTGTGAACCGGCTGCGCCCGGCGACTTTATTCGGTACCGGCACGGTGGACCGGCTGGGCGGCATTATCGCCGCCGACGATATCGGCGTGGCGGTGATCGACGCTGGGCTCAGCCCGATCCAGCAGCGCAATTTGGAGCGCGCCTGGAAATGCAAGGTCATCGACCGCACCGGATTGATCCTGGAAATTTTCGGCGCCCGGGCGCAAACCCGCGAAGGCACATTACAAGTGGAGCTGGCGGCATTAACCTATCAACGCAGCCGTCTGGTACGGTCCTGGACCCATCTGGAACGCCAGCGCGGCGGCCTCGGCTTCGTCGGCGGCCCCGGTGAAACCCAGATCGAAGCCGACCGCCGGCAAATCGACGAGCGCATCACGCGGCTCAAAAAAAGCCTCGCCGAGGTGCGCCGGACCCGGGAATTACACCGCAAGGCACGCCGCCGGGTGCCCTATCCCATCATCGCCCTGGTGGGCTACACCAACGCCGGCAAATCGACCCTCTTTAACCGCCTGACCGATGCCCGCGTCGATCAACGGGACCAATTGTTCGCGACCCTGGACCCGACCATGCGGCGGCTTAGACTGCCATCGGGCGAAACCGTCATCCTTTCGGACACGGTGGGCTTTGTCTCCGATTTGCCCCACGAACTGGTGGAGGCCTTTCAGGCGACCCTGGAAGAGGTCAAGGAGGCCGATTTGCTCCTGCATGTGCGCGACGCCGCCCACGCCGACACCGAGGCGCAAAAAGAAGACGTGCTGGCGGTCCTAAAAGTGTTCGGCATGGACGGCAAGAATGGAAACGGCGCCGCGCCGCTGATCGAGGTGCTCAACAAAGCGGACCTGCTGGCGTCCGCGGACGTTGCCGCTGTACAAAATCGTACCAGCCGGACCAATCAGCGCGTGGTTTTGATTTCGGCCCGGGACGGCAGCGGCATCGATACATTGCTCGGCGCCGTGGACCGTATTTTCGCCGCGGGCCGCGTTGAGTTGGAACTCCGCATCCCCTGGGCCGATGGCGCCGAATTAACCTGGCTGTATGATCACGGCGAGGTGCTGGCGCGCCAAGACCGAGACGAGTGCGTCAACCTCACGGTGCGCCTCCGGGAAAAGGATGCCCGCCGCATGCGCCACAGGATGGCGGTTCCGGAGTAGGGGCCAATCCTAGGGCGTATCGTCTTCCAGCGTTCCGCCGCTGGATTTGGCGTAATTGCCGTCCACATAATTGCAAAGATGGTCGAGGAAACGGATCGGCCGATGCGCCGCCGGGCGCTCAGGCGTCACGCAGCCGGGCAGGGGGTCCGAGACCACGTCCCAATCGGGGTTGAAGAAAAAGGCGATGATGTAGCGGTCCCGGCCGGGAGCCAGTACCCGGTGCGGGGTGGCGATGAAGCGGCCGTTGGTCCAGTTTTCCATAAATTCGCCGCTGTTCACGACCAGGGCGTTTTCCAGATATTCCGGCGCCATCCAATCACCGCCGGGGGTCTGGAACTGAAGGCCGGAAATCGGCGACATGGGCAGGATCGAGAGGAAACTGTGGTCCCGGTGCGGCGAGGCGGCGAACTGGTTATCCTCTGGCGCGTCGGGCGGATAATGGACGTTGCGGGTCAGCCAGGTGGGATCAAGGAAATAGGGCTCGAAATAATCCTCAGCCAACCCCAGGGCAACCGCGTAGAGGGGCAAAAGCGCCCGGCCCAAATTTTCCGCCGCCTCGTAATAGGCAAGCATGCGTGCCTTGAAATCGGGCAGCAGCGCCTCCGGCGGCCATTTGTTGGGACCGGTAAAGCGGCGCCCGGCCAGGATCGACGGATGGTCGGCGGGGCGTTCCCGCACGATGCGGAAATTCTCGTTCAAATCGCGCTTGGCTTGATCGTTGTCGTTCAGCGGCGAGGTCACATAGACCGAGGATTTCAAGGGCACATAGCCGGTGCTGGCGGCGCCGACGCGGAGTTTCATGCGTTCCTCCAGCGCCAATCCATAGAACAAACGCACCTGGCCGATGGCATCGGAAATGAGCTGAGCGCCGATGCCGTGATTGATGATGCAGTAATAACCGATCTCTTGCTGGATTTCGCGCAGATGGTTGGCAATGGATTCGCCGGCGCCCTCCTCGCTCCTGAAATAGGGCGCCAGATCGATCACCGGCATGGTTCCGCTACTTGCTGGCCCGTCCATGGTTGGACGTTAGCAACGACGGCCGGGCGAGGGAAGGGGGATTAGGGGGTGATTTATCGGGGCGGCGAGACCTGATAGCATTGGCGAATTACCCGCGCCGAATATGGGGAGGAAAATATATTGGCCCGGCAAATGACCATGGTGGGCTTCCTGCAAGCCCAGAATTGCACCAACCATCCCTATTCCTGGCGCCATCCCGACGCGCGCACGGATTCCTTTTCGCCCGAATATTATGAGGAAATCGGCCGCGTGCTGGAGCGCGTCAAGTTCCAGATCGCTTTTTTTGACGACCGCCTGGCGATGCCCGACCGCTATGGCGGCGATCACACCCACACCGTGGAGAACGGCATCCGCTGCGTCAAAATGGATCCGATCCCGGTGCTGATGGCGATGGCGGCGGCGACCAAGCGCCTTGGCCTCGGCGCAACCTGCTCGGCCACCTATTATGAGCCGTTCCACGTGGCGCGGCTGTTTCAGACCATCGATCTGATGAGCAAGGGCCGCGCCGCCTGGAATGTTGTGACATCGGTCAATGACGGCGAAGCCAGGAATATGGGCCGCGAGCAATCCATGGACCATGACAGCCGCTACGACCAGGCCGACGAATTCATGGAGATCGTCCACGGCCATTGGGATTCCTGGGACGACGACGCCGTCGAGGTGGACCGAAAAAACGGCCGCTACGCCGATCCGGCCAAGGTGCGCCGGCTGGACTACAAAGGCAAATATATGAGCAGCCGCGGTCCGTTCACGGTGCCGCGCTCGGACCAGGGGCACCCGGTGGTGATCCAAGCCGGGCAAAGCAAGCGCGGGCGCGTGTTCGCGGCGCGCTGGGGCGAGGTGATCTTCACCTCCATCAACAGTATGATCAGCGGCAAATTGCGGTACGCGGAACTCAAGCAGATGACCGCCGCCAACGGGCGCGATCCGGATGCTTTGAAAATCTGCATTCCGGTCACCACCGTCACGGCAGCCACCCGCGCCGAGGCCGAGGACAAGGCCGCCGTGATCGAGACCTTGCCCAAACCCATCGACGCATTGTCGCTCTTGTCGGAATGGAACAACTACGACTTTGCCACCAGGGATATTGACGCGCCGATGACCACCCAGGAGATCGAGCAATTGACCGGCTCCCACGCGAACCGGGATTCGGTCATCGAGAGAAGCGGCAAGGCCAATCCGAGCCTGCGCGATTTTCTGGCCCACAGCCCGCGCGGCACCACCAAGGAGCACATCATCGGCGATGCCAGCGAAGTGGCCGACCGGCTGGAGGAATTGTTCTCCGGCCCGGTATGCGACGGCTTCGTCGTCGCCGCCACCCATGTGCCCGGCGGCTATGCCGATTTCGTCGATTTCGTGGTCCCTGAATTGCAGCGCCGGGGTTTATATTGGACGGACTATACGGGCACAACTTTGCGCGAAAATCTGGGCCTCGCCCGCCCGGCCATCGGCGATTGGAAACATTAATGACAAGCGCCTCGATTTGCGTCACAGTGATGGTGTTGGGGTTAAATTTATAATATTAAAAAAAGTGAACCACCGTGAAAACCAAGGGAGATAAATCATGGCACTTCGCATCAATGCCACCGCGCCGGACTTCACTGCCGACACCACCCAGGGGACCATAAATTTCCATGAATGGATCGGTGACGGATGGGCAATATTGTTTTCGCACCCGAAAGATTTTACCCCCATTTGCACCACCGAGCTTGGCTATCTGGCCAGCCTCAAACCCGAATTCGAAAAGCGCAATTGCAAAACCATCGGCATCAGCGTCGACGGCGTTCCCGAACATGAAAAATGGTCGAAAGATATCGAGGCGTCGCAAGGCCATGCGCTGAACTATCCGCTGATCGGCGATCCCGAACTGAAAGTGGTCAAGCAATATGACATGCTTCCCGACGATGCCGGCGACACTTCCGATGGGCGCACCGCCGCCGATAACGCGACCGCGCGTTCGGTCTTCGTGATCGGCCCCGACAAGAAGATCAAGGCAATGCTCACCTACCCGATGAGCACGGGCCGCAATTTCGACGAGATCCTGCGCCTGCTGGATTCCTGCCAGCTGACCACCAAGGAAAAAGTCGCGACCCCGGTCAATTGGAAGCAGGGCGAGGATGTGGTCATCCTGCCGGCCGTTTCCGATGACGAAGCGAAAGAGAAATATCCGGACGGCTGGAAATCGCCGCTGCCATACTTGCGCATCGTGCCGCAGCCGAAATAACTTATAGGCCGCTGGTTATAATAATGCCGCCAGACGCGGCATGACTTCGCTTGCGTATAATTCCAGCGAGCGACCGGCTTCGGCCGCCGTCATGGTGCCGAAGAACAGATAGGCGATCAAATAGTTGATGCCCAGCGCGCCGATCTGGGCCTCCAATTCCGCGGCCACGGTTTCCGGCGAGCCGGCGATTGCCATGCCGACCCTCTGCCAACTCCCGAAATCTTCCTCCCGGTGGATGCCGAGGCGGTTTGTAAATTCAGTCTGGCCATGCCGTTTGCGCAGCCAGTTCAAATGCCGGCAATGATATTCTATGGACGGCGCGGCGATTTTCAGTGCCTCTTCATCGGTTTCGGCGACGACGATGTGGCGCAAAGTGCCGACCGCAAGGCCGCCCGGGAATTCCGGCTTCGGATGCGCCGGCTTGCCGTGCGCGGCGAAGGCTTGGCGATAGGCGTCGATATTTTCCTTGGCCTTGGCGGTCGGCCCGTTCGAGGTAAAATGCAGTCCGTGTTCGCCGGCCCAGGCGGACCCGGTGGTGCTGGACGAGCCGTACCAGACCGGCGGGAACGGGTCCTGAAGCGGGCGCAGCGGCATGGGAACGTTATCATAGTTGAAATATTTCCCCTGGTAGCTGAACTCGTCGGCCGACAGGGCCTTTTTCAGGCAGTCATAGGCATCGAAGAATATGTCGCGGGATTCGGCGTGATCCACATTGTGGTAATTCAACTCGAACGGCGATACGCCGCGCCCGACGCCGAGCTCGAAGCGGCCGTTGCTCAAATGATCGAGCATACAAATTTCCTCGGCCAGTTTAAGCGGCGTCGTCAGGGTCAGAAGATAGACCAGGGGGCCGAGGCGGAGGGATTCGGTGGCGCGCGCCACGGCGCTTAGATATACGCCCGGCGCCGGCACCATGTTGAGCGGCGAGGAGTGATGCTCGGCCACGTGCAGGCAATAGATGCCGGCCTTGTCGGCGGCGGCGGCAAATGCGATACGCTCATCGAACTGGGTGGCCAGCGAGCGGTCTTCGGAGCGTTCAAGATGATCGAAAAGACCGAATTTCATTCCTATTCCCTCTGAAAATTCTTCCGCAAATGTCGGCCCTCGGTCTGTGTCTGACAAGGATTATCTTAGCCTTGGCTTGTGGGGTGGTAGATTGCCAGCCAATAATTTGGCGGGAGAATATCGTGGGCGATACGAATTCCAAGCTGTCGGTCAGCCACGCGGCGGATGCGGAATATGAAAGCTTTGGCCCCAGAGGCGTATACCGGACCCGGGATTTAGGGGTAAAGGCGGCCACCGGCGGCGCCTTCGAAGCCCGCATCCTCGGCGCCGCCGCGCCCGGCCCCGGCAGTCTCGGTGCGCACCGGCACGATGTGACATTTCAGATGTTCTACGTGCTCAAGGGTTGGGGGAAATTCCATTTCGAAGGCACCGGCGAGGTCGAGGTGACGGAAGGCACCTGCGTTCACATGCCGCCCGGCATCGTCCACGACATGCTCGACCATTCCGACGATTTCGAATTCATTGAAATCCTGTCGCCGGCCCAGTTCGATACCCAATGGATGAAGCCGGTTGAGGTTGATGGCTGAAAGACTCAGCCGGGTTGAGCGCGGAGTCCGCGCAGGACAAAAAATCCGAGCGCCAAAATTACCGATAACAGGACGGCGGCGCTTAGCCCTAAGGACCAGTGAATACCCACCAGGCTGCCGCCGAACCCCACGGTCACGCCGGAAAATGTCATCAATCCCAGCGCCGACATGCTGTACAGCCCAAGGATACGGCCGCGCATGGCCGCCGGCGCGCTGAGCTGCACCATGGCCTGGGCCATGGCGTTGAAGGCCAGATGCGTAAAGCCGACCGCAAACAGAAGTACCACCGCAACCACGAAATTGCTGGCGGCGGCGAACCCGATGACAGCGGAACACCAGAGTATCGCCAGGATAAAGGCGGAGCGGAGACTGGGTTGCAGCAGATTTTTGGCCTCCAGCGCGATGCCGGCGACCAGCGCTCCGGCGGCAGTGGCTGCGAACAGAATGTTATAGCGGACGCTGGTCCCGATGAGGCCGGCGCCGTCGTTAAAAAATGTGGCATATTCCGGCATCTGCGCCTGATAGGCTTTGCCGACGAACAGCGATCCCATGCCGGCCAACAGCATCAAGGATATCAAGGTCCTGTTCTTGGCCGCCTCGCGAAACGCATCGACGATGTCGGCGAAGCCGCGGATGTTGGATCCCGGTTGCGCGCCGCCGGCTTCGGCCCTGAACTTGGGACCGAACGGCGCTTTCCAAAGCCACAGGGTCAAGGGCAGGTAAATCAGAAAGTTTAAAAATACGGCGAGTGCGGGGCCGAGGATGATCATCGCGGCACCGCCCACCGCCGGACCCAGCAAAAGCCCGAGGGTGCGCGACGTTGCCAGAAGGCGCACGGCACTGTGCAGTTGTTTCGGCCCGACAATATCGTGCACCAGCATTTGTCCCGCCGGACCCCAGAAAACGCCGGCCAGGCCATGCACGCTCAAAATGACAATCGCGTGCCACATCTCCAGCGTGTCGGTCCAAAACAATACCGCCCAGGCCGCCGAGGCGGCCATGAACAGCACCATGCCGATCTGGATGATACGGCGCGGATCGAACTTATCGGCGAGCGCGCCGGCGAGTACCGAAAACAACAGGAATGGCACCCAATGGGAAATGACCGCGAACCCGGCCAGCGCCGGTGAATGGAATTTTTCGAATATCATCCAATAGCTGATCACGTGCTCGACGCTGTCGGCCAACATCACCAGTCCCGTATAAACCAAGTAGGGCCTGGCGCCGGCATGGTGCAGCGCCGCAAAGGCCCTTTTGTCGCTGGTAATTTCCGGGGAAGGGGCGGTATCGCTCATGGGTATTATGTGCCCGGCGAAATCCGATTTGTACAGACCTTCAAAATCCTATTATAAATGTGGCCTAATTCTAAAATTGATTGGGGTAATGACATGGATGCCGAAACGCGCGTTGATCCCGGCGCCTTGCGCGAGCAGATCAAGGACAAGTACCGCGAAGTGGCCGTGGAGCCGGACAAGGAATTCCACTTCCATACCGGGCGGCCGGCGGCGGCGCGCCTCGGCTACGATCAGGCCATGGTCGATCCGATGCCCGACGCGGCGGTTGAATCCTTCGCCGGCGTCGCCAATCCGTTTTCCCTGGCCCAAATTACAGCAGGCGAAAAGATCGTCGATGCGGGCTCCGGTGCCGGCTTCGACAGCTTCATCGCCGCCGCCAAGACCGGCCCCTCGGGCGCCGTAATCGGCATCGACATGACCGCGGAAATGCTGGCCAAGTCACGCACCAGCGCCGCCGCCATGGGTTTGAGCAACGTCGAATTTCGCGAAGGCTTGCTGGAGGATATGCCCATCGAAGAAGGTTGGGCGGACGTGGTCATTTCCAACGGCGTATTCAATCTGTGCGCAGACAAGCAACAGGCATTCTCCGAAGTGTTCCGCATTTTGCGCCCGGGCGGGCGGCTGCAATTCGCCGATATCGCCAACGGCGCGCCGGTACCGGAGGGGGCGCTCAACGATATTGATCTATGGACGGCGTGAATTGCCGGTGGCCTGCCGTGCGCGGGCTGGCAAAAAATGCTGGAGGATAGCGGCTTTCAAAATTTAGAAATCGGTGCGCCGGTGGATACCTTCGCCGGCGCCGGCGGCGAGCCCAATGCCCGCCGCTTCGAGGTTTTCGGATATTCTTTCCTGGCCCATAAGCCCGGCTGACCGGGCTACAGCACCGATCCCAAGCGGCCCTCGATCTCCGGTCCGTCGGCCTGGTAGCGGTAGGCGCGGAATACCGAATTGATCGTGCCGCCCTGCCAGGGGCCGCCGAACCAGGGGGACACATATTCCCACACGGTCTCGCCGTCGGGCGTCACCTCGAAGATGCGCCCCGGAAGGCCTTCGCAGATCAGCGTGTTGCCGGACCACAATCGCTGGGCGCCGGAAATATTGGGGCTGAAGAAGCTGGGCCGCGGCGAAGCGCGATAGACCCAGACGTCTTCCCTTGTTTCGGGGTTCATTTCCACCACGCGGGAATGATAGACGCCGATCTCCACATGGATACCGTTGGCGAACAAGAGGATATTACCGTTGTCCAGCATCTCGGCGTCGTGCTGCTGCCCCCAGCCATCGTCCCGGTGGTGCCAGCGCACTTTGCGGGTTTCCTTGTTGACAATGGCGATGATCGAGAATTTGCGGAAACTGAGGATCAGATCGCCGCCCGGCAGCTCGGCGACGGAATTGCAATGGGCGAACTCCTTGCGCGTGCTCATGGCATGCAAGGGCTCGGCGAGCAGGGTTTCGTCCTCGTGGGCGTGCCATTCCCAGACGGTTTCGCCCTGCGGGTTCACTTCGCGCAGGTAATCGCCCCACATGATGCCGCCTTTGTCTTCGCTGCCGGGCGTGGCGCCCTGAACCCGGGCTACGGCTTCGGCGGGCATTTCCTCCCATCCGATATAGACCGTGTTGCCGTTGGAAAGGCGGCGGAAATCGTGGTGCTGGTGGTCGTCCTGATATTCCCAGACCACGTTGCCGTCCCAGTCATATTCGCGCAAAAGACCGCCCTTGCCGCCGGCGGGATTGGGGCCGGTCGTCATTTCCCCGGACCAGAGAAGGTGCCCGCCCGGCAGCATATAAGCGTAATTGCCCGGTGTCGTCGGCGTTTGCCAGGAATGGCGGACCTCGCCGTGCATGCCGATCAAATGGACGTCCTTGCAGCGCAGCGGTGCGACCACCGTAAATCCCGGCGTCGCGCGTTCGGGATCAAAGCTCCACAGGCCGGTTGGGCGATAAAGCATGTCGGGGGTACTCCGATTGATGTGCGGCATTAAAGATGTCGCGATTGACCGGGCGATGCAAGACCAGCCAGATAGACTTCCAGTAACGGCACCCTTATGATTTCCAAATGGTGCGCATCAAGGGGAGGCAGGTATGACATCATCGGCGGCACATAGCCTAAGAACGCCGAAGGGCCGCATGATCGAGATCCCGATCGGCGGGCGAACGGCGGAAGCATTCTTGGCGGTCCATCATTCAGGCTCCGGTCCCGGCATTTTGTTTTTGCCCGATGGTGGCCTCGATGATGGCATGCGCGCCCGCGCCGAACTGTTCGGCGAGGAAGGCTATTGCGTATTGGCGCCCGATCTCGGAGCCGGCGCCACGCCCGAGGATGTGGCTGCGGCGGCGGACGCGTTGCGCGCCATGTCCGAACATGACGGCAAAACGGTTGCCATCGGTCACGGGCCGGGTGGCGCTCTGGCCCTGGACGCCGCGCCCGCCGCCGATTTCGATTGCGTCGTCGCCTTTGATGGCGCCGGTGTTACCGAGGGCGCCCTTGTGGGCCGCCGGTGTCCGGTGGCGCTGATATTCGGCACCAAGGATGATCCGGCGGCGGCCCGGGAGGCGGAACGCCTGCGCGCCGTTCTCGATGCCAAGGACGGCTCCGGCGTTTACGAATTCGCCGACGCGGCGCCGGAATTTTCGGTGCCCGGGCGGGGCGGCTGGGACAAGCGCGTCGACGGACTTGCCCATTCCCGCGCCTTGGAAATAATCCGCCGCATCGCCGGTCCCTATTACGACTATGTCGCCCTGTTCGCCGAGCATGCGCGCCACGAGTTCGAGACATTGGATGTGGACGCGACCATGGCGACCATGGTCGATGAGCCTTACGTGAACCATGTGCCGACCCTTTCCGGCGGCGTCGGCCACGATTTCCTGAAGCGCTTTTATAAATATCATTTCATCGGCCAGAATTCGAAAGAGCGGGACAGCGTCGCCATTTCGCACACCATCGGTCCCGACCGGGTGGTTATCGAATCGGTGGTCCGGTTTCGCCACGATACGGTACTCGACCGCCTGTATTCGGGCATCGAGCCAAGCGGAGAATTTGTCGAAATAGCGCATGTGCTTATCGTGAAGTTCCGGGGCGACAGGGTCTGCCACGAACATATCCATTGGGATCAAGGCTCCGCATTGGCGCAAATCGGTCTCCTCGATGCCACCAATCTGCCCATCGCCGGGCCCGAGGCGGCGCACAAACTGCTGGACGAGACATTGCCGTCGAACCAGTTCATGCAGGATGTATGGGCGACCAGCGAAGGCAAGCCCGTATGAGCGGCGGGGCGGCCATGGGCAACGATCCCGGCTTCACCTGGCCGGACGATGATATCTCGCGGGTTCCCTATCAGGTCTATACGGACGCCGAAATCTATGCCCGCGAGCAGGAGAATGTTTTTCAGGGGCCGACCTGGAATTTCCTTTGCCTGGAAGCCGAATTGGCGAACCCGGGCGATTACAAAACCACCTATATCGGCGAGGCGCCGATTATCGTTACCCGCGATGAAGACGGCGGGTTCAACGGGCTGGTCAACCGCTGCGCCCACAAGGGCGCCATGGTTTGCTACACGCCCCGCGGCAACACGCGCCACCTGACCTGCGTCTATCACAATTGGTCCTATGATTTGCGCGGCAATCTGGCGGCGGTTGCCTTTTCCAAGGGCGTCGGCGGTAAGGGCGGCTTGCCCGAGGATTTCAAACAGGCCGAACATGGGCTTCAACGTTTGCGCATCGAAACCTATCGCGGACTGATCTTCGGCAGCTTCAGCAATGCGACGCCGGCCTTTGTCGATTACATGGGGCCTGAATTGCTGGCCAGTATCGACCGGGTGCTGATCAAGCCGCTGAAAGTGCTCGGCTATCACAGCCAGATGCTGCCCAACAATTGGAAGCTCTATGCCGAGAATACGCGGGATTCCTATCACGCCAGCCTGCTGCATGTGTTCCATAACACATTCGGCATCGTGCGCCCGAACATGGGCGGCGGCGTGCAAATCAGCGCAAACGGCTGGCACCACCGCAGCTATGCCGAGCGGGTGCCGGCCGGCGACGCCGAGATCGACAAGGAACAGGTGCGCTCGCTTAAAGACCAGTACAGCCTCGAAGACCCGTCCCTGATGCAGCATGTGGAGGAGCTCGGCGACACCGTCACCAATTCCATTCAGACCGTCTTTCCATCCCTAGTAATCCAGCAAATCCTGAACGCCCTGGCGGTGCGCCAGTTGGTGCCGCGCGGGCCCGACCGGTCCGAATTGTTCTGGACCATCCTCGGCTTCGAGGACGACGACGAGGCTCTGTTGGAGTTGCGCCTTAAAGCCAACAACCTGGTCGGCCCGGCGGGTTTCGTGTCGATGGAGGACGGTTGCGCCGGCGGTCTGGTGCAGCGCGGCGCGGCGGCCGATCGGTTGGCGCGCACGGTGATGCCCATGGGCGGGCGCGCTATTGAGCCCAGCGTCGGCTCGCGCGTTACCGAGGCGGCGGTGCGCGGCTTCTGGAAAGGCTGGCGGGAATGCATGGGGATATGACCGGGCTTGCCGGCGATCAGACCCTGCGTCTCCGCCTGGAGGCATTGTTCACCGATTATGTGCACGTGATCGATGGCGACCAGCTGGAGGATTGGCCTGAATTCTTCACCGACAATGGCCGCTACCGCATTACCACCCGGGAGAATTTCGAGCGGGGCCTGCCCTTGAGCGTGATCTATTGCGACGGCCAGGGCATGATGCGCGACCGCATATCGGCCATGCGCAAGGCCAACGTGTTCGACCCGCAAACCTATTGCCACACCACCAGCGCCGTCCAGGTGCTGGGCCACGAAGACGGCGAGACCCAGGTGCAATCCAATTTCACGGTGATCCGGACCATGAATGACGGCGCCATGTCGGTGTTCGCCTGCGGCCGCTATTTGGACCGCATCAGCGAAAATGCCGGCGCCCTCAAATTTGCCGAACGCATCGTGGTGATCGATTCCCGGCGCATCGACACACTCTTGGTCATTCCCCTATAGCCGCGGCCGCAAACCTCGACCCGTTGGGCTCGATGGTTTAGGCTGGCCCAAAAACCGGGAGGAGGCTTCCATGCAGATGCAGACCCTGGCGCAAATTGCCGAGCGGTTGGAGGACGGCGAGACAACCAGCCGCGCGCTGACCGAAGCGGCGCTGGCGCGCATCGAAGACCCGGACGGCGAGGGGGCGGCGGCCTTCATCCGCGTCTTCCGAGGGCCGGCGTTGGCCGAAGCCGACGCCAGCGACGCGTTGCGCGCCCAAGGGATCGTACCCTCGCCCATGGCTGGCATTCCGTTTTCGATCAAGGACCTTTGCG
>JAYGEH010000500.1:0-3379 GCA_046582475.1 Rhodospirillales bacterium
GATCTGAAGCGCATCTATACGGGCTGCGTGGCGCGCGGCGAGGCCCTGCCCATCACCTTCACCATCGGCGCCCACCCCTTGGATATGTTCGCCGCCACATCCCGGATTCCCGGCGACGAGGTCAATTTGGTCGGCACCTTCCGGGGCGAGGATGCGCCGGTGATCAAGAGCCTGGCCAACGATATTTCGGTGCCCGCCGATGCCGAGATGGTTTTCGAAGGCTATCTCGACGAACGCGGCTATGTGGAACCGGAAGGCCCGTTCGGCGAATATATGGGCTATTACGGCG
Organism: Rhodospirillales bacterium; assembly: GCA_046582475.1. GTDB lineage: Bacteria > Pseudomonadota > Alphaproteobacteria > Rhodospirillales > UBA2165. The sequence continues at coordinate 290 of JAYGEH010000500.1, forward strand.
CCATCCACATGGACCCGGTGTTCACCTGCACGGCGGTCACCATGCGCCGGGACGTTATGCACCAGACCTTGCTGCATGGCTCGGCCTTTTCCCTCGACAGTTCCGACGGAGCCTGCATGTCGGCCATGCGCACCGAAGCCGAGGCGATGAAAATACTGCAATCGGCGGTCTCCAGCCCGGCCGCCGTATTCCTGCGCGAAACGTCGGGCGGTGCCAACACCATCCGGGTATCGATCAAGCAGCGCCGGGTCGGCGAGGCGCGCTCGGCCATCCACGCTTTGTTTGGCGGCATCCTGCGCCTCAAACATGTCTATGTGTTCGACGACGACATCGACATCTTCAACGACCTGCAGGTGGAATGGGCGATGGGAACTCGCTTCCAGGCGAACGAGGATATGGTCATTTTAGAGGGCATGCTGGGCATGACCATGGACCCGTCGCTGCGCGGCCGGCGCACCGGCGCCAAGGCCGGCTTCGACTGCACCAAGGAGCTGGGCCGCGACCACGATATCCCGGTGACCCGTTGCGCCGCCAAGATTTTCGATGGCCCGGCGCGCTTCCAGACGGTGGAGCAGGCGTTGCAATCGGGCCCCATGTTCTACGCTCATGTGGTCGAGGCGGTGGGCAGCGATGATGGCCGCGAAGTGGCCATGGCCCTCGACAGCCTGCGCCAGGACGGCAAGCTGGGCCGCGACCGGGATGGAAAATACCATCTCGCGTCGGCCGACAAGGGCTCGACCGGCATCGTCGGGCCCATGTATCACGACCCCAACGAAGGCACCTGACGCGGGCCGGGCAGGGACCGGATATAGGCTTACGGCGGCGCTGGCGCCCAGTAACGCGATATTTAGGTGATCTCTCTTTCATTTCCACTAGCCACTGGTTATCATCCCTGGGTAATGCCTTGCACCAATGCCAAGGTCAAAAATTCAAAGGCAACCCAGGGAGAACCAACATGAAAGCTCAACTATTTACGGCCGTTGCCGCCGGCGCCCTGCTGGCCGCCATGCCGGCATTTGCGCAGAAATCCAAAGATACGTTGCGCGTCGCCTTTGCCGAATCCATCAATTCGGCGGATGTAGATGTGGACCCGAAGCCGGAGACCAGCTTCACCGGCAGGAGCGTCTTCGACAGTCTGATCTATTACAGCGCCGATGCCGCCGCGTTCAAGCCGCTGCTGGCCAAGTCCTGGAAACGGGTCAACCCGACCACCATCGAGTTTGAACTGCGCGACGATATCAAGTGGCACGACGGCGAGCCGTTCGACGCCGACGACGTGGTCTTCACCATCAAACATGTGCTCGACAAAAAGGTCAAATACCGTTTCAAACGCAACACCCTGTTTATCAAGAACGCCGAGAAGCTGGGCAAATACAAGGTCCGGTTGACTTCCAAGAAGCTCAATCCGGTGGATATGGCCCGTTATGCCGTCAGTTTGCGCATCCGGCCCCAGCATGCCCAGTCCAAGTTCAAAAACTGGCAGGACTTCGGCCGTAAAAATCCGGTCGGCACCGGTCCCTACAAAGTGGTGTCCCTGGATTCCAACAAAGGCCTCGTCCTGGAGCGCAGCGAAAGCTACGGGCATGGCAAGGAAGCCGGCCTGTCGGCTAAAATAAAACGCATCCACGCCATTCCGATCCCCGATGTGCAGACCCAGGTGGCCCAGATGCTGGTCGGCGGTGTCGATCTGATCAAGGCGGTGCCCAAGGATCAGGCCGAAGAACTGGACAAGGATCCCCGCTTCACCATGGCGGCGACGCAAAGCATGGTTTATTTCTACCTGGCCTTCGATGCCGCCGGGCGCACCAAGAACAAGGCCTTCACCGACAAACGGGTTCGCAAGGCTCTGATGATGGCGGTCGACCGGGAATCCCTGGTGAAAAACGTGATCGCCGGCGGTTCCGAGGTGCGCACCATCGACACCCCCTGTTTCCCGGTGCAGCAGGGTTGCGCCTGGACCACCAAACCGGTGGCTTACGATCCCGTGGGCGCCAAGAAGCTTCTCGCCGAAGCCGGATTTCCCAACGGGCTCGATTTCACCCTGAGCTCCTTCTCCGGCGCCCACCAAGTGTCCGAAGCGGTGGCCGGCCAATGGCGCAAAATCGGCGTCCGTGCCAAGCTGTTCCGCATGACTTTCGGCAGCTACCGCAAGCGTCAGCGCGACAACAAGCAGGTGGCGCTGTTGGGCCGCTATTCTTCCGGCGGATTGCCCGATGCCTCGGCGATCACCGACTTTTATTTCGGCGGAACCGTGCGCGACTACTATCACGACAAGGTCCTCGACGGGCTCAGGCTCAAGGTCAAGTCGACCATGGACGTGAACAAGCGCAAGGAATTCTTCCGCCAGGCCATGGACCGGATGAACAACGAGCATATCATCTTCCCGATCGCCACCAATCCGGCGGTGTTCGTGCATACGGCGGAGGTCAAGATGAAGAAAGGCTCGCTCAGCAATTACGGTGTCGAGCCGACCGATTTAAGCTGGAATTAGTTGACGGGAATTCAAAATGTTTGGGCCGCCCTCGGGGCGGCCCTTTTTTGCGGCTATTTCATTCGTTCCATGAGCTGCTTTTCGTAGGCAGCGCGTTTGGCCATCCATTCGCGCTCTTCGGTGGGCGAGGCGAATTCGATGGGGCGCAGCCAGACGACAATTTTCCCCGGATATTTCTGCGCCGCGCCGGAAAAGGTATCGATATAAAATCCAGGCACGCCGCCGATGAGAATGTTCAAAAAGAATTCCGGGTTCAGATGTTCGTCGAAGACCGCCGACGCGGTCTGGAAACCCTGCTTGCCGCAACTGATGGTGAACGGCCCGTCGCCGGACGGCATGGTGACCTGGCCCGGAGAGGAATTCAGATGGCGCGCCGCGTCGACCGAATCGATCAGCGAGCATTTGGCGCCATCAGCGCCCGGCGTTTCAATTTCGATGGTCTGCGACGGACCCGATAAATAAAAGCCACACCCCGAAACCGCCAGGCTAAACGCAACGACCCCCAACCAACGCATGATGCTTCCTCTTTCAAATCGACGGCGCGCCAAAATGACGGGCCGATTGTTGACCGGTTCGGGAAATTTGTCCAGCGCCGTTGA
>JAYGEH010000111.1:0-1682 GCA_046582475.1 Rhodospirillales bacterium
AAAGTCGACGGCATGGATGTCATCGCAGTCCACGAAGCCGCATCGCGCGCCGCCGGCCGGGCGCGGAGCGGCGGCGGTCCCGCGTTCCTGATTTGCGATACCTACCGCTATTCTGGCCACCATGTGGGCGATTCCGAAGAATACAAAGACCAGGCCGAGCGCCAGTTGTGGCTAGCTCGCGATCCGATCCCCAAGCTGGCCGAACGTTTGAACGCCGGGGACATCGCCGCCATCACCTCCGAAGCCAAGGCGGCGGTCAAGGCGGCGGCCGACAAGGCCAAGGCCATGCCCATGCCCGCCGCCGCCGATGCGAAAGGCCCCGCCTATGCCGATTGAAGCCCATACCATCAGCCTCAAGGCGGCGGTCCTCGAAGCCATATCCGAGGAGATGGAGGCGGACGAGCGGGTCTTTCTGATGGGCGAGGATATCGGCACCGCCGGCGGCGTCTTCAAACAGACCGACGGCTTGTTTGCGCGTTTTGGCGCGGCCCGGGTCATCGATACGCCGATCTCGGAAGCCGCCATCTTCGGGCTGGCCGTGGGCGCCGCGATGACGGGATCGCGCCCCATTGTCGAGATCATGTTCGGCGATTTCATTACCCTGGTTATGGATCAATTGGTCAATCAGGCGGCCAAGGTGCACTACATGTCGGCGGGCGGCTATTCGGTGCCGCTGGTGCTCAAGACCGGTATGGGCGTCGGCGGCAATCTGGGGCCCCAGCATTCGCAGAGCCTGCATGCCTGGCTGGCCCATATTCCGGGATTGAAAGTGGTGATGCCGGCGAGCCCGGCGGACGCCAAGGGCTTGTTCAAAGCCGCCATCCGCGACAACAACCCGGTGATCTTCGCCGAAGACCGCATGAGCTACAATCGCACCGGACCGGTACCGGCGGGCGAGCATCTGGTGCCGCTGGGCCAGGCCGATATAAAGCGGCAGGGCACCGATCTGACCATCGTTGCCATCTCGCGCATGGTGCATACGGCGCTCACCGCCGCCGAGGCCCTCGCCGATAAGAACATCCATGCCGAAGTGGTCGATCTTAGATGTCTTGCTCCCCTCGACATGAATACGGTTCTGGCATCGGTGCAAAAGACCGGGCGGGCGCTGGTGCTGGATGGCGGCTGCCTCACTTTCGGCATCACCGGCGAGATCGCCGCCGCCATCGGCGAGGCGGCGTTCGACTATCTGGATGCGCCGGTGATGCGCCTGGCCGCGCCCGACCATCCCATCCCCTATAGCCCGGCGCTGGAGCCGCTTGTTGTTCCGGGTGCCGACCAGATCGTAGCAAAAGTTGACGCCATGCTGGGCTTGGCGGGTTAGGATCAAACCATAAAGGGAGGCCTGAATGGCGGAGCAAACTACAAACAGCCGGCGCCGGGATATTTTCCAGGTCATGCTGCTCATGCGCCGCTTCGAAGAAGCCGTGGCGTCGATGTCGAAGGATCACCCGTTCGGCCATTTCCACCTCTATATCGGCCAGGAGGCCACCGGCGCCGGCGTCTTGGCGGCCCTTCGCGAAGAAGATCTGACCCTGACCACGCACCGCAATCATGGCCATGTGGTCGGGCGGGGCGCCGATCCCGGGCGCGCCTTGGCGGAAATTCTCGGCCGCGCCGATGGTTTGTCGGGAGGGCGCGGCGGCACCTTGCACCTGACCGACCGGGCCAAGGGCTTCCTTTCC
>JAYGEH010000558.1:0-2542 GCA_046582475.1 Rhodospirillales bacterium
CACCAATTGCAGAATCCTGTTCCTTCGAAGCCCGACCGCCTGAGAGGCTTCCCACTGGCCCTTGCTGATGGCCAGAATACCGGCGCGGACGATTTCGGCGATGAAAACAGACGTATAGAACGACAAGGCCAGCCAGAGCGCCAGGAATTCCGGGATCATGGTGATCCCGCCCTTGAGATTGAATCGCCCGAGTTCCGGAACCTCCCAACTGAGCGGCGAGCCGGACAACAGGAACACCAGAAACGGAAGGCCGAACAGAATGCCGGCGGAAATCAGAAACACGGGATAGATCTTGCCGCTCTCGTCGCGGACCTTCTTCGCCCAGTTGCGGAAGTAAACGATGATCCCGACGGCGGCGAAAAAGGCGATCACACTGTAAGAAAACCCCTCCCCGATAATCGGATCGGGAATGGTCATGCCCCGGTTGGAAAGAAAAATGCTGTCGGCCAGGCTGTGGGCCTGACGCGGGCTTGGCAGGACATGGACGATGATCCCGTGCATCAACAGGATGTGGAGCAGGACCGGGACATTGCGGGTGAATTCGATAATGCAATAAACGATGTGGCTGGCGATCCAGTTGTTGGATAGCCGGATAATGCCGAACAGGAAACCGACAATGGTTGCCGTGATGATCCCGAAGAAGGCGACCAGGGCGGTGTTCAGGATGCCCACCAGCATGGCCCGGAAATGGGTGCTTTGGGACGTGTATTCGATCAGCCGTTGGTTGATGTCGTAGGACGCGGGGAAACTCAGGAATTCGAAGCTGAAGGTCTTGCCGAGAATCGCCAGATTCAGGACCGCGTTGTTGATGATATAGGCCAGAAACGCGAACAGTAGGGCCATGGTCAGGATCTGCAAGATGACCGAACGCGTATCCTTGTTGCGCCACATTCTGAGCAGAATATTCGGCTCGCGATCGTCTCGCATTTCACCAGCCAGTTTTTCGGCTGTCGTCACCCTTGCCCCCCTGCTCCAGTGCCCTGGATTTTGTTTGAACTTATTTCCGGACAAGGCACGCCGGACGGGAGCCCCCGTCCGGCGTGGTTTCCCTGTTTTACTTACAAGGCAAAAAGCCCTGTTTTACCGGAACGGCGGCGAATATTGCAGGCCACCGTCTAGGTAGTGTGCGTTCAGGCCGCGAGCCAGCCCGACGGGCGTTTTCATGCCGACGTTGCGCTCGAAGATTTCCTCGTAGTTGCCTTGGGCCTTGATGGCGCGCCTGGCCCATTCCTTGTCGAGGCCGATCATTTTGCCCAAGTTGCCTTCAGAACCCAAAAGCCGCTTGACGTTCGGGTTTCCGGAGTTACTCGCCATCTTGTCGGCGTTGGCCGCCGTGATGCCGTGTTCTTCGCCGGCAATCAGGGCATAGACGGTCCAGCGGACGATATCGGCCCACTGATCGTCACCATGGCGGACGACGGGACCGAGCGGCTCCTTGGAAATGATTTCCGGCAGAACCACGTGTTTGTCCGCATCGTCGAAGGTGGCGCGGGTAGCGGCCAGTCCTGAAGCGTCCGTCGTGTATGAGTCGCAACGGTCGGCGAGATAGTTCTTGCGGGCTTCCTCGTTGGACTCGATGGGAACGGGTTTGTAGCTGATCTTATTGGCGCGGAAGTAATCGGCCAAGTTCAGCTCCGTTGTCGTGCCGGTCTGGATGCAGATAGTGGCGCCGTCCAGTTCCTTGGCGCTTTTGACGCCCTTAGACTTGCGGATGATGAAGCCCTGGCCGTCATAGTAGGTGGTGTGGATGTAGTTCAGCTTGACGTCGACGTCGCGGACGAAGGTCCACGTGGTGTTACGGAAGATGACGTCGCCTTCCTTGGAGTTCAGCAGCGTGAAACGGGTCTTGCCGGTGGCGGGAATGAATTTGACCTTTTCGCCGTCGCCGAGGACCGCGGCCGCGACCGAGCGGCACATGTCGGCGTCGAAACCCTTCCAACGGCCGGATTTATCGGTGTACGAAAATCCCGGCAGGCCGGTACTAACGATGCAGTTGAGGACGCCGCGGGCCTTGACGTCGCCCAACGTCCCGGCTTTTGCGGCCTGCGGTCCGAAAGATAGCGCCGCCGCGGCGAGCGCGATGGCCAATTTCTTCATGATGACATGTTCCCTGTTGAAAACCGCAGATAGGCTATCACATAAATTGCCTGATCAGGATCGATTATGACCATGCCGAAACCAACCGACATGACCTCGGGGATTGCGTGGGTCGGATCGGCCACCGATTGGTGAATAGGGAATCCACCTTTTCCGTATACCCCTGTAATACCACTTCATCCATCGAACGTCCGCTTTCTGGGGTAAAGCGGACATGAATCACCATTCGGGAAAGAGTCCGTTAATAGCCATAAGCGGACATTGGGGTGTGTACTGAAACCACTAATTTGCGGCGGTAGGTTCCGATAATGTTGGATTATCGGAAGTTAGAAATTAGTCTTACATCAGACCCAATCAATCCAGTTAGGAAATTTCGTTATGAATTACAATCGTTTAGGCATGAGCGGTCTTATGGTGTCGCCGATCTGCCTCGGCACCATGATGT
>JAYGEH010000220.1:0-4484 GCA_046582475.1 Rhodospirillales bacterium
GGATTCTTACTCCGGCGCAACCAGACATTCCGGCCGCTTCAGTGAGGGATTATTGCTCCGGCGTTCTCAGTCATCATGTCGAACCAATTTGCTCCGGTGTTGACAATTAGCCGGCAGTTTTGGCCGCCGCAACGCATGGAGGCCAAATTTTTGTTGGCTGTTGCTAATTTTACCATGCGAGGTCTATACTTCCAATATCGCATCGGGTTGAATGGGGCCGTGGCTGATGGTTGAGAGGGCGGAGAGAACCCGTCCGCAGCTGTTGTAATAAGTGCGATATTGTTTCTCCGTTTCAGAGTTCAGCCTATAGAATTTGACAAGGGAGGATTCATCGTGAATTGCATTCGTGAACGATTGCGGCGGCATCTACCGCGCATCATTGTCGCCACCGCCGCGGTGGCGGTCATTGCCGGATCGCTGACCGTTTCAAATACGGCGCGGGCCGGCGGGACGCTCCGGGTAGGCATGACGGCGGCCGACATTCCATTGTCCTGGGGCCAGCCCGACCAAGGCTTCGAGGGCTTCCGTTTCATGGGACTGATGCTCTATGACGCGTTGATCAACTGGGATTTGAGTTCGGCCGACAAGGCGTCCGGATTGACTCCCGGCCTTGCCGAGAGCTGGACTGTCGGCGCCAAGGACAAGACCAAATGGATTTTCAAGCTGCGCCAGGGCGCGAAGTTCCATGATGGTTCCGAGTTCGATGCCGATGCGGTGTTGTGGAATTTCGATAAGCTGTTCGATAAGAGCGCGCCGCAGTACAGCGCCCGCCAGGGTTCGCTGGTGAACTTCCGGATTTCGTCCGTGGTCTATGACGCCGCTAGCAACGCCAAAGGCTGGAAGAAGATCGACAAACTCACTGTCGAATTCACCACCAAGTCGCCCGACAGCTTTTTCCCCTATCAGATCAGCTACATCCTGATGTCGAGCCCGGCGCAGTTCGACAAGACCGGCAAGGACTGGAAACAATTTGCGAAGAACCCCTCGGGCACCGGTCCTTGGAAGCTGGTGAAGCTCGTCCCCCGCGAGCGGGCCGAGTTCGTTCCCTTCAAGGAACATTGGGACCCCACCCGGCAGCCGAAACTCGACAAGGTGATCACGCTGCCGATCCCGGATCCGAACGCACGCACGGCGGCGCTGCTGTCGGGCCAGGTCGACTGGATCGAAGCGCCCTCGCCGGACGCTATTCCGAAGCTCAAGGAGCGCGGCATGGTGGTTTCCTCGAATCTCTATCCGCATATCTGGTCGTGGCATCTGAGCCGGGTCGAGGGTTCGCCCTGGAATGACATCCGGGTCCGCAAGGCCGCCAATCTGGCGATCGACCGGGCCGGCGTGAAGGCCCTGCTGGGCGGCTATGCGATCGAGGCGAAGGGCCATGTTACGCCGGGCGATCCGTGGTTCGGCACGCCCAGCTTCGTGCTCAGATACGACCCCGCGGCGGCGAAGAAACTGTTGAAGGAAGCCGGTTACGGTCCGAACAATCCGATCAAGGTGAAGATCATGATCTCGGCCAGCGGATCGGGCCAGATGTTGCCCCTACCGATGAACGAGTACATCCAGCAGAACCTCAAGGAAGTAGGCATCGACGTCGATTTCGAGGTGATGGAATGGCAAAGCCTTCTAGGCCGCTGGCGAGCCGGGGCCAAGGCGGCGCAGGCAAAGGGAACCAATGGGATCAACGTTAGCTATACCACCCAAGACCCCTTCAGCGGCTTCACCCGCTTCCTGCGCTGCGATCTACACGCACCTGGTGGGGTGAACTGGGGCTATCACTGCAATAAGGAAATCGATGAGCTGTTAAACAAAGCCTCGCTCGCGTTCGATTCCAAGGAGCGCGATAAGTGGATCGCCAAGCTCCATACCCTAGAAGTCGATCAGGCGTTGTTCATCTGGGTAGTGCATGATGTGGCGCCACGCGGCATGACGACCAAGGTGAAGGGTTTCGTTCAGGCGCGGAACTGGTTCCAGTCGTTGACGCCCGTCTCCATGGAGTAGCGTTCGACCACGTAGTGACGCGCCGGGTAATGCCCACCGTTAAGAGTGGCTGACCCGGCGCAAGCCGCATCTAGGAACCTGGCCATTATGTTTGCGTATCTCATCCGTCGAATTCTTTACATTATTCCGATCAGTTTTGGGGTAACGGTGCTGGTGTTCGCCCTGGTACATATGGCGCCGGGCGATCCGCTGAGCGCCGTCGTGCCGGCCGACGCGCCGGAGGAAATGGTCCAGGAGCTCAAGAAGCACTACGGCTTCGACAAGCCGCTGCCGATCCAATACGTAACCTGGCTCGGCCGTGTTCTGGTTGGTGATCTTGGCGTCTCGATAGCGCGCAGCCGCAATGTCGCCGACGAACTGGCCGTTGCCGTTCCCAATACCTTCATCCTGGCGGCTGGCGGGACCTTGCTGGGGTTCACGCTAGGCGCCTTCTTTGGCGGCGTCGCCGGTTATTTCCAAGGGCGCTGGATCGACAAATTTGCTACCGGCATCGCCATCACCGGAATCAGCGTGCCGCATTACTGGCTTGGCATCGTGCTGGTGATCATCTTTTCGGTGGAAATGAATGTCCTGCCGTCGTTCGGCATGGGGCCCGGCGGTTCGACGGCCTGGCAGTGGAATGCCGAAAATCTTAAACATCTGGTGCTGCCGGTTATCACGCTCTCGGTGATTCCGATGGGCATCATCACCCGGACCGTCCGCGCCACGGTCGCTGAAATTCTGAATCAAGAATTCGTCCAGGCCCTGCACGCCAAGGGCCTCCTGAATCAGCAGGTGCTGATGCACGTGATCAAGAATGCCGCCCCGACGATGTTGTCGGTGATGGGGTTGCAACTCGGCTATCTGTTGGGCGGATCGATCCTGGTCGAAACTGTATTCCAGTGGCCCGGCACGGGCTCGCTGCTGAACAGCGCGATTTTCGAGCGTGACCTGCCTCTCTTGCAGGGCACGATCCTGATCTTGGCGATGTTCTTTGTGCTGCTGAATTTTTTGGTCGATATCGTGCAGACGGCGATTGACCCCCGCATGGCGCGCGGATGAACCGGCGCGCCCTCGACGAGAAGCAGCAGGCGACCGTCGATGCCGCCCAGGTCGCGGTGCAGTCCCGCGGCTATTGGGCCACGGTTTTGGTGCGCATCGGCGAAGACAAGGTGACGCTGGTCTGCGGTGCCGTGCTGCTGGTGATCGTCCTGTCGGTGGTGTTCGCGGATTGGATCGCGCTGGCCGATCCCTACAAGGCCGATATGATGAATCGGTTGAAACCGATCGGTACCCCAGGGTATCCGCTGGGTGGCGACGAGATGGGCCGGGACATGCTGACGCGGCTGCTCTATGGCGGGCGGCTGTCGCTTTTCATGGGGATCACGCCGGTGGTCACGGCACTGGGCATTGGTGGCTTGTTGGGACTGGTGGCCGGCTTTCTTGGTGGCCGCGTCAACATGCTGATCATGCGGGCAATGGACGTATTCTACGCCTTTCCCTCGGTGCTGCTGGCGGTCGCGATTTCAGGCGCGCTTGGCGCCGGCGTTGGCAACGCCATCTTGTCCCTGACCCTGGTGTTCATACCGCCGCTGACGCGGGTGACCGAAAGCGTCACCACGCAGATAAAAAATCTCGATTATGTCGAGGCAGCCCGCGCCAGCGGCGCCGGCAACCTGACCATCATTCGCGTCCATGTTCTAAGCAACGTGCTGGGCCCGGTGTTCATCTACGCAACCAGTCTGATTAGCGTCAGTATCATCTTGGCGTCGGGGTTGAGCTTTCTTGGCCTCGGCACCGAGCCGCCGGAGCCGGAATGGGGTCTGATGCTAAACACCCTCAGACAATCCATCTACGTCAATCCCTGGGTCTCGGCACTGCCGGGCCTGATGATTTTCATGACGTCGCTCACCTTCAATCTGCTGAGCGACGGCATACGCAGCGCGATGGATGTCAGGCTATGAGGAAGCGGTTGTGAATTCCTCCCAGGCCAACCTGGCCGAGACCACCGAGACGGGCAATATCCTGGTGGTCAACGGGCTGCGTAAATTTTTCCCCGTACTCGGCGGCATCCTGAACCGTACCGTGGCGGAGGTTAAGGCGGTCGACGACATCAGCTTCTTGGTCCGCACGGGCGAGGTATTGGGGATCGTCGGTGAGTCGGGTTGCGGCAAGTCGACCACCGCGCGGCTGTTGATGCATCTTATCCCGTCCGATGCCGGCACGATCGCCTTCGACGGGCAAACCGTCGGCGGCGACCTGGAATTACGGGGAATGCGGCGGCAGATGCAGATGGTGTTCCAGGATTCCTATTCTTCGCTCAACCCCCGACTGCCGATCGAGGATACCATCGCCTTCGGTCCGAAGGTCCACGGCACCCCGCCTGACGAGGCGCGCGCACGCGCCCACGACATTCTGCGCAAGGTGGGCCTGGATCCGGGACAGTTCATCCGCCGCTACCCGCATGAGCTTTCCGGCGGACAGCGCCAGCGGGTGAATATCGCCCGCGC
>JAYGEH010000292.1:0-15937 GCA_046582475.1 Rhodospirillales bacterium
ATGTTCGGTAAACTCAAAGACTGGCGCCGCGTTGCAACACGATATGACCGTTGCGCACACACCTTCTTTTCAGCCATATGCATCGCCGCTATTGTTATCTTCTATCTGAATTAATGAGTCCTGACCCTAGCGGCACACCTATTGTACCAATCGCAAAATCGTTGGCTGCTGGAGATGGGCGAAGACGCTATAATGCGGTCCATCTGGTTCACGATCATCGGCCGGTTGAAAGTACATACTGGCATTTGTCAGAAGTAAGACGTGCACCGGAATTGGAATATGGGCGATTAGAATATATGGACCTATTCCCAGTGATTGGATTTTCAGGCAGAACCGGAACAACTGTCCCTCACCTACATTTGTCCATCAGAGCAATTATGCTCCATCCGGAAATGGAAATTGATCTACTCAAGGCGGGGATTGATGGTGGAAGGCCGGTTTATTGGGACGGCCAAACAAAAATAATTAGTGACTTTGGTACAAGGATATTGGGTGCCAAAAGAAAATTGTTACAGGATTGGACACTGACACAGGTCAATGAGTTGCTCAAAACTCCAAATGAATTGGACAAAAAAACCAAGATAGAATTGAAAGCCAGATCGGGTAGCATTATTGCCCTTAGAGAATATCTGGCATTCCGGGTATTGCAGAAAAAAGTCTCGCGCCGAGGTAAAAATTACGAATTTATGCCGGGCTCTATTATGTACTCTTTGATGCTGGAAACCCACAACAAAACTACAGATCAATACTTTACTGGGATGCTGCCATTTATCTTCCCATCGTTGAAACACCTGTATCAGGCAAATAATCCTAGTTTCATCCCATCAAATGAGAAATTCAATCCTATGGCCCAGTTGTCGTTTTGATGTACTCCGCGCCAAGCAATGGACGAGTGGCACTATCAAGTTTTACTTTTAATCCCGAAACTGACAAGTCACCTATACCGAAAACACAGGTTTTCGGAACCACTATGCCGCCTCCAGCTGGAATATCGTTCCGGCGCCACGGCCAAAGAAGGACATTATTTCTCCGGCCTACGCCGTGTAGCATCCTTGCAAAGCTGCCGAAATAGTTCTCCCTTGCGCGCCCCTTGCACCGCGCGGCCAACAGACTAAATAACACCTATGGGCTCCCGAATATGGGGAGCCGTGCTCTTGGAAATTGTAAATAGGCTAAGGTGACACCACGCCGGGCAATGACCCCGTGTTCGTGTCCGTACCCGTGTGCGGCTGAAACCGAGGTGCCTGGACGCCCGATTTGCAATTTTCTCTGTGTCCTCCGCGACCTCGGTGGTGAATCTCTTCTCTCTTCTCACCGCCTCACTGTCTCCGTGGTTGAATCTTACTTGGCTGAGGCCGGCGTAGCTTCGATCACAGACAAGTGCCAAGCATGACGCCCACATGGCCGAGCGCGTCACATGGCGAGTTGCCGGAACGGACGGCCAATCGGCCAACCCGTGGCCATCCCCGATTGGCCTGCTCCCTCCGACCCCCATAATCCCCCACCGCCCCCCATACCCGTTTTGGCGGTTTGTGTCGCATATTCGGAAATACACAAGGGATAGTATGCCGGCAAGGGCGGAATGGATTGAGGGAGGCTCTAACCGGCTTCCAGTTCTGAGTCCCAATAGAGGAAATCGCGCCAGCTTTCGTGCAGATAGTTGGGCGGAAAGCGGCGGCCCATCTTTTGCAGCTGATGGTTGGAGGGCTGGATCGGCTTGCGCAGGATATGCATGCCGGCCTCCTTGGCCAGTTTGTTGGCCTTTTTGAGATTGCAGGGCGCGCAGGCGGCGACCACGTTGGTCCATTCGGTGCGCCCGCCCCGGGAACGGGGCACCAAATGATCGAAGGTCAGATCGAGGGTGGCGAAGTCGTGGCCGCAATATTGGCAGGAGAATTGATCGCGCAGGAACACGTTGAATCTGGTAAACGCCGGGCGCCGCGCCAGATTGACATATTGCTTCAGCGATATGACGCTGGGCACCTGCATCGCCCAGCTCGGCGAGTGGATGGTTTCATCATATTCGGAGACCACGTTGACGCGGCCCAAGAACACCGCCTTCACCGCTTCCTGCCAGCCCCAAAGGGACAGCGGGAAATAGTTGAGCGGACGGAAATCCGCATTCAGGACCAGTGTCGGGCAATTATCCAGCGCCGCATACATTACGTAACTCCCCAATCCCCTCCGATTTGGCCAAATCATAGCCAGCGCCCGCAATAATGCAACCGCGTCCTCGGCCGGCGCCATTTTCGTTTACGGCAACGCAAGCCCGAATATGCGCGCCAGGAAGCGCCGCCCGATTTCGAGCCCGGCTTCGTCGATGGAGTGGCCAAGGCCGGGCCGGATATGGCCTTCCACCGGCACGGCGGCGCTTTCCAGCGCGCTGAGCGCCGCCGTCTGGGCAGCCGCCGGGATCAGCGTGTCCGCATCGCCGTTGACCAGAACCACCGGCGGGCGGGCGGAAATCTCGGCGGCCAGTGCTTCGGCGCCCACCAGCCGCCCGGAATAGCCGAGGATGCCGGCCATCGGGCGCTCCCGGCGCAGCCCGGTAAACAACGAAATCATGGTGCCTTGGGAAAATCCGATCAACGCCAGGTTCCGGTCTTGCAGCCCCGCCCGGCTGAGCTGGGTGCCGATAAACTGATTCAGGATCGGCTGCGCGGTGCGCGCGCCGGCCAGCATTTCCGGCTCGGTCCGCTCGGTCAGGCGGAACCACTGATACCCGAACGGCCCGGCCTCGCAGGGGTAGGGCGCGTTGGGCGCAACGAACTTGGCGTTCGGCAGGAGATCGGCGAATTGCGGCGCCAGGCCGATCAGATCGTTGCCGTCGGCGCCGTAGCCATGCACGAACACGATCAATTGCTCGGGCGCGCCGCCGCCCGCCGGGCCGATTTCCGGGCCGTCCAATTCAGGGATATCGTTCAAGGCGTACCTCCAATGTCGCTTGCCGATTGCCACAGTTTATTACCGGGGCTCGACTTCGCAACTTTTCGGATTAAATATAACTGCCTGGATAAATTCAAACCCTTACCGTTCCAGCTATTGTGATTAGGAGGTGCAACCGGTGCCGCCAGCGATCACCCGCTTCGCCCCCTCGCCGACTGGGCATCTGCATTTGGGCCACGCCTATTCGGCCCTGTTCGCCGAACGGGCGGCGAAGGCGGACGGCGGGCGCTTCCTGTTGCGCATCGAGGATATCGACGGTACCCGGTGCCGCCCCGAATTCGATACCGCCATCGAGGACGACCTCGCCTGGCTGGGTCTGGCCTGGGAGCAGCCGGTGCGCCGCCAGTCGGAGCATCTGGAAGAATACCGCCACGCCTTGAACCGGCTCGCCGAAGAGGATTTGGTCTATCCCTGTTTCTGTACCCGGAAAGAGATTCTGAACGAGATTGCACGCTCGGCCGGTGCTCCGCACGCCAGGGGGCAGGGACCCGAAGGCCCGCTGTACCCCGGCACCTGCCGCGATATGGATGTGGAAGAGCGCGGCGCACATGTAGAATCCGGGGCCCCATTTGCGCTTCGCATCGATATGGCGCGGGCGCGGGCGCGGGCCGAAATTTTGTCCAAACCTCTGACCTGGATCGACCGGGATGCCGGCGTCCAGGTGGCGGCGCCGGAGATTTTCGGCGATGCGGTCCTGGCCCGTAAAGACACGCCCACCAGCTATCATTTGTCGGCGGTCCTCGACGATCATGCCCAAGGCGTCAATCTGGTGACCCGGGGTGATGATTTGCGCTCCGCTGCCCATCTCCACCGGCTCATTCAGGCGCTCTTGGAACTGGACGTTCCCGAATACCGGTTTCACGGTCTTTTGACTGGACCTGACGGGCAGCGGTTGGCTAAGCGGGACAATTCCGCCACATTGCAAAACCTTCGCGCTGAAGGCCACAGCCCGGCGGAGGTTATTGCCATGACCGGGATCGATGCACCATGAGACGATGTCTGCAAGGCCTTGGGTTGGCGCTTTTTGTGGCAGCGTTTTTCGCGCCGGCATCGGCCCAGTCCGAGCCGTTCAGTTTCATGCGCATCGGCGACAAGGACGGCTTTGGATTTCTGGAAACCAAAAATCTAGTGCGCTCGGCGTTCCTGACTCCGGACGCCGGGCCGGGCGAGGCGGCCGATACCAATGGTGACGGCGTCTTGAGCCCCGGCGAGTTCCTGCCCGATCTCAATCTGGATGGCGTCGTCCGCGTTTATTCCGACGATGATTTCGACAACCGGCTGCCCGGCGAATTGCTCGACCGGGCCATCTTCTGCCAGGGCAGCGCCGCGATCCATAACGCCAGCCGGGGATCGAACTGGACCGATTTGGCGCTCTCGGCATCGGCTCCGGACCGGGACTGGCCCGATGACAACGGTCCGCAATTGCCCAATAACCCGGTCTTCGTGTTCGATTTCACGGTCAACAACGGCGACATCCCGCCGGGTGCGGCGATCTTCTTCAACATGGTGTTCGGCGACTACGATATCTTTCCCGCCATTATCTTGGTGGAGTTCGCCGCCCAGCCGGCGCGCCGATTGGAGATCGAATTGCGGCGCGGCCTGGACGGTCTGATCCAGGCGCGGACGGCGCTCCTGCGCTTCGGGGAAGTGTTCACCCGCGATGCAAACGGCGATTGGCGCGGCTTTGCCGGCATCGAATTTTACGCGCCGGCCGAGCCCTACACGGCGTCCGATTTTGTCGAGTTGAGCCTGTTTCAGATTGCCAAAAACGGCAGGCCAATTTCCCGCCTCACAGCGTCCCGTTGATGGCGTATTGCAGAACCCGCATCACCTGATCGGGCGTTGCGGCGGCCGCGCGGCGGGGCACCGGCGCCGGCAATCGGGCCGAAGGTCTTTGCCCTTGCTGCGGTCTTTGGAACCCAATCTATTCCGCATGGGCTATGACTATTGCCGGTCTAAAGGGACTGGCGCAAGCCTTTGACCAGCGCGCCATGATCAGGATCGCCGGGCTGGATATAGCCATGACGGATCAGAAAATCGATAATCGCCAGGGGGCAGTTGAATTTGAATTCCAAGGTATCTCGGACGATCTCGGCAACCGTCTTGATCGGCCACAGATAAAACTCGGCAACCTCGCCGTCTTGGTTGACCGGGGTAAAATCGGTGGGCAGTTGCAGATCGAAACAGAACATTCTGTCCTGGCGCAAGGTGCCGCCGGTTTCCATGACGTAGCTGATTTCGCTGACGGCGCGGGCCGCTTTGGCCAGGTCTTCGGGTATGCCGGCTTCCTCTCCGCATTCCTTGATGACGTTTTCTAGCGGGCTCAGCCCGATGGGCAGGCCGCCGGCGACCATGTTGTCGAGCATGCCGGGACACAGAACCTGGTTCGCCCCCCTTCGCCCGATCCACATATGGATCTGGCCGCCTCCGCTGCGCTGAAAGCCGTTGACATGGACGCCTTGGCCGCGAATTCCGAAGGGCGGCACGGCGGCGCGGTCTATGGCAAAGAGCGGCGTATCTTCAAAGGCGGCGGCCACCGGGTACAATTCACCCCGCAGCTTCGGAATCTGCCCCGCCGCCGCCAAATCCGCCACCAGCCCGGCAACGGCGGCGGAGCGGCTTTCGAATGTGTCCAACCGGTCATCGAGGCCAAGACCGGCGCCGTCTTCGGCAATGACATCACCACAGCCCGCCAAAACACCGGCAAGCTCGATGCCCACATAACCGATAACCCGACCCGCCGCTTCCAGGGGCCGAAACCGGGCGAGATCGTGCCGGTTGCAGATATCGATGTGATCGAGAAACGCCATTTTCAAATTGGTAACAGTCAACGGCCCGTTAAACAATTCCCGTCTATTGTGTTTCGAGGCAGGCTATGTAAGCCTGCATTGCGCTCTGCAAACCGCTGGTGGCCCGATGAAAATCGAAGTTAACAGAGTGAACCAGGATCAGTTTGAGATCGTCATCGAGGATCAGCGCCTGGAAGTTGACCAGGACGGGTTGGCGCGCCTGAACCGGGAAATCGGCGATCTTCTCGATCCCGGCGCCCGCATCGTGCGCTCCGAACGCTACGACCGCTTCCTCGAGCGTTTACGATCCGCCAACAATACCGGTATTCAGGCCCTGTTGAGGACCGCCGCCCATGACGATATCCTCGTGCTCCTGCATTCGTCGGAAGACAACTCGGAACTGCACAAAAAACTTTTCGGCAATATGAGCGACAATTCGGTGAAACTTTATGTGGAAGACTTGCTGTTTCAATTCCGCGAAGGGGTTCCCGCATACCGCTTCGACGCCGCCATGTTGCGCCTGATCGAAACGGCGGAATCCTTGGTGGACGATGGTGCCCTCAATTTCGATGGCAAAGAGGGTTAAGCCGCCGCGCTGGCTTTCCTCTTGGTCGACGGAATGTAGGCCCGGGCGCAATGTTCGGCGCAGTAGGGCTTGCCATCGATGGCGACTTTACCGCAAAACCTGAAATCCGGCTTTCCCGGCTCGCCGCTGGGCCAAGAACACATATCCGCCTTCAGCCGGTCCAGGGTGACGACGCTGGCCGGCCGTTTCGGCGGCGGCGGCTGCCGGCGCATGGCCAGATCGAGGCGCCGCACCTTACCGACCACGGCATTCTTGGTGATCCCCATGCGGCGGCCGATTTCGCTGGCCGAAAGTCCCGATGCCCAAAATTTGGTTAATTCTTCAACCCGCCCCGGCGTCCATTCAAATTCCGTCGCCATTGATGCGCAACCCCCCTGAATTCGCGAACCTTCGAATCGCCAGTCCGCTTTCGGTTTACGATCCCCGTGGGTCCAAATCCGGCAATTCGCCTATTTATCCCTGAACCCCAATATGTGGTTGGTTGTACTATATTTTGGGGAATTCGCAATAGGCACCACAAGATTTGGTGAATAATTCTGTGGGTAATTCCATATTTTGTTGGAACGCGCGTCAAAAATGCCAAATCGGCGGAGGATGTCTTTGCCACCGACCGGGTTCATTGGCTATGGTTCCAAGCGACGGCCGCGCGATAATCTTCATCCCATGGCGCTGCCATGGATGGCGGGCGGACGCGACGGGAGAAACGGATCAATGACCGGAGTTTTCCTGCCATTGGCTGGCATGGCGGCCGGGCTATCGATGCTATCGGTTGCGGCGGTGCGCGCCGGAAGCGGGCATTTGCCCGGCGCCGACACTCAGGACCGGCTCCAAATTGCCTCCCAAATCGCCCCCCAAATCGCCCAGGCCACGAAAAAAAAACGCCGCCGAAAACCAGCGCCGGTGACCATCGTTCCCGAAAAGGCGCCCTACGTGATCCTCCGCGACATCAATGTTCGCCGCCGCCCGGACACAAAATCCAAGCGCATCGGGCGCTTCAAAAAAGGAACGCTTATCCAATCCACCGGCCGCGCCAGGGGCACCGGATGGATTCAGGTGCGAACCGATAAAATTCAAGTGGGATTCGTTTATTCGGCAATGGTGGCGCCGCTGATCGATGGCGCGTTGAAATCGAATATCGAAGGACGCCTTGCCAGGCCCGGGCTATTGGCTTGCCGGTACACCATCGAATTTGAAGGCAAAAGCCAGATCGAAAAGGAATTGCAGCGCACCGCCGATTACGCCGTTCCGTTCGCATGCACCCTGGCCGGCAAGCCACTGAATTTCACCGCGACCATGTTCCTGACCGAACTGCCCTACCGGGAATCGGGGCCACCGATCTATCAGATCAACGTGGATTTACGCGATATGCCGCTCGAAGGCGAAGACGTATTGACCGTCATTGCCCTATACAACACCAAGAAAGCCCAAGTCAGTTTCGACACCGTCAACGACAAGTCCTTCGGCAGCGGCGCCAAGATCGCGCCCAAAAATGCGGCCGGCCTGGATGCCGCCCTGAAGGCCGCCATCGAAATCGCATACGCCTCCTGGGGCAAGGCGGCCTGGGAGCAGTTGGCGCCTGGAAACTAACCCAATATAAAAGTCTTTGAGGCCGGTTATCGCCGGGCATCCTGCATAACCGGTGCAAGTAATTGGGGGAGAAATGCCGGAGGCCATTCAAATTTACCGCAACGGCGGACCGGAAGTATTAAGCTGGGA
Organism: Rhodospirillales bacterium; assembly: GCA_046582475.1. Taxonomy (GTDB): domain Bacteria; phylum Pseudomonadota; class Alphaproteobacteria; order Rhodospirillales; family UBA2165. Next base: position 8,038 of record JAYGEH010000292.1, read on the forward strand.
CGACACCGAACTGGCGCCGCCGGGCCCCGGCGAGGTGCGCATCCGCCATACCGCCATCGCCGTCAATTATTCCGACATCAATGTGCGCCAGGGCGGCTTTTATATGGCCAAACCGCTGGATTTTCCGGTGATCATCGGCAACGAGGCGGCCGGCGTTATCGAGGCAGTGGGGACAAGCGCCGACGGCGCCCGCGCCGGTGAGCGGGCTGCCTATGTGGGCGTCGGCGGGCCGTTCTATGAAAACACCGGCGCCTATGCGGAGGCGCGCAACGTGCCGGCGTCCTGCCTCTTCAAGCCGCCCGCCAAGATCAACGACGATCAAGCGGCGGCGATGCTGCTCAAGGGCCTCACCGCATCCATGGTCATTCACCGATATTGCAAGCCGGCACCCGGCGACCATGTCCTCATCCACGCCGCCGCCAGCGGTGTTGGATTGCTTTTGGTGCAGTGGTGCCGGCATCTCGGCGCCACCGTCATCGGCACCGTCGGATCGGCGGCCAAGGCCAAAATCGCCAGCGCCTTGGGCTGCGATCACACGATCCTCTACCGGGATGTGGATATTGTCGATGCGGTCCGGGACATCGTGCCGGACGGCGTCGCGGCGGTCCTGGACGGGGTCGGCAAGGACACCTTCGCCCAATCCATCCACTGCACACGGCGCCACGGCATGCTGGTCAATTACGGCAATGCATCGGGCCATCCCGGTCCCCTCGATCTCCTGCTGCTCGCCAAGCACGGCTCGCTGACAGTGGCCCGCCCGGCCTTCTCCGATCATATCCGGGATGCGCAGGACCGCGCCCGCTATTCGGATGAGCTTTACGATCTGGTCGATCGCGGCATTCTCAAAGTGGAGATTGGCCAGACCTACCCGTTAAGCAAAGCCGCCTACGCGCACCGTGATCTCGAGGGCCGGAAATATGCCGGGTCTTTATTGCTGAAGCCCTAGGGACCTAATCCCTGTCGATCGCCCGCCAGCCGATATCGCTGCGGCAGAAGCCGTCTGGCCAATCGATCAATTTCACCGCCTTGTAGGCGGCAACCTGCGCCTCCTTGATGGACGGCGCCAATGCCGTGATGCCCAGCACGCGCCCGCCATTGGCGAGAATTGCGCCGCCCTCGGCGCGGGTTCCGGCGTGAAAGACGGTCACCCCATCGATGCTGCCGGCCTCCCCTAAGCCCTTGATAAGCGTTCCTTTTTCGTAAGCGCCCGGATAGCCGCCGGCGGCCATCACCACCAACAACGCGGAACCGACATGCCAAGTTACTTCGGAGTCCCCGAGCCTCCCCTCAACGGTGGCCAGCAACAGCGCCAACAGGTCGGTTTTTAGCCGTGTCATCTGAACTTGGCATTCGGGGTCGCCGAAGCGCGCGTTGAATTCGATGACTTTGGGCCCGTCTTCCGTGATCATCAACCCGGCGAACAATACGCCGCTATAGGGCCTTCCCTCGGCCTCCATGGCATCGATGGTCGGGCGGATGATGCGCGCCATGATCTCCTCTTCCAGCGCCGGGGTAAGGACCGGCGCCGGGGAATAGGCGCCCATGCCGCCGGTGTTGGGGCCGGTATCGCCGTCATGGACCGCCTTGTGATCCTGGGCCGAGACCAGCGGCAAGGCGGTCTTGCCATCGACCAGGGCGAAGAAACTGACTTCCTCGCCTTCCAGAAACTCCTCCACCACCACCTCGTCGCCGGCATCGCCAAAGGCGCCGCCGAGCATCATGGCGCCGAGGGCATCGATGGCTTCGTCCTCGGTATCGCAAAGGATCACGCCCTTGCCGGCGGCCAGCCCGCTTGCCTTGACGACGATGGGCGCCCCTTGGGCGCGCACATAGGCGGCGGCTTGGTCATAATCGGTAAAGCGTCCGTAGGCGGCGGTGGGAATATCAAATTTGGCGAACAGGTCCTTCATGAATGCTTTCGAGCCTTCCAGGATGGCGGCGGCCTTGTTTGGCCCGAAGGCACGGATGCCGGCATTCTGCAAGGCATCGACCAAGCCAAGAACCAATGGTCCCTCCGGCCCGACCACTACCAGATCGATGGGTTTTTCGGCCGCGAACGCCACCAGCGCGTCGATATCCTCGGCTCCGATGGGCACGCATTCCGCCACGTCTGCGATGCCGGCATTGCCGGGCGCGCAATAGAGCGTGCCGCAATCAGGCGATTTGGCCAGCGCCCAGCAGAGGGCGTGTTCCCTGCCGCCACCGCCGACAACCAGAATTTTCATCTATTGGAACCCCCGAAGAAACCCTCGATGCGCAATCGCCTGTGTACGGGCGACGTTTTGTACCATAAATTATGCCCCAGAATGAGCCAATTACCAGACCCAGAAATCGAAGGCGGCAACGCGCCGATTTATTCGGTCAGCGAGATTTCCCAATCGCTGAAACGGACCGTGGAAGAGACCTTCGCCCATGTCCGGGTGCGCGGCGAAATATCGGGACTGTCGCGGCCAGCGTCGGGCCATATGTATCTGTCTCTAAAGGACGACAAGGCGGTGCTCGACGGCGTCTGCTGGCGGGGCACCGTCGGCCGGCTCGGCCTCACCCCGGAAGACGGGCTCGAAGTGATCGTCACCGGGCGCCTGTCCACCTACCCTGGGCGTTCGCGCTATCAGATCGTCATCGAAAGCATGGAAGTGGCCGGCGAAGGCGCGCTCCTGAAACTTCTCGAGGAGCGGCGCAAAAAATTGCTCGCCGAAGGACTGTTCGACGAGGAACGCAAGCGCGAACTGCCGTTCCTCCCGGACGTGATCGGCGTCGTCACCTCGTCCACCGGCGCCGTCATTCGCGACATCCTGCACCGCCTCCGTGACCGCTTCCCGCGCCACGTGCTGGTCTGGCCGGTGATGGTCCAGGGCGAAGGCTCCGCCGAACAGGTGGCCGCCGCTATTCATGGCTTCAACCGGTTGGCGCCCGGTGGCCAAGTGCCGCGCCCGGACCTGTTGATCGTCGCCCGGGGCGGCGGCAGCCTGGAAGATTTGTGGGCCTTCAACGAAGAAGTTGTGGTGCGCGCCGCCGCCGCCAGCGATATACCGCTCATATCGGCGGTTGGCCACGAGACCGATACGACGCTGATCGATCACGCCTCCGATAAGCGCGCGCCGACGCCGACGGCGGCCGCTGAAATGGCGGTGCCGGTGCGCGCCGAGCTGATGGCGCGGTTGAGCGAAGACGGAACCAGGCTGCTGCGCGCCTCGGCGCGGATCATCGACAGTGCCGCCAAGGATGTGGACAACCTGGCACGCCGTCTGCCGCGCCCGGCGCAATTGTTCGAGGAAGCCGAGCAACGGCTGGATGAGCGCAGCGGACGATTGGTGCGGGCCAAGGATGTGTTGCTGCAAAACCGGACCGCCGATGTTAAACGCCTTGGCACCGGACTGATCAGCCCGGCGCGCCAGATCACCGCCAAGCAGGATCAGTTCGACGCCAAGGTTCAGGCCTTTGGCCGCGCCTTCAACCGGGTCCTGGAAATCAAGGTCGCCGATTTGCAGCGTTTGACGCGGGTGTTGGACAGCGTCTCCTATCAGCGGGTGCTGGACCGGGGATTCGCGCTGGTCACCAGCGCCGACGCGGAGCCGGTCCTGTCGGCGGCGGGCGCGGCGCCCGGCGATGATTGGCAGGTGCATTTCCGCGACGGCATCGTCGAAGCCACCGTGACCGGCGCCGGGCCGTCCAAACCGGCAATACCCAGGCTCAAAAAAAAGCCCCGCAAGCCAGCCAAGGATACGCCACCCAAGGACCCATCAGGCGATCCCCAGGGGACCTTGCTTTGATGGCTGTCCGTTGGTGGGCGCTTGCCGGGGTAATGCTCATCGCGTTCACCGGTCCCGCGCCGGCAATTGAGATTCCCCTGGATGGCGAATTCACCCAGGGCGGGCTGCTGATCGGCTTGGCGCCCGAGGGCGCCCGCGTGGCCTTGGATGGCACGCCCCAGCCGGTCGCTGCGGATGGCGCATTTCTGATCGGCCTTGGCCGCGATGCGCCGGCGCGAATCCTGCTCGAGGTGCGCCTCGGCGGCAAAATCATATTCAAGCGGGCGCTGCAAATCGGCGGGCGCGTCTATGACGTGCAACGGATCGACGGCTTACCGCGCCGCAAGGTAACGCCGTCGGCGGAGGATTTGCTGCGCATAAAAAAGGAAAGCACGGCGCTCGCCGCGGCCCGCTCGTTGCTGAGCGACGATAGTTCCTTCCGCTCCGGCTTCGCCTGGCCGGCTTTGGGGCGCATCTCGGGCGTCTATGGCTCCCGGCGGATATTGAACGGCAAGCCCCGGCGGCCCCACTTCGGCGTCGATGTGGCGGCGCCGGAAGGCACTCCAGTGCATGCCGCCGCCGCCGGGCGGGTGGCTTTCGCCCATCCTGGCATGTTCTTCAACGGCAAGACGGTGATCATCGACCACGGGCTCGGGCTGACCTCGGCCTACCTCCATATGAGCGCCATCACGGTGAAATCCGGGGCGCGTGTAAAGAAAGGCGAGATGATCGGGCGCATCGGCACGACCGGCCGCGTCACCGGCGCGCACCTGCATTGGGGCATGCGCCACGGCGCAACGCCGGTGGACCCCCAGCTTCTGGTCCCGCCGATGAAATAGCCGCCGGGGAAATAAATTTATTCCGCCGGCCAGCGGTTATGGATCCAGAGCCATTGTTCGGGGCGTTCGCGGACCCAGTCGCCAAGGGTGGCGTTGACCATGCCCATCAGGGCCACGATATCCGCCTGCCGGTCGCCGCTGTCGGGCTTCTCCAGGGGCGGATAGCAGGTGACGCGGAAATGGGCGCCGCCCAACCGTTCGACCCGCGCCGGGACCAACGGGCATTCATAGCGGTAGGCCAGTTGAGCAACGGCCGGCGCGGTCATGGCGTCCAGCCCTAAGAACGGAACCGAGATGCCGTCGTTCATTTTCTGGTCCACCAGCATGGCCATATGATCGCCCCGCCTGAGCGCGCGCAGGGTGGCTTTGGCGCCTTCCGAGCCCTTCGGAAACAAATCGCCGCCGAGGACGGCGCGGCCCTTTTGCACGATGGTGTCGAAAAAGGGGTTGTTGGCGCGCCGGTAAACCGCATGCACCACCAGGCCGCGCTTGGTGCCGGCCAGCGGCGGCAGTTCCCAGTTGGCCAGATGGCCGGCGAAAAAAATGCCGGCGATGCCGTCGTCGCGAAGGGCGTCCATATGCTCGATGCCGGCGACTTCGACGCGGCTGCCGGCGCCGTAGGGATCGAATTTCTCAAGATGGGGATGCTCACCCGCGGTGCGGCCCAAATTATCCCACATGGCGGAAATGATGCGCTCCAATTCGGCGCCTTGCATTTCCGGAAACACCCGTTTCAAATTGCGCCGGGCATTGCGCGTCACGCCCAGATGCGGGCCCACCAGACGGCCGAGGGCGCCGCCCAGCCAGGATGCCGCGTCCACCGGCAGCAGGGCGAACAGCCCATAGAGCAGCCAGGCCGCCGCCGCCTCGCCCCGGTGCGCCAAGGATCCGGCGAGAGCCAAATTATTCGCCGCCCGCCGCGCTTCGGAGGCGTTCATCCAGCCATCCGGTGAAGCCGGCCGCGTCGTCCCAGGTGGCGTCCACATGGATGGTTTCGATGGCGCCCGCCAATTCTGGTTCCAGGCGCACATGGTCTTTTTCGGTGGTGACGGCAACGGCATCCAAGGTTTTGGCCCTTTCCATGATATTCGATATCTCCGGGCCGGTATAAGGGTGATGATCGGGGAATACCAGACTGTCCACGATCTCGGCGCCGAGGGCGCTGAGGGTGGCGAAAAATTTCTGCGGCCGGGCGATGCCGCCGAAGGCCACGACGCGCTTGCCGGCAAGGCGCTGGGCATCGGCATTGGTGGCCTCCAGACGGGCGGCGAAGACCGGCAGGCCCACCGGGCCCTCGGCGGCAATCGCCACGTCGGCGTCGGCGCTATCTTCGCCCAGTATGACGGCGGCGTGGGCGCGGGCCAGACCATCGCCGGGCAATTCCCGCAACGGGCCCGCCGGCAACAGGAGGCCATTGCCAAACCCCACGCCGCCGTCGATAACGACGATGGAGATATCCTTGACCAGCGCCGGGTTCTGATAGCCATCGTCGAGGATCACCATATCGGCGCCGGCGGCGGCGGCTTGGAGCGCCAGGCCATGGCGGTCGGCGCCGGCCCAGGTTGGGCCTGCGCGGGCCAGCAACAGGGCCTCGTCACCCACTTCCGATGCGCCATGCGCGGCCGCATCGACGCGCACGCCATTGGCACTGCCGCCATAACCACGGATGATAAAATGCGGCGTGCGTCCCGCCGATTGCAGATGCCGGGCGAGCGCCAGCGCCACCGGTGTCTTGCCGGCGCCGCCGGCTACCAGGTTGCCGACGCAGAGGACCGGCAGGGGTGCGCGCCGGCTTGATGTCAGGCGATTGTTGAGGCGGCTGGCGGCACCATAAAGTGTGGCGATCGGGCTCAGCAGCCTTGGCCAGGGGCGATCCGGCGCGCCGTACCAAAACTCAGGCGGCCGCATCGGCCTCGCCCGCCGCCGCTGGCTGCAAATAAGACAATACCCGCGCCGCAACCCGTTCGGTCACGTCGGCGCTGGACGATGCATACGCGCGGCCTTTTTCCGCCATGCCGGCGGCCCGGGCCCGATCATCCAGAAGCGCGCCGACGCCGGTGGCCAACGCGGCCCGGTCGGCGACTTCCAGGGCACAGCCGGCGGCCGCCATATCCTTGCCTATCTCGGTGAAGTTCATCATGTGCGGGCCGTGCAGGACGGCACAATCCAGGTGCAGCGCTTCCAGCGGATTTTGGCCGCCGAGCGGCACCAGGGATTTGCCCATGAACACGATCGGGGCGAGACGGAAAAACAGTCCCAACTCGCCCATGCTGTCGGCCAGGTAGATTTGCGTATGGGGCTGGATGGGCTGGCCGGCGGACCGCTGCGCCACGTCAAAACCCATGGCGCGGAGCATGGCGGCAACCTCGTCGCCGCGCTGGGCATGGCGGGGGACGATGACGGTCAGCAATTCCGGATGGGCTTCGGCCAGCATGGAATGGGTTTCGGCGGCGATGCGTTCTTCGCCTTCATGGGTGCTGGCGGCAAGCCAGTTGGGGCGGCCGCCGAAATCGGCTTCAAGCCCGGCCAGTTCCTCTTTGTCGGCGGGCAGCGGCGGCACGGCGAATTTCATATTGCCGAGGCAATCGACGTTGGGCGCCCCAAGCTGGCGCAAGCGCTCGGCGTCTTCTTCTGATTGCCCGAGGCATAGATCGAAGCGCCGGAGCAGCTTGGTGATGATGCCGCGCGCCCGTTTCCAGCTCGAATAGGAGCGCGGCGAAATGCGCCCATTGATCAGGATCATCGGCGTGCCCCGGCCGGTGGTCTCGAGAATAAGGTTGGGCCAAAATTCGCTTTCGGCCCAGAGCACCAGATCGGGCCGCCAGTGGTCCAGGAAGCGGCGCACATATCGGGGCCGGTCGAGGGGTACATATTGGTGGATGGCGCCGGGCGGCAGACGCTCTGCCATCAGCCCGGCGGAAGAGACGGTGCCGGTGGTCATCAAAATTGCAAGCTCGGCGTCGGCCGCCAACAGATGCTCGATCAAGGGCAGCATGGAAAGGGATTCGCCGACGCTGGCCGCGTGCACCCAGACCAGCCGCTGCGCATGCGGGCGCGGCAAATCGGCCTTTCCTTGGCGCTCGCCGAAACGCTCCGGGTCTTCCTTGCCCGCCGCCAGCCGGCGCCGCATGAACGCAGAAATCACCGGCCCGCCCAAGGGCCCGGACACCAGCCGATAGAGGGACAGCATCAAGGCTTCGTCTCCTTAATTTCCGGTTCCAGACTTTCCGGTGCCGGCGGCGCCGGCTCGATGGGCTCATGGCCGCAAAGTCGGTCGGCCTCGGCGGCCAGGCTGTTCATGCGTTCCTC
>JAYGEH010000327.1:0-6216 GCA_046582475.1 Rhodospirillales bacterium
CGCCAAAACGCCGGAGCTGGAAGACAAATCCCGGATCAAGGCGCGCATCGATGCGGCCGCGAGGCATGTGCCCTTGGAGCAACTGGCGCTCAGCCCGCAATGCGGATTCTCGTCCGGCGGCGGCTCGGGCCAGGTGGTCGACAGCCAAGACACCAGGCGCAAGCTGGACCTGGTGGTCGAGATCGCCGAGGAAGTCTGGGGCAGCCTATAACCTGCTAGCCGCAAGCCTCCACCGCACGCGCCGCCATGACGCCGACCAGGTGCGCCCGGTAATCGGCGGCGGCGTGGATATCGGACAGCATGTCGCCCTCGGTAAAGCCGACGCCGTCCAGGGCGCCCGCCGAGAAATCCTTGGCCAGCGCCGCTTCCATATCGGCGGCCCGGAACGCGCCGCCTAAACCGGCGCCGGTGACCGCCACGCGCACGCCGCCGGCGCCCGATGACACGAACACCCCGACCAGGGCGAAGCGGCTGGCCGGATTGGCGAACTTGGCATAGGCCGCTTTTTCCGGCACCGGGAAGGAGACGGCGGTGATGATTTCGCCATCGTCGAGGGCGGTTTCTAAAAGCCCGGTGAAGAAATCATCGGCGCCGATCTGGCGCTTGTCGGTGATGATGGTGGCGCCGAGGCCGAGGCAGGCGGCCGGATAATCCGCAGCCGGATCGTTGTTGGCGAGGCTGCCGCCGAGGGTGCCCCGGTTGCGCACCTGCGGATCGCCGATGCCGGAAGCCAGATCGGCCAGCGCCGGTATCTGGGCCTGCACATCGCCCGACGCGGCCACGTCGGCGTGCCGGGTCATGGCGCCGACGACCACATTGCCGCCCTCCACCCGGACCCCCTGCAGATCGGCGATGCCGGCCAGATCGACCAGATCGGAGGGTTGGTTGAGGCCCAGCTTGATGGCCGGCAACAGAGTCATGCCGCCGGCGAGGTACTCGCCCTCGGAGGCGGATTTTTGCTTAACCGCGGCCTCTTCCAGATCAGCCGCCTTGAGATAATTGAAATCTGACATGTCTGATCCTCCCTTAGCTCGCGGCCTGGATGGCGCGCCAAACGGTTTGCGGCGTCGCCGGCATGGCGACGTCGGTGACACCCAAGTCTGACAAGGCATCGACGACGGCGTTGATCACGGCGGGCGGCGAGCCGATGGCACCAACCTCGCCGACCCCCTTGACGCCCAGGGAATTGTGGGTGCAGGGGGTCGATTCCGTGCCCACGTTATAGTTCGGCAAATTGTCGGCGCGGGGCATGGTGTAATCCATGTAGGAGCCGGTCAGAAGCTGGCCGTTATCGTCATAGACGCAGCCTTCCAGCAATGCCTGGCCGATGCCTTGGGCGACGCCGCCATGCACCTGGCCTTCGACGATCATCGGGTTGATGACCACGCCGGGATCGTCGACGGCGGTGAAACTGACCACGTCGACGACACCGGTATTGGGGTCGACCTCCACTTCGCAAATATGGCAGCCGCCCGGATAGGTAAAGTTGGTGGGATCGTAAAAAGCGGTTTCTTCCAAGCCGGGCTCCAAGGTCTCCAGCGGGTAGTTGTGGGGAACGTAGGCCGCCATCGCCACCTCGCCGAACTGCATGGTCTTATCGGTGCCCGCCACGGTGAAGGTGCCGCTGTCGAACTCGATATCGGTCTCGGCGGCTTCCAGAACATGGGCGACGATCTTTTTCGATTTCTCGACGATCTTATCCATCGCCTTGTCGATGGCCGTGCCGCCTACCGCCAGCGAGCGGGAGCCGAAAGTACCGACGCCGAACTGGATTTTCGACGTATCGCCGTGCACGATATCGACATTTTCGAAGGCGACGCCAAGCTTGTCGGATATCAACTGGGCGAAAGCGGTTTCGTGCCCCTGGCCATGGGAATGGCTGCCGGTGAATACGGTGACGCTACCGGTGGGGTGAACGCGCACATTGGCGGATTCGTAAAGACCGGCCCTGGCGCCCAGCTGTCCGGCGAGCGCCGATGGTGCCGCGCCGCAAGCCTCCACATAGGTGGAATAGCCGATGCCGCGCAGCTTGCCGTTCTCGGCCGAAGCGGCCTTGCGGGCCTCAAAACCATCGACATCGCCAGTCTTCAAGGCGGCGGCCAGGGTGCCTTCGTAGTTGCCCGAATCATAAGCCAGGGCGACCGGCGTTTGATAGGGGAAGGCATCGGGCTGGATGAAATTCTTGCGCCGGATTTCGACCTGGCTGATACCCATTTCGCGGGCCGCCCGGTCGATCAGCCGTTCCAGAATATAGGTGGCTTCGGGCCGCCCGGCGCCCCGGTAGGCATCGACCGGAACCGTATGGGTGTAAACCCCGATCACGTTGCAATAGATCATCGGCGTCGTATAAACCCCGGCCAGAAGGACCGCATGCATATAGGTGGGAACCGCCGGCGCGAAGGTGGACAGATAGGCGCCGAGATTGGCCAGGGTTTTCGCCCGGAGCCCGATAAACTTGCCATCGGCATCCAAGGCCAACTCGGCATGGGTCACATGATCGCGGCCATGGGCATCGGACATAAAGCTTTCCGAACGTTCCGCGCACCATTTCACCGGCCGCCCGATTTGCGCCGCCGCCCAGGTGACCAGGGCTTCCTCGGCATAATGGAAGGTCTTGGAGCCGAAGCCGCCGCCCACATCGGGGGATACGACGCGCAATTTATGCTCCGGTATCTGCAGCACGAAGGCGCCCATCAGCAAACGGACCACATGCGGAATCTGGGTGGCGGTGTAGAGGGTGTAATCCTCGGTTGAGGCTTCGTACTCGCCGATCGCCACCCTCGGCTCGATGGCGTTGGGGATCAGGCGGTTATTGACGATGTCGATGCTGGTGACATGGTGGGCGCCGTCAAAGACTTTATCGACCTCGTCCTTGTCGCCGATCGCCCAGTCGAAGCCCACATTGCCGGCGGCGGTGTCGTGCACCAATTCGGCGCCGTCTTTCACCGCCTTGGGTGTCGAGGCGACGGCAGGCCGCTCATCCAAGTCGGTCTTGATCAGCGCCGCCGCGCCTTTCGCCGCTTTTTTTGTTTCGGCGATGACCATGGCGACGGGATCGCCCACATGGCGGACCTTGCCTTGCGCCAGTAACGGGTGCGGCGGCTCGCCCATCAATTCGCCGTCCTGATTGTGGATCGGCCAGCCGCAGGGCAGCCCGCCAAGTCCGGCGGCTTCGATATCGGCGCCGGTGAAGATGGCGACGACGCCATCGGCCTTGGCGGCGTCGGATATGTCGATGCCCTTGATATCGGCGTGCGCCACATTCGAGCGCAGAAAATAGGCATGGGTCTGGCGCGGGCGGTTGATGTCGTCGGTGTAATTGCCCTTGCCGGTGAGAAAGCGTTTGTCTTCCTTGCGCTTGATCGAAGCGCCGATGCCTGTATCGCTCATGACTTATCCCCTCATCTCTTGGGCGGCCGCCAAGACGGCCTTGACGATGTTATGATAGCCGGTGCAGCGGCAGAGGTTGCCCTCCAATCCCTTGCGCACCTCGGCTTCGGTCGGGTCCGGATTATTGCTCACCAGATCGATGGCGCTGATCAGCATGCCCGGCGTGCAAAACCCGCATTGCAGGGCATGCTCTTCGTGGAACGCCTTCTGCATGGGATGCATGTCGCCGTTTTCCGCCAAGCCTTCGACGGTGATGATGTCGGCGCCCTCGGCCTGCACCGCCAGCATGGTGCAGCTTTTCACCGATGCGCCGTCTACCGAGACCACGCAGGCGCCGCATTGGCTGGTATCACAGCCCACGTGTGTGCCGGTCAGGTCCAGGTTTTCGCGGAGGAAATCGGCCAGCAAAGTATCGTCTGCGGCTTCGGCAGCGACAGCAATGCCGTTCACGGTCATGGATATATCGGACATTGTAAAATCTCTCCTGTCCCGGTTTAAAATTTATTTCTAGCCGGGCGCAATGGAGCCCGGTTCTTATGGCCGAAGTGTGCGTGTTCCCTGTGCGAAAATCAAGTATTCGATTTTAAAGGCCGGCCGCGCACGCGCACAATCGAAGCGTTAATTTCTCTTGGATTTCATAGGTTTATCCCCATATGAGATAGGCCGCTTCCCCCAGGCAGCGGCATTGCTATTTCCCGTGGACGTTCGAGGACGCGCCTAGGACCATGCTTGTTCAGTCAAATACCAGCCTCCGGCCCGATGCCCCGGACGCTTCGGATGCCCCGGTCGTCACCGATTGGGAGGACGTGTTCGAACATTCGGACCATGGTCTGATTGGGCTGGTCCTGCAGGCGCGCTCCATCGATGCTTTGAAGAAATGCCTGCTGGTGATCGTTGAAAGCTTGTTCAGCCGCGGCAGCGACGTCGGTTTCCGCCAATCCTATTCGGCCAAGCTGGACAAAATCCTGCCCGGCAGCGACATGCAGGTCATCGACAGCACCGACGGCGAGCTGGAGATCCTTAAAAAAGGCGTGGTCGAAATGCTGCGCCAGATCAAGGATTTCCGAATTCAAAAGGCCGCGGAAGCCCTGGCGAAATCCGCCGAGGAAAGAAAGGCCGAAGCCGACGCCCGCAAACCTGGCGAAGCGGAAGACGCCAACATGCTGCTCGCCCTGAACGCCGATACCGGGAAATCCAAGGCTGGCAAAAAGGCTGGCAAAAAACCCGCCAACGATCCCGAGCCGGTGGGAGCGGAGGCGTTGTTCACCAATTTGTTCTCGGCCGAATATGGGGCGAAGTTCGCCATCCTGCGCAAGGGCGTCAAGCAACGGACCAGCGCCAAGTTCAAGCTGCCGTTTCTGTTGTCCGAGGAATTCAACGTCAAATTCGAAGCCATTTTGCGCGAATATTTCATCGACAGACTGCTCAACCGCTGCCGCGGCACCATCAACAGAGCCGATGGGCTGGAGCCCGATGAGCAGAAAAAACTGCTGGAACGGTATTTCACCGGCCGCGTCGGCAAATCCGAGGTTTGGAGTTTTTGGCAAGTGGTGTGGGCGGATATAACCGAACCCAAGGACCTGCCCGCCAAACCACGGCCTAAAAAGAAGAAAAAGGGCCTGTTGGGTTTCGCAAAAAGGGACAAGTCCGGTCTGACCGAGGGTTCGGCCGAAAAAGAGTGGCGAGAAGCGGTCCGCGATACGAAGCGCGCCAACGAGCGCTGTGAGGGCGTCTGGTCCGAATTGTGCGCCCCATCCGACGGCTATGATGCGTCGGTCCGCGAACTGGACAGCCAGCTATTGATGGAGTTGTTCGGGCGCAGCACCAACGGCACCGTTAACCAGATGCGCGCCATCGACCAGATTGCCCATCAAGGCCTCGAATTGGGGCGCGTATTCAGCGATTATCAACAAGGCAAGAATATCGAAATTTGCCTGCTCGCCAACTGCTATCAGCGGCCGCCCCATTACCTGGGCGAAAAAAACCGGCTGAAGGAAATGCTGAAAGGCTTCCGGCGCGCCAGTTTCCCGTTAATCGGCCGGTATCTGCCCGATTTTATTCGGGAATAAGGTTGCGGCGCGTGCGGACGCCGAATAACAACAAAATAGTGGAAAATTGACCCACCGTCCCAATTTATAGATTGCAAGCAAACGGCGGCCACTGAAACCGCAAATTGCACGAATTTTTTCCGGCCCTCCGAACAAATTCCGGAAGCGAGATGTCTGGCGCCGCGACAGCACAGGTAATTGAAATTGAGCCCGAGCCGCCCGAGATTATTGATTGGGAGGCGGTGTTTGAAGCCGAAGGCGATGGGCTGATCGCGCTGATCAACGAAGCGAAATCCATTGCCGCGCTGAAAGGCTGCATGGCCGTCATTGTCGAGCAATTGTTCAGCCGCAAGGGGGACGCCGAATTTCGCGAATCCTACCTCGCCGATTTGGATGCGGCCTTGCCCGAAGATTTGGACGGACGCGGCGATGTCCCGGAAACCTTGAAGAAATTGATCGCGGTGATGACCTCAGCTTGCGCAAAATCAAAACCTATCGGATCAAAAAGGCCGAAGAGGCCAGGCGCGCGCGCCTTGCGGCTGGCGCCGAACCCCGGGCCAGCGCCGAGCGCCGCACCGAGACCGGCGAAGATGCGGCCATGCTGACGGATGCGGCGGGAACCGAGCTTGCGGTAACCGAAAAAATCTTCGCCGAAGTTGTCGCCGCCGAATACAAAATCCGGTTCAAGGCGCTGCAAATGGGCATCAACCAGAAATCCGGGGCCAAGACCAAGCTGCCGTTCATGCTGTCGGCGGACTTTGCGAATAAATTCGATCAA
>JAYGEH010000372.1:0-3806 GCA_046582475.1 Rhodospirillales bacterium
AGCGCGGCGTCCACGGCCAGATTAAAAAGGAACTGCGGCGGCGCTCCGCCATCGAAGCGGTGATCGGCCATTGCAAAACCGACGGCCATCTGGGCCGCAACTTCCTCAAGGGCCGCAAGGGCGACCAGTTCAACGCCGTCAGAGCGCCGTAGGCTACAACCTGCGCCTCATCCTCAAATGGTTGAAAAAGCTTTTGTGCAAAATCATCGCCACAATATGGGGCCTGATTATCCAACCATCAGCCCTCAAATGGGCTTCTTAACAGTCAACTAAACGACGTTGGACGTAGAAAGTATTGTATACGGCGGATTGGATGTTCAGAAATCGTTGGGCAGAGCCTGGGGATTTGAATCCCGCTATTGTTATCTTCTATCTGAATTAATGAGTCCTGACCCTAATTAATGTTATAATATTTCAATATTTAAGTATACTGTCCTGAAATAGCTGTCCCACCCGATAGGGTGGCAGCTTAATGAAATCTCGGGTGGTTTGCTAATAACAAAGTGAAGAGCTTCCATGAAGGCAGTGAGGCGGCGCGGCGAGGACTAATTTCCTTTCGGCTGCAGCAGTTGCAGCCCGCCTTTCCTGGGCGCCGCTGCTCGAATCCGCTGTCCCGATGCCTGGCGCACGACGCACGCGGTGCCATCCGATGGGAAGAGGCGCACTTGCCGCCCGTGCTCGTCGGCAAACTGATTGCTGATGCCGTTATTCCCCTTGTAGCGCCCGATCCGCAGCTTCGCTGCGGCGATGATTTTCCGGCCGCCCTGGAAGCATTCCAGGTTCCAGACCGAGGAGCGTTCCTTGTGGTTCTCCAGGAAGCTCCGGAGGCCGTCCGCCGCAGCCGGCAGGGGTAGGACGATGGCGGTGAGTACGAATATGATGATCGCGAATTTGGTTCGCATGGGATCCCTCCGGTTTTTTTGGAGGGTCGATGCAATGGCCGGGCCAACCGGTGGTTATACCCGGGCGCTATTTCAGGACAGTATACTCGAGCAATCTAATTTTGGCCGCCCAGCCCGATGGCCCGATGCGGCGACTTGCCGGTGCACGCAAAGGCTGATTTGACCAATGCCGGGGTCCGGCGGGGCCCGCTACCCGGCGGATCCGCAAGTCGGAAAGGGTGAAAGGACCCTGCCGCGGCCGGTACTTCACCTTGAACGGCATCGGGGATTATGACACATTGACGGCAAATTTACGGGCCGCGTCAAGGCCCGGTTGGACAGGGAAACGGGACGTAATGCGCCTTATTACCGCCAAGTTTATGACCGTGCCGAGGGTTATTATCGGCGCCCTGATCCTGTTTTCCATCGCCCTCAACTTCGCCAATGTGATCGGCCGTTATGTCTTTTTTTCGTCCATAATCTGGGCCGAAGAGGTGATGATTTTCATCATGGTGTGGTGCGTATTCATCGGCGCCATTCTGGTGTCCTATGACGGCCGCCATCTGAAAATGGATTTGCTGTCGACCAATCTGAAACCGCCCCTGAGACAGATCGTCAACGCCTGCGCCACCACCACGCTGCTCATCTGCTGCGGCTTCGTCGCCGTGCAATCCTATAAGGCGACCTCGCTGTTCGGCCGGCTGGGCCAGGAAAGCACCGTCGCCGGCATCCCCATGGTCATCCCCCACGCGGCGCTGTTGATCGGCTTCGTTCTCATTATCGTCGCCGTCTCGGTACGCTATCGCGACCATATCAGCGGTAGTTTGGAAAGCGACGTCGAGGAAATTGTCGAAGAATTCGACGCGGATAAAGAGCCATGACCTGGGTCATGGGCCTGGTGCCGATCGCCCTTTTGATTCTCGGCTTTCCGGTCTTTCTCTGCCTGTTGGCGGCGGCGCTGATCCTGCTGCTTTTCTTCATGGAAATCCCGCTGGTGCAGATGCACATCACCATGTTCGGCAGTGTCGATAAGTTCGGCCTGCTGGCGGTACCGTTTTTCCTGTTCGCCGGCGAGCTGATGGGCCGGGGCGGTATCTCCAAAAGGCTGGTTGCCTGGGTTATGGCCCTGGTCGGCGGCGTGCGCGGATCGCTCGGCCTGACCACGGTCGGCACCTCAACCATCTTCGGCGCAATATCCGGCTCCAGCCCGGCCACCGTCGCGGCCATCGGCCAAATCATGTTCAAACCGCTTCGCGATGCCGGTTATGACGATAAGTTTTCGGTCGGCGTGCTGACCTCGTCGGGCGCCATCGCCATCGTCATTCCGCCTTCCATCGCCATGATCCTTTATGGTACCGCGGCGGAAGAAAATGTCGCGCTGTTGTTCGCCGCCGGAGTCTTGCCGGGGCTGTTGATCGCCGCCATGATGGGCGTTTACATATACGCCTATGCGTACCGGCGCGGCATTCGCGAACGAAGTGCCTTCGATATGGCCGTCTTCTTGCGCGCGACAAAAGACGGCATCTGGGCGCTGGGCATGCCGTTTATCATTCTCGGCGGAATTTACGCCGGCGTTTTTTCGCCGACTGAGGCGGCGGGAGTATCCTGCGTTTACGCCATTGTGGTCACCAAATTCATCTACCGGGACATCACCTGGAAAGGGATTTGGGACGTGGCGGTCAGTTCCATGTATCTGACCTCCCAGGTGCTGATCATCGTTGCCGCCGCCGGTGTGTTTTCCTGGCTGTTAACGGTGAGCGGCATTCCGCAATCCATGGTGCAATGGATTGACTCGCTGAACCTATCGCCCTGGATGATCCTGCTGGCCATCAATATCTTGCTGTTGATCGTCGGCTGCGTACTCGACCCGTCATCGGCGATCCTTGTTTTGACCCCGCTGCTGCTGCCAATCGTCAGCGCCATTGGCGTCGATCTGATCCATTTCGGCATCATCATGACGGTCAATCTGTCGATCGGCATGTTCACGCCGCCGTTCGGGCTGAACATTTTCGTCGCCCAGGCGCTGTTCCGGGCGCCGCTGTCGAGCATCTATCCAGGGCTGGTGCCGTTCATCATCATCAACATCGTCGCGCTCGGGTTCGTGACGTACATCCCCGAATTGTCGCTGTTCCTCCTCCGATACATGGGATAGCGGCCATGCGTGGCGGCACTGAATAGCCGGGCGGCTACGGCGGATCGGCTTCCATTTCGCGGGCGCGCCGGCTGAGCGTCGGCAGCACCGACAGTACGACCACGAGCGCCAGCGCGGATGCCGCGGCGAGCGCCGGGCGTAGCCCGATGATCTCGGCCAGCCAGCCCATCAGCAACGCACCGAGCGCCGGCCCGCCGACGCTGATGGCGGTGCTGATCGAGATGACGCGGCCCCGCATGGCCGGCGCCACCATGTTCTGGACCAGGCTGTAGGCCCCGACATGGCCGGCCAGCAGCATCATCGCCGCGACGGCGAGGACCACCAGCGCGAGCGCGAAATTCGTCGTCGCAGTGAATAGCATGAAGGCGAGCGAGGCCGAGATCACGCCCGTCGCCATGATCGCGACCAAACCGCGTGCGCGCGCCCGGATCAGGAGAAAAAACGCCGAGACCAGCGCGCCGAGGCCGGCCGCGGCGGTGAGAGTCGCGAGCCCCTCGGCGCCGCGTCCGAACACCTCGGCGGCGAAGCCGGGCAGCAGGTCATTGTAGGGGCGCAGCAGGAGCCCGTTGGCGAACGAGATCAACAACAGGATGCGAATCGCCGGGCTGCGGGCGAGATAGGCGAACCCGTCGGCGACGTCGGACAGGATGCCGCGCTGCTTGCGGTCCGGGCCCGGCGCGTGGGGATGGCGGATCATATACATCATGGCCACCATCCAGACCGTCGTGACCGCGAAAATCAGGATCGAGGCGCCGGCGCCATAAGCCGAGATG
>JAYGEH010000388.1:0-2572 GCA_046582475.1 Rhodospirillales bacterium
TCCACTAAATTTTAAGCCGCCTATTCCGAATTTTCCCGGCGCGCCCGGCCCTCTTTCCAGAGGGCGCGCACCCGTTCGTCACTTTCGGTGAAGGCGCGGACGATGGGAGCCAGTGCCGCGTCGAGGGCGGCCGGATAACTGATCGCCATGCCCGAGGGGGTGCGGAACAAGAGCGATGAGAAAAGCGCCGGATTGTCCTTGGCGATGGCGGCAAAGCCGTCGGCCAGCAACAGATTAACCACATCGTGAAAGAGGTACACGCAGTCCCCATCGGCCACCGCTTTCACGGCCTCGAAATCGGCGCGCTGAGCCTCGTTGGTGTGCCAGCCATCGATCAGCGCGAAATCCACCGGCCCGCCCATTTCCGCATCGATAATCGCCGCCACATGGTCCGGGCTTTTGCCCTTGCGGGCGCGGACATCCAGGCCCAGCCGGGCGCCCATTTCATTGGTAAAGGCAATGCCTTCCTCTTCGATCTCGGTGGGGCAGACGTGGATGGCGACGATTCGCGCGCCGGGATTGAGTATCGCCAGCGCCAGAGTGCTCCAGCCAAAGGCGTTGCCGACAACGAATAGGCGCTGGGGATGGATCGCGGTGAACAAATGCTCTAGAAAGGCCAGCTCGGCAAAGGCGATGCCGCCGCCCTCCGCCAATTGCACGCCGCCCCGGTACAGATAAGTGAAGGGAATGTCCTGGGAATTAAAGCCTGGAAAATGACCGGGGCTCAAGCTGGTCTGGACGGTTATCCCCTCGCCTTCATAGAGCGACAAGAGATCGAGAAATACGCTCATTTATCGTTGTTGCCCTTAAAATTTCTCATTCGCTTTTTTTCTGCGGCGCGCCCCATAACTTTAACACTTGGGCGCACCACTTGTGCTATTATTTCCGGTTCAAAAAAGGAGTACCGGCAATCAATATCGAATTTACATACCGGGAACGGGAACGCTTCCGCAATCTTCTCGAACTGGCCAAAAGCAGCAAGTTCGACGGCGAGCGCACCAATGCCATGGCGGCGGCCACAAGGCTGGCGGCCAAGCACGGGCTGAGCCTGGAGGAAGCGGCCCGCTTTCAAGGCGCCAGCGCGCAAGTTAGCGCGCCCAGACCCGAGCGCACCGCCGGCACGTCCGATCCGTTTGGCTATACGGCCCGGGCTACCCAAAGTGATGTCAGCCATGCGGCACGCGTGGCCCAAGAAAAGGAACGGTGGCGCGAAGCGGTGGAAGAAGCCCGGCAACGGGGTCTCGATAAATCGGAAAAAACCCGCGCCGGGGCGAATCGCCCAAAGCGTTTCAACCGCTCGCGGCGCAACCCCACCGCCCATGCCACGGTGCTCCTGAAGGAAACCCGGCTGTCGCTGCACGAAATAGCCGATATCAGCGGTCTGGATATTTATGCGGTGGTCGGCGTGAAATTGAAAATGCGCAATCGGGCGTGGCGTTAACGCCTAATTGGCCAAATCATCAAATTTCTCTTGAATCCCGTTCCAGAACGGGTCTAATTTTGTGTATTGGGAAGATTTTTCCCGATTCCGGTCTAATTTAAGACGGATTCGGGAAAGCAAAATAATAACACCCAAGCAAATCGGGTCACATTACCCGATAAATCGTGTCACGATTAGAGGGGATGCGTATGTCAACGGGGACAGTAAAGTGGTTCAACCACGCCAAGGGCTATGGTTTCATCATGCCCGATGACGGCGGGCGCGATGTGTTCGTACATATCAGTACTGTCGAATCGGCAGGAATGCAGGGATTGACCGAAGGCCAAAAAGTCAATTTCACTGCCGTCGAGGAACCCAAGGGCCTAAAGGCAACCGATCTGACGGCTGGCGAATAGGCCTGGGTTTACATTTGGGTTGCGGTTGGGCCGAAATTGACCGGCACGGATGTCGCGTGCGCATTGTACGGCGCGGCCAGGACGTTTAGGCTTTGCCCATGCGCATCGACATCATTTTCGATACCATTTGCCCCTGGTGCTATATCGGCAAGAAAAGGCTGGAAGCGTCGCTGGCGGCGGCGCCCATGGACGATTTGGAAATCCACTGGAACGCCTTCCTGTTGAACCCGGAAATGCCGCCCGAAGGCATGGACGAGCGGGAATACACGCGCGCCAAATTCGGCGGCGAGGCGCGCGCCCGACGGGTTTATGCGTCGATCAGGCGCACGGGCGAGGCATCGGGCATTGATTTCCGTCTGGAACGGATCGACTGGGTTCCGAACACCATCGATTCCCACCGCGTCATTCGCTATGCCGAGCGGGACGGCCTTGCCGGCGCCGCCGTCGAAGCCATATTCCAGAGTTATTTTACGGAAGGCCGCGATATCGGCATGCGCTCGGCGCTTCTCGATATCGGCGCGGCGATCGGTTTGGACCGGGACGGGCTATCGGGCTATCTTGCCAGCGACGAAGACCGGGATGACGTGCGCGAGCAAAATATCCGCGCCCACCGGCTCGGCATCTCGGGCGTACCGGCGTTTATCGTCGATGGGCAGTTTTCCCTGTCCGGCGCCCAGGATCCGCAAGTGATTCACCGGCTCCTGGAAGTGGCCCGCGAAAAACGCGGTGAGATATT
>JAYGEH010000389.1:0-15712 GCA_046582475.1 Rhodospirillales bacterium
CCGGCGGCAAAACCCTCTGGAAGCGGTTGCTGATCATCGTGCCGATCCTGATCGGCGTTGCCGTCGTCGCCTACAATGTGCGCAACCGCGCCGAGCCTCAACGCACCGACACCGGCGAGACGGCGCGCAAAGTGCGCATCATTGCGGTGCCCGCGACCACCGTCGTTCCCCGGGCGCTGGGTTTCGGCACGGTGACGCCGGGCACCGTCTGGGAAGCGGTGGCCGAGGTTCAGGGCACGGTCGTCGAAATTCATCCGCAACTGAAATCCGGCGCTATTCTGCCCAAGGGCACCACCTTGCTGCGCATCGATCCGGCCGATTACCGCCTGGCCTTGCGCTCCGTCGAAGCCGATATCGGCGTCATCAAGGCGCAGCTTGCCGAGCTGGCCGGGCGCCGGACAAACACCCGGGCGTCGTTGGCAATCGAAAACCGCTTGCTGGCAATCGCGGCGCGGGAATTGGAGCGCAAGCGCCAACTGGTGCGCTCGAAGGTGGCCTCGGCGGCGGCCGCCGATACCGAAGAGCGCAACCTTTTGGGCCGCCAGCAAAGCATCCAAAGCTTGCGCAACATCCTCAATCTGCTGCCCGCCGAAAAGCAGAAGCTGGACGCCCAATTGAGCTCGGCGCGTATCCGCATCCAGAACGCCAAGCGCGATCTGGAGCGGACCACCATTACCCTGCCCTTCGATGCCCGCATCGCCGAGGTGAATGTGGAAAAATCCCAGTTCGCCAAATTCGGCCAGACCCTGGCGATCGCCGATTCCATCGATGTATCGGAAATATCGGCGCAACTGCCCATCGATAAAATGCTGCAGCTCCTGGATCCGGCCCGCATGGCCGGCATCACGCCGGAAAGGGCCATGGCCGACATCGAAAACATGCTCGGCCTGACCCCCATCATCCGCCTGAAAAGCGGTCGGCTGGTGAGCCAGTGGCGGGGCCGGGTGGCGCGGATCGCCGACCGCCTCGATCCCCGCACCCGGACCATCGGCGTCATCGTCGCCGTCGAAAACCCGTACCGGCTGGCGGCCGGCGATCTGCGCCCGCCGCTGGCCAAGAACATGTATGTGGAAGTGGAGCTGCGCGGCCAGCCGCTGGAAGCGCAAATCGTGGTGCCCCGATCGGCCCTGCATGGGGGCCGGGTTTTCGTGGTGGGCCCAAAAAACCGGCTGCAGATCCGCGCCGTCACGCTGGGCCTTGCCCTCGGCGGCGTGGCGGTGATCGAAAGCGGCCTCAAAGCCGGTGAGCGCATCGTTGTCTCCGATCTCATCCCGGCCATCGACGGCATGCTTTTGGACCCGGTCCTGGACGCCGATGCGGCGGCCCGCCTGATTGCCCAAGCCGCCGGCAAGGCCGGCTTCTGATGATCCGCTATTTCGCCGAACACCCGACCGCCGCCAATCTGGTCATGGTGCTGTTCATCGCCGTCGGGCTGATCGCGGCGCCCAACGTCAAGCGCGAAACCTTTCCGGTGATCACCGCCGACGAGGTCGAGGTGCGGGTGCCCTATCCCGGCGCCAGCGCCGAGGAGGTGGAGCGGACCATTTGCCGGCGTATCGAGGACGCGGTGGAGAAGGTCAAGGACGTGGATGAAATCCGCTGCGAGGCGCGGGAAAATGCCGGCACCGCGACCGCCAAAATGCTCGAAGGCAGCGATTTCGACCGATTCCTGAATGAAATCAAGACCGAGATCGAGGCCATCGACAATTTCCCGGACCTGACCGAGGACCCGGTCATCCGCCAGATCGGCCTCACCGATTTCGTCGCCGCCGTGGCCGTCACCGGTTCCA
This sequence comes from Rhodospirillales bacterium, assembly GCA_046582475.1. Classification (GTDB taxonomy): domain Bacteria; phylum Pseudomonadota; class Alphaproteobacteria; order Rhodospirillales; family UBA2165. The sequence goes on from JAYGEH010000389.1 coordinate 1,791, forward strand.
TGTCGGCGACCGATCTCAAGGCCTATGCGGAAGACATCAAGGACCAGTTGCTGGCCACCGGAAAGGTGTCGCAGATCGCGGTGCGCGGCTTTTCGGATCATCAGATCCGCATCGAAGTACCGGCCCAGACCTTGCGCCAATATGGCATCAGCGTCGACGACATCGCCGCCATCATCGCGCGGCAAAGCTTTGATCTGCCGGCCGGCACCATCGAAACCACCGAAAGCGATATCCTGGTGCGTTTCGACGACGCGCGCCGCAACCCGTTGGAGTTCCGCGATCTGGTGGTGGTCGGCTCCAGCTCGGGCGCCGAGATCAGGCTCGGCGACATCGCCAAGATCACCGATATGTTCGAGCGCGCCGAAAGCCGCGTGGTCTTCAACGGCAGCCGCGCCGCCATTTTGGAGATTTCCAAAACCCGCAACCAGGACACCCTCAAGGTTATCGGCGCGGTCAAGGAATTCCTCGACGTGAAGCGCCGGCGGGCGCCGCCCGGCGTCCGTTTCACCATTACCCGGGATATTTCCTCGATCGTCGATGACCGGCTGTCGCTGCTCATCAAGAACGGCTGGCAGGGGCTGATCTTGGTAATGATCACCCTCTGGCTGTTTTTCAACGCGCGCTTTTCCTTCTGGGTGGCGATGGGCTTCCCGGTGTCGTTTTTGGGCGCCATCGCCGCCATGGCGCTGACCGGGCTGTCGTTCGATATGATCACCATGGTCGGCATGCTGATCGGCATCGGGCTGCTGGTCGATGACGCCATTGTCATATCGGAAAACATCGCCGCCCATATGCGCGCCGGATCGCCGCCCCTGAAGGCGGCGGTGGACGGCACCAAGCAGGTGGCGCCGGGGGTGATATCGTCGTTCCTGACCACCGTCTTCGTGTTCGGCTCGCTGGCATTCCTGAAGGGCGATATCGGCAGCATATTGAAGTTCATGCCGATCATATTGCTGATGGTATTGAGCGTCTCCCTGGTCGAAGCCTTCCTGATCCTGCCGCATCATATTTCCGGCGCCATGGCGCGCGCCGGCCAGGCCCTGCCGCCGCGCATCCGCCAATATCTCGAGGCCGGCATCGAATGGCTGCGCGATGTGCCGGTGGCCGGCGCGGTTCGCTGGGCCATCCGCTGGCGCTATCTGACCTTGGGGCTGGTCATCATGGTGTTTCTTTTCTCGGTCTCGATGATCGCCGGCGGCGTCCTCAAATTCCGCGCCTTTCCCGATATCGAGGGCGACGTTCTCGAAGCCCGATTACTCATGCCGCAAGGCACGCCGCTGGCGCGCACCGCCGATCAGGTGGCGCGCATTTCCGCCGCCATCGCCGGTATCGGCGACGAATTGTCGCCCAGCCAGCCGGGCGGCGCGGCGCTGGTAAGGAACATCAATGTACGCTTCAACGAAAATATCGATGCCTTCGAGACCGGGCCCCATATCGCCACGGTGAGCGCCGATATCCTCGGCACCGAAGTGCGCACCATCAGCGCCGAAGATTTGCTCGAACGCTGGCGCCGCGCGGTCGGCAAGCAGGCCGATGTGATCGTCCTCAAATTCACCGAGCCGACCCTCGGCCCGGCCGGGCGCGCCATCGATATCCGCCTCGGCGGCGGCGATCTGGAGGAATTGAAAGCCGCGTCCCTGGCCCTGCAGGGCTGGCTCGGCGGCTATCAAGGGGTGCGCGATCTCGCCGATGATTTGCGCCCCGGCAAGCCCGAAATTCGGCTCCGCCTGAAAGACGGCGCCACTTCGCTGGGGCTCACCTCCGAGATGATCGCCCGCCAGCTGCGCGCCGCCTTCCATGGCCGCACGGCGCGGGAAATCCAGGTCGGCCGGGAATCGTACGAGATCGATGTGCGCCTGGCCGCCGCCGACAAGGACAGCCTCAACGATCTCGAATATTTCAGCGTCTCGGGCGGCGGCGGCGCGCAAATTCCGGTCAGCGCCGTGGCCAGTCTGGAGAGCGGGCGCGGCGTCGCCCGCATCAACCGCATCGATGGCACCAGGACGGTGACCATCCAGGGCGACGTCGATACCGATGTGGCCAACACCGCGGAAATCATCGCCGACATGCAGGCCCGCTTCCTGCCCCAGTTGGCCGCCAAGTATCCGGGCGTGCATGTCGAGGCGCGCGGCCAGGTGGCGGAAGGCGCCAAGACCGGCGGCTCGGTGCGCAACGGTTTCCTGATCGGGCTGGTCGGCGTTTATCTGCTGCTCAGCTTCCTGTTCCGCAACTATTGGGAACCGCTGATCGTCATGCTCGCCATCCCCTTAGGCCTGATCGGCGTCATCTGGGGGCATATTCTTTTGGGCCTCGATCTTTCGATGCCGTCCATCGTCGGCTTCGCGTCCCTGGCCGGCGTCGTGGTCAACAACGCCATCCTGCTGATGGAGTTTATCCGCATCCAGCGCCGCGCCGGGGAAAGCGCCGCCGCCGCCGCCGCCCACGCCGCCAAGATGCGCTTCCGCGCCGTATTCCTGACCACCGCTACCACCATCATGGGCTTATTGCCGCTGCTCACCGAAACCGGCCTGCAGGCCCAGGTCTTGATCCCCCTGGTGACGTCCATCGCCTTTGGATTGATGGCCGCGACGGTCCTGATCCTGTTCCTGCTGCCCGCCCTCTACACCATCTTCGATGATTTCGGCCTCACCGCCAGGATCGAGGCGGATTAGCCGAAGCCTTGACCCAGGGTCCCGGTTGACCGGTAATGGTTTCCTCATATCTGGGCGAATCCATGCACGAAAATATCACCTTCCAATCGGACGGCCTGACCTTGTCCGGTGTCTTTCACGCGCCGGATAATAGAGCGGTCGCTGAAAAACTGCCGGCCTTGGTCATCCTGCACGGCTTCGGCGGCCACAAGGACGGGCCGGCCCAGCGCTGGTCCACGGCCCAGTTTCCGGAATGGGGCTATGCCTGCCTGAATTTCGGTTTCCGCGGCTGCGGCGCCTCCGAAGGCCCGCGCGGCATGGTCGTTCCGGGCGAAGAGATTGCCGACTGCAAGGCGGCCATCGATTACCTGGCATCGCGGCCGGAAGTGGACCCGGACCGCATCGCACTTCTGGGCACCAGCTACGGCGCCATCGTCGCGGTTTGCACGGCGGCCGAGGACGGCCGCGCCAAGGCGGTCATCGCCCAGGGCGGCTGGGGCTCATCGCACCGCTTTTTCTCCGAGCTACACCACACGCCCGAGGCCTGGAAAAAGTTCTCCGATATGATCGAAGACGGCCGCGCCAAGCTGGCCGCCGGCGCCGACGCGCCCCGCGCCCACCGCTTCGATATCGTGCCCATCCCGGAGCCCTTGCGGCCCAATATCGACGACCGCTCGATCTTTGATTTTTCGGTCAAGACGGCCATCGAGACCTATGATTTCTGCCCCCAGGACCATGTCGCCAAGGTGGCGCCGCGCCCGCTGATGATCATCCACGCCGCCTCCGACATCGTTGTCCGCCCGTCCGGCTCCATGGATTTGTTCGCCCACGCCGGCGAGAACGCCGAATTGTACATCATGGCCGGGCTCGATCATTTCATGTTTGGCGAAAACGATCCCCGGGTGATCAATCTGGTCAAGCACTGGGTGGATAAATATTTCCCGAGTGACTGAGCGCCAGAGCGGTTCCGGATGGCCGGGCGGGCGTCGGTCGAGATCGTCAAGACGCCGCAAATGCCATATCCGCAATTCGAGACCAAGCCCCTCGCCTCGATCCCACGAAAATCTTGTTTAGAGGACCGACATGGCCAGGACATCTTCGGTGTGCGGTGATGGTGGTACGGTTGCCGGCCAATGGATGGTATCCTCCCAGATGGAAGGGCGTCGATAGGTTCGGTAGGCGTATTCCCGGACCGATGGAAGATCATCCCAAAGATAGGCGTGCCCCAACCAATGCATGCGGAAAAGGTTAACACCCCAAACGGCGTCGGCCAGGGTAAAGTCCATGCCGCAGATCCAGGGACCGTCCGTGGTTTCCAATTGCCTGTTTAGATTATTTATAATGTCTTCGAATTCTCGTTTGATTGCGGCGAGAATTTTCTGATCACGCTGAATTTTTCCACCGCCAGCCTCCCGCTTTAGCTTCGCTTCGTAGGCGCGAACCAGTTCCGCATCATCGCCATTCTCGTCGATCATCTGGCGCAGCATGGCGCATTTCCGATCATAGATGCCGTTCATGGCTTGCTTTAAAAATTCCGGGCGCGGGTCGTTTTCATGAAAGGCGTAGAGTTGACCAGGATTTGGAATTTCGTCGACAATTCGCAACTGTTCCATGACCGCCTCGGCTTTATCGGCGGGCACCAGCGGATTGGTCTCGGGAAGCGCCCGGTCGATGTAGGCGCAAATCTCAACAGAATCGACAATCGCCCGGCGATTTTCATGATCGATCAGCAACGGCACCACGCAAGCATCAAAGCCTTCCAACCGGGCCGAAGTACGAAGCGTATGTCCTTCATTCAGACGGTTCATACGATCCGGGCCGCCGGCATGCATGCGAAGCCTCACATATCCGGGCCGATAATTGTCGGCGATAGTTTTGTTTCCGCCGATACCTGCCATGGTCGGCGTGATCATCTCCCGGGACATATAAGACGCGCCTTTTTCGGCCAGCACGGTGCGTACCTTTTGCGAGCAGATCGACAGAGCCGTATGCAATAATTCGAAGCGTGGCACGTCGCCTTCGATGGCGCGCACAATTTTGTTCTGGTCCGGGTCCGATAGTTCCGCTTGCGCGTCCTTGACCAAGCGATCAAATAATTCTTCCGGATTCACATTGTCCTCCTTGAAGGCCCGGCGATTCCAATTCCGTAATTGTTGGCCAACAATTCGAAATTTGCGTCCAAATCCATGGAAATCATCCTTAAAAAGCGCCACCGTTGTTATTGTTATAGCCCACATTTTCAGGAAATTTTGCCTACACTATCGCGGCGGACACCCGGACGACGATATCCGGTTGATTTGGAGACGAAGAATGAAAAAATTTCTTATGCTTGGCGGCGCCATCGCCATCGCATTCGGGCTGTTGTTTGTCGGGCAAGGATTGGGATACATCCCTTGGCCCTCGCGTAGCTTCATGATCAACGATATTGCGTGGGTCTACTATGGAAGCGGCTTATCGATAGTCGGACTATTCCTTATATTCCTTGGCCGGCGGCGCTAGCGCGCCTTAAAATATACCGAGCGCCGTTTTGTGCATTTCCAGGGCTTCCGGCAACGCCAAGGCGCGGGTTCCACAGGGCGCCGCGATACCGAAATCCGGTGCGTATTTTCTTGCCTGTTCGATTCGGAACCGGAAATCCCCGGCATCGTCCATGCCATGAATGACGCCGAGATAAAGCTTTGCCGCGCCAATTTTTAGCGCGCTCAAGGCTTTGAAATAATCCTCGTCCTGCTTGGCAAGTAGCGGCAGGTGGATGTAGTCGATGCGCCGTCCCGCGGCCTCGGCGACCAGGTTGGCGGCGGCGACGACCGCGGTGAGCGGCGGCGTGCGGGTCGGCCACCCCTCGAAGCCGCCATAACAGAGATGGTAGCCGAGCAGCACGTCTTCGGGCACCGCGGACCCGACATTGGCAATCGCTGAGCGGTACCGGTCCTTGGACATGGCGGCCAAATGGCTGTCGCGCCCGCTGCCGGCGACCGCATCGCTGAACATGGCGATCTGGTCGAACTGGATCACCAGATCCTGGTTGGGGATCAGGTCCGCGATCTTGGCGATCTCGGCGCGTAGCGCGGCTTCGTATCCGGGCACCACCTTGGGCCAGTCGCCGGGATCGGGAACGAACACGTAACAGCCGTAGCCGGCGGCCGGCAGCGTGACTTGAAAACGCACGCCGGGCGGAATCAAGCCTTTTTCGCGCAAGGTCTTGAATACGAAATAGGATGCGGCCGCCGGCTCGGCATAGCCGAGACGCCAGCCGGGCTGGCCGAATTTGACCGCATCGATGCCGTCCCTGACCTTGAAGCTCCAGATATCATTGAACGAGCCCGCCGCCGTGACCACGTCGCTGAGCCCATCTTGCGGTGCCGGCCGGTTGACGATTTCCATGTCGGGATGGGTGAGGTACAGGCGGCGGGCAAGATGCATGATGAAATTCCGCCGCTCGCCGGTCTCGCCGTCGGGCAAAAACGATACCTGGCTGCCGACGGTTTCGGCGAGTTGCGTCAGCGCCTGTTCGGCGGTTTCGGCGCGCGCCGAGCCGACCATCATCAGGTCTTTCAAGGGAAGCCGGTTCATTTTTTTTCCTCCATCATGCAAGCCTGTCAGCGGAATTGTGGCCGCATTGGGAAGCCCATTACAAGACCCCTTGGATTAAATCCGCGACGGTTTACTTATCGTGGCCCCCGCCGCTCTCGTTGCGCGGCGAGATCACCATCAGCCGGGTCTTGGCCAATGCGCGCCGCACCACCACGGACTTGCACAATACCGGCCGATCACTATGAATTGCATCGGAGGGTACCTGCCATGGAACCACAACGATACGGCCCGTTTCCGTTCACCCCGATAAATCAGCGCCCGAAAATCTCCTGGCCCAACGGCGCCCAGCTAGCGCTCTGGGTGATTCCCAACATCGAGTTTGTCCCCCTCGACGCTGCCTTGCCCGTGGCGCCCGACGCGCCACTGCCCAACGTGCCGGTCTGGGCGGGCCGCGACTATGGCGGGCGCGTCGGCATTTACCGCATCATGGAGGTGCTGGCGCGCCACAATATACCGGGCACCGTCACCCTGAACAGCGACGCGTGCACGGATTATCCTCAGGTTGTCGAAGCGTGCGTAAATCTCGGCTGGGAGTTCATGGGCCACAACCAGACCAACGCGCGCTGGCTCAACACGATACCGGCGGAGACCGAACGGGACGTGATATTCGACGTTCTCGACACCATCGAACGCTTTACCGGAACGCGGCCGCGCGGTTGGTTGGGCTCGGCCCTGCAGGAAACATGGCATACCCTCGATTACCTGGTTGAGGCAGGCTGCGATTTTGTCGCCGACTGGATCAACGATGATCAGCCCTATTTGATGGATATCGGCGGCAGGCAACTGGTCTCGATCCCCTATTCCTATGAGATCAATGGCCTGCCGGCATTTACCCAGCATTCGCGAACGGCCGACGAGTTCGAGCAGATGATGCGCCTGCAATTCGACACCCTCTACCGGGAGGGCGCGGAATCTGGGCGGGTCATGGCAATCTGCCTGCACCCGCATATCATCGGCGTGCCGCACCGGATTGCATGCCTGGACAAGGCGCTCGAATATATTTGCGGCCATGACGGCGTCTGGTGCGCCACCGGCTCGGAGATCGTCGACCACTATCTCTCCTCCGGCGCGACCTTCTGATCGGGCCGCGGTCCGGGTTTACTTCAAACGTTGCAGAAAATTGAATGTCCGTTCGTGGGCCTTCTCGGCGGCTGCTTTGTTAAATTTATCGGCGCGGCTTGAATTGGCGAAAGCATGCCCCGCGTCGTACATGTGCAAAGTGACGTTCGGACCATCACCCAGGGCTTTTTGGATGCGCCCCGTGTCTTCCATTGTATAGTTGTTTTCCTGTTCCGCCATGTGCAGCAGCAACGGGCAGCTCACCATGGCGGCTTCTTCCAGGTACTCGTGAATCTGCGTGCCGTAGTAGGAACGGCGGCATCGATTTGTAGCCGGATCGAAGCCAAATAGGCAAAGGTGCCGCCAAGGCAAAACCCGACCACGGTCACTTTGCCATTGCATTCGGGGATCGCTTTAAGGGCTCCGAGACAGCTATCGACATCTTCCACGGCCTTTCGGTGATCCAATTCCGAACGATACTGAAATCCCTTTGCAAGGTCACTTTCGTTGGCCGGATCGGCGACAAAACCGGGTTCCAGGCGCCAGAAGAAATCCGGCACGATAACGACATATTCCTGGCCGGCAAATTCGTCGGCGATTTCTTTCAGCCAAGGCGTGATGCCGAATATTTCCTGAATCATGACCACGCCCGGGCCGCTGCCGGATGATGGTTTAGAGAGATAGACGCCAAATTCGCCGCCGTCCCCGGACGCTATTTTTGTCATCTCACCGGTCATCGGCTCCTCCTGTTGGATGGTCTGAATACTGTGCCACGCCCTCGATCACCGCTGCCCAGCGGCGCTGCTCTTCTGCCGGCGTGAAGTTGGTCGCCAAGGCGCGCCCCTCAGCGGCCAGGCGCTCCAGAAACGCCGGTTCGGTCTCGCAGCGGAGCAAGAGCGCCCGCAAGGCGTCCGCGTCTTCCAGGGGATAGAGGCCGGCGTAATCCGTGCCCAGCAATCCCACATTGCCGGTGATGTCCGACGCGATCACCGGCACGCCGGCCACCAGGGCTTCGGAGACCACGTTGGCGCCGCCCTCGTTGCGCGACGAGATGACCATCAGTCGGGTTTTGGCGAATTCCCGCCGCACCCGCCATTTCTGCACCTCGCCCTTCCAGATATAGCGGCCGTTGATTTTCATTTCGGCGCGCGCCGCCTGCGCCCAGCTCTGGTCGTGGGCGCGGCCGAGATGGATCACCCGGATGCGCGATGCGGCGGGCAGGGCGCGCACCGCCTCGGCGGTCCGGAATGGATCTTTTTCCTGGCGCAGATGGCCGATGACGCAGATATCGAAATGGCGTTTGGCCGGCGTCCGGGGACTGCCCAGGGGCGCCGCCGATTGGTAGATGACGGTCAATTTTTTGCGCTGCGCCGCCGGCACCAGAGGCGCCACCAGATCGTGCAGGCAGACCAAAGCATCGGCGGCGGCGATGGATTGCAGGGTCGGTTCCGGGTGGGTATGGATGAATTCATTGATGTCGGTGCCGGTGAGGGCCAGGATCAGCGGGCGCGCCGGGTAGCGGGACTTGAAGCCCATGATGGCATCGTAGCTGCGCCAGGCGTGCAGGGCGATCATGGCGTCGCACGGCTGGCCGTCGTAATCCACATGGGTTTCGATTTTGTGGCCGAGACCGCGAATAAGGCGCGCCCAGCGGTCGGCGGTGACCCGGTTGCCCGATTTCGACTGCTTGCCAGCCGGCGTTATTTGAATAATCTTCATCGCTTGGCCTGAAACCTTCTCCTTCGGACACCCTATCGCCCATGACCGAAATCGTCAGCAACCAATATTTGATCGACACCCTGGCCGACGCCCGCGCCCGCTCGCTGGAGCTGTTCAACTCCCTCGACGACGAGCAGATTATCGGCCCGCGCCTGGGCACCGTAAATCCACTTTTGTGGGAGGTGGGGCACGTGGCCTGGTTTGCCGAGCAGTTCGTGCTGCGCCTGCTTTATGGCGAGCCGCCGCTGCTCGGCAATGGCGACGCGCTCTACGATTCCATCGATATCGAGCATAGCGTCCGCTGGGACCTGCCGATCCTCGGGCGCAAACGCTGCCTCAAATATATGCAGGACGTTCTCGACAAGATCGGCGAGCGGTTGCCAGGCGGCGGCAACGATATGGCGACCGAGCAGGACAGCTTCATCTACCAGTTCGCCGCCTTCCACGAAGACATGCACACCGAAGCCTATACCTACTCCCGCCAGGCCCTGGAATATCCCGAGCCGCCATTGGCCATCGCCAGGGATTTCGATGCCGCCCGCCTGGACGGGGGCGCGCACCCGGGCGACGTGGAGATACCCGGCGGCCGCTTCCGCCTGGGCTCCGATGGGTCCGCGCCGTTCCTGTTCGATAACGAGAAATGGAGTCACGAACAAATCGTTTATCCGTTTCAGATCGCCCGGGCGCCGGTGACCAACGCCGAATTCGCCGAATTCGTCGCCGACGACGGCTATCAGCGCCGCGATCTCTGGCGCGATGTGGGCTGGGACTGGAAGATGGAAATGGATGCCTTGCATCCGGTCTATTGGGTTTCGGACGGCCCCGGCAAATGGCAGCTGCGCCATTTCGATCAGCGCATCGATCTGCCGCCGCACAAGCCGGTGATCCATGTCAACTGGTACGAGGCGCATGCCTTTTGCCGGTGGGCCGGGCGGCGGCTGCCGAGCGAATTGGAATGGGAAGTGGCCGCCGCCGGATCGCCGGCGGGCGGCGGCGGTGAAATATCAGCCATCAAGCGGCGCTATCCCTGGGGCGACGCGCCCGAATCGGCAAGCCGCGCCAACCTGGGCGGGCGCGCCTTGGGCACCGCCGACGTGGGCGCCTACACCGAAGGCGACAGCGCCTGGGGCTGCCGCCAAATGCTGGGCAATGTGTGGGAATGGACCGCCACCCAGTTCGATCCCTATCCTGGTTTCAAGGCCGACGCCTACCAGGAATATTCGGAGCCCGTGTTCGGCACCCGCAAGGTGCTGCGCGGCGGCGCCTGGGCGAGCCGCGGGCGCATGGTCAACAATATGTACCGCAATTATTTCACGCCTGAGCGCCGCGACGTGTTCGCCGGTTTCCGCACCTGCGCGGAGCAGGATTGGTTGGCCATGGGGCTGCCCTAAAGGCGCAGCCCACTTGGCCAACCATGCCATCCCCAAGTGGGCTTTACTTTGCATCGATTCAGGGATTCGTAACCTTTGCCTTGTATGGTGTCCTCATTGGCCAAGCGGTACCAACCGCTGCCAGCACCCCCAGGTTCCCCCAGGGACCAGACCTCGAAGGTTTGAACGTCAATGACCCAGGCAGTTACGTTTCCATGAATAAAAGCAAAATTTCTTTTCGACCTGACCCAGGGATCAACGCCAAAAGAATCCTAAGTCATTTCGATGGTGCGTGAAAATGCGAAAGCGGACACCGGTGCAAACAAGTTCGTATGCAATAATAAAAAATTAGCGGCGTAACGCCCTTGAGGTGATCGCGCGGTCCGGCACTCCACCGGGCCGCGCTTTTTTATCTAAGCCGCGCCGGTATCGGCGGACAGCCTTCGCCCGACCACCAGATTGTTGTAGCCGATCACCAGCACGCCGGCGGCGAAACCGGCCCAATGAATGGCCGGGTCGGGCACCAGAACCAGCACCACCAGCGCGAACCGGCTTGATCCAGATCAAGGCGGCGTCCTGATGTCGAGCGTATAGAACACAATGTAAGCGAACAACATCGGTTCAGGAGACAGAGAGATGATCGATTTTTCCCGAAGACAGGTTCTTGCTACGGCATCCGGTATCGGTGCGGCGACGATTCTAGCCGGTGCCATAGGTGCTTCTGCGAAACCTCTAAATATTCAACAGGAAAAATTTAATCAGGAATCGGGCCGACCCTCCGACAGCGTCGCCGGCAACGAACCCATGAACGTCGATCTTCTTGAGCGCGTGCGCCAGAAACTGGTCCCACCGCCATTCGTACCGGACCACGATCAGAAAGCGATCGGCCCGCCGAAAGTGGTCCAGGTGCGTTTGGTCATCGAAGAAAAGGCCATGGTAATCGACGACGACGATACCGAGGTACAGGCGATGACGTTCAACGGGACTGTCCCTGGACCGCTGATCGTCGTCCATCAGGGCGACTACGTGGAATTGACCCTAGAGAATCCGGAGAGCAGCAGCCTCGATCACAATATCGATTTTCATGCCGCGACAGGCGCCATGGGCGGCGGCGAATTCACCCACGTGGAACCGGGTCAACAGGTGGTTCTCCGCTTCCGCGCCATCAAGCCAGGTGTCTTCGTTTATCACTGTGCCCCAGGCGGGATCATGGTGCCGTGGCATGTGGTTTCGGGCATGAACGGCGCGATCTTGGTCCTGCCCCGTGACGGTCTGAAAGATGAACGCGGCAAACCTGTACGCTATGACAAGGTTTATTATATCGGCGAACAGGATTTCTATGTTCCGAAAGATGCCGACGGCGAATTTAAGCGCTATCAAGACCCGATGGATTCCTTCAATGATACGCTGGATCTTATGAAGAAACTGACGCCCAGCCATGTGGTATTCAATGGCCGGGTCGGTGCGTTGACCGGCGACAATATCCTTAAGTCAAAGGTTGGCGAAACGGTCCTGTTTATCCATGCACAGGCCAATAGGGACACGCGGCCGCATTTGATTGGTGGGCACGGTGACTTGGTTTGGGAAACCGGTTCTTTTGACGACACACCGGCAACCAATTTGGAAACTTGGTTTATCCGAGGCGGTTCAGCCGGAGCAATGCTCTACACGTTCCGGCAACCCGGCATTTATGCCTATCTAAATCACAATTTGATTGAAGCCTTCGGACTAGGCGCCGCTGCCCATCTGCAAGTGGATGGGGTGTGGAATAATGACCTGATGACGCAGGTGAGCAAGCCTGGCCCCATCAGGCGGGGATAGTCATGATAATGTTCCGGATCCATCGTCTTTGATGATGTGACCGTCTCGGATATATGCAGAATCTTCTTTGATCGCGGTCAGTCCTCGATTTAATTTTGCTGTCCCGCCCGTATTTTCTCCGCTTCCCTGGAAACGAGTTGCCACCTGGTGCGTGCCGGACAATTCCGGGCCGCCAACAACGCCTCCGCACGGCGTCGTGCTTCCCGGACGGCACCGTCGCCAAATCATTCGACAATTTTTCTCGCCGATGCCCGTAGGCTGGACATGTTCGTCACGTCGGCATTTGTGCGAATATAATTGGTTGGACATCGCACGCGCGCTGAACCTGTCGCGTGTCGATTGATTTCGTTGCCTGAAGTGTTCTCGGCGATCGTTTTGAAATCAAACGTGAGTGCCAAACGTCAGTAATTGACCGGCATCCAATTTGATAATTGCCTTGCTTTCGGTGATGGTCCGGCAAGATACTTTTCGCACCGTCATCTGTATTATGATGAAGAATAGAAATGCTACATCTATCTGCACATCGCGAGATTGAGTATGGCTGATCCCAATTGTTTCACATGCCAGACCAGGGAGCGCTCCGAATGGTGCGTGTTGTCCGATGACGAGTTGGGCCTTCTCAACAGGGGCCGCCAGATGCGGGAATACATGCCCGGCGAGGTGTTGTTTTACGAGGGCGATGACTGCCGGGGCATCTATTGTGTTGAATCCGGTCTCATCGGCGTACGGAAAACGGATGCTGACGGAAATTCGGTTCTTTTATATTTGGTAAGCGGTGGCGAAACTTTGGGATACCGGGCCCTACTTTCGGATCAGGAATTTGGAGCAAGTGCGGAGATTCTGGAACCGAGCCGTGTCTGCCATATCGGTTCAGCGATAGTGCGAAGACTTCTTCAGGAAAATCCTGCATTGGGACTGCGGTATTTGAAGCGCGTATCGGAAAGTCTCGGCCAGGCGGAAGAAAAAAAATATTGCATAATGCGACGTTATCCGTGCGCGCCCGTTTCGCCCACCTGCTGATGGTATTGATGGATAAGTATGGCGACCCGCCGACCGACGGCAGCGCGGATTTCGTCTTGCCGCTGGCCCGTCACGATCTGGCTTCTATGATCGGCACGACACCGGAATCGATGTCCAGAACCATTAAAAAAATGGAATCCGACGGCGCAGCAATTTTCTCTGGACGCCATGTGCGTATCCCCGATCTTGAGAGTCTCCTGCAAGAATTTGAGCCGGATCATTTCGTGTAGCGGAATTGGCGCTGCCGGCTTCTCCATCGTCGCGCCATCAACAGTTCGAAATACGGGATGCCGCCCTTGGCGAAGCCCTGCATCAGCTTCGCCGGGTTGCGGTGTAAACCGGCGCGAAAATTATCGGGACGGAGATATTTAAACGAGATTGTTGGTGGCGCGTAGGCGCCGCGACAAGGTCACCGCGACCGAGCGGTAAAAGCGTGCCCGAATTCGGTGTCCTCGGCGATCAGGTTTTCAAGATCGGCGCCTGGAATTTTGAGCACCACCACGTGGCTATCGGCAATCACGCTGGCGCTGATTTTGGATTTCTCAAGAAATGACATTTCGCCGAAAATGGCGGCGACACTAAGTTCGGCCAGCAATTTCGTTTCGCCCGCATCGGCGCGTTCGATGCGCACGCTGCCGTCGGTTACGAAATAGAGGGAATCGTTAAGCTGGTTTTGTTCCAGGATCAC
>JAYGEH010000507.1:0-3965 GCA_046582475.1 Rhodospirillales bacterium
CGTCGATTGGTACGGCAAACCGGTATGTTCGGGCATGGGCAGGGCATCCATATCGGCGCGCAGGCCGATGCCAGGCCCGGCATCGTTGACCAGGGTTCCGACGACACCGGTCTTGGCCATGCCACGGGACACTTCGATGCCGAATTCGCGCAATTTACCGGCGACGAACGCCGATGTCCGCGTTTCTTCAAAGGCAATTTCCGGGTGCGCATGCAAGTCACGGCGCCAGGCGGTCATTTCGCCATGCAACTGGGTGATTCGTTCGATGATGGGCATTGTCGGGGCTCCTTCCGGTCCCGGTGCTAGCAAAGCTTCCGGGCCGGGTCAATTGCCTTGACTTGAGGATTATTTCGGCCCCATGGTTGGTTAGACGGGCGCGCCAGCGGGGGCGCCCTACCCAAATGGAAATTTAGGGTCCGATGATTAAGACCGTCTTCGATCGGGAACCAGACGGGGTGACGCTCGAAAACCTGGATCCGCTGATCGATCTTGAAGCAGAAATTGACCGGCTTCGCGGCGACAAAAATGCCGTGATCCTGGCGCAAATTTATCAGGACCCGGATATCCAGGATATCGCCGATTTCGTCGGCGATTCGCTCGATTTGTCGGCTTCCATCCCGCAGGCGAGAAATGCCGCTTGATCTGCCACGCGGTCTTGACGCCGCCGAAATTCAAAAGCTGATCGATACCGCCATCGCCGAGGATATCGGGGACGGCGATATCACCAGCCAGGCGGTGATCCCGCCGGGCACCATATTCCAGGGGTTGATGGCGGCGCGCCAGGACCTGGTCTGCGCCGGTCTGCCCATCGCCAAGGCCATATTCGAAGCTTTTTCCAAGGATATCGAATTCGTAGCCGTGGCCGCCGATGGCGATCATCTTGCCGCCGGCGCCAATCTGGCCCGCCTCGGCGGCCCGGCGCTGGCGCTGCTTACGGCCGAGCGGACGGCGATCAACATGCTCCAGCATTTATCGGGCATCGCCACCCTGACGGCCAAATATGCGGACGCGATTGCGGGCACCGGCACCATCTTGCTGGACACCAGGAAAACCACGCCGGGCCTCCGCAGCCTGCAGAAATATGCGACCCGCATGGGCGGCGCCACCAATCATCGCATGCGCCTCGATGACGGCGTCCTGATCAAGGACAACCATATCGCCGTGGCAGGCGGCGTCGCCGAAGCGGTGGCGCGCGCCCGCGCCAAGGGGCTTAGCGGTATCGAGGTGGAATGCGACACCCTGGAACAGGTGGCAGAGGCCTTGGATGCCGGCGCCGACAGCATCCTTCTGGATAACATGGAGCCGGCCAAATTGGCCGAGGCGGTAACCATGGTCGGCGGCCGGGTGCCCACCGAAGCCTCCGGCAACGTCAAGCTGGAAACCATCCGCGCCATTGCCGAGACCGGCGTCACCTATGCCTCGGCCGGGCGCATCACCTATGCGGCGCCGGCCGTCGATATCGGGCTCGACTGGTCGGCGGCGGATTGAGACCCTGGATTGACCATGGGCAAGACAGCGATATATTGGCGGCGTCTGGGCATGGGTCTAGCCACCCTTCTCGGCGGCAAACCGCAGGGCTATTTCATTCCTTACCGCCACGCAGCCGGCCTGCCGCAAGCCGGAACCCTGCCCGAATATGACAGCCTCAAGACGCTGTTTGACGGCCGCCGCGAGGCGTTTCAGATATTCATAAATAACTTTAATAAATTCAAGAAAGAGTTTGATAATATTGGAGAAAACAATCCGCCACAGCCCCGATGGGATCAAACATGGTTTCCCCGTCTGGACGCGGCGGCGGCCTATGCGCTGGTCCGCCGGGAACAGCCGAAGCGCATCGTGGAAATCGGCTCCGGCCATTCCACCCGCTTCCTGGCGCGCGCGATCGCCGACGGCGGGCTGGCCACCAAGCTCACCAGTATCGATCCCCAGCCGCGCGCCGTGATCGAGGGATTGGGCGTCGATATCCAGCGCAAGACATTGCACCAAGCGGCGCCGGAAATATTCGAGCGCCTCGGGCCCGGCGATATGGTGTTTGTGGATTCCAGCCATATCCTGATGCCCGGCAGCGATGTGGATTATATATTGAACCGCATTTTGCCCAGCCTTCCGGCGGGCCTGTTGATCCATTTCCACGACATCTTCCTGCCCGGCGATTACCCCGCCGATTGGACCTGGCGCGGCTACAACGAACAGCAGGGCATCGCCGCGCTGATCCAGGGCGGCGCCTACGAAATTGTTTTTGCCAGCAATTATGTGATGCGCTATGCCCCGGAATGGCTGGACCCGACGCCGCTGGCCGCTATTGGGCTGCAAGCGGGCGCCTTCGAAAACAGTCTCTGGCTTAAAAAAACCGCGTAACCAATTACCCGGCCGCCGCCTGGGCCGGCACGAAGCCGCCGCCGGCGCGGTCGTTTTCCTTGATAAAGTGCATGCCCTCGGCGCGGGCCGGCCAATCGGGCATCATCAGCCAAATTCTCAACAAAAGCCGCTTCAACGCCGGGTCCGGATCATCGGTGTAGTCGGTGCGCGCGTGTAATATCACCCGGTTATTCAGAAACTGGATATCGCCGGGCTGGAATTCCATGTCCAGGTAGAATTCGGGGCGCGCCGCAATCTCGGCGATTTTGTCCAGCGCCGCCTGCTCTTGCGCCTCTAGGAAATGGCCTTCCTCTTCCGCCTGGCGGATGGTCATGGGCAACAGGTAGCATTGCATTCCTCCGCCATCGCCTTCGGCGTAGACCGGCACCCGGTGCGGCGTGGCAACGTCGCCATGGGCGCGGCGGCTGTAATGATAGCCGCGATAGAGATGGTGCAAAAGCTCGGGCGCTTCCCCGGCCATGACGTTATGGACCGCCATGGCGCTGGTGATACGGCTGGCGCCGCCTTCGCGGGCGGTGCGCATGCACAACAGTCCGACCACATCCACCGGATCCATATGCGGCTCGATAACGCCGCCGGCGGTGTAGTAGCGGTCGGTGGCGCCCTTGTCGATCACATGGCCGAGGCGGTCGCCATCGGTGCTTTGCGCGACGCCGGTGCCGAGATGGGCGCCGATGGCCCAGAATATGGCGCCGATCTCGTCCGCCGAATAATCGCCGACGGGCAGGCCGCGGATCATCACGAAGCCCCTGCCCTCGCCCAGTTCGGTGCGGACGGCGGCCAGGGTCGGGGCCAAACCGGGCAGATCGAAATCTTCTTTTTTGGCGTTTTCCAGGCTGATTCCGCGGGCCCGCGCATTTTCGGCGGCCGCCTCCAATTCGGCGCGGGATTCCGCGTTCAGCTGCAAAATCCAATCCCGATTGCCGCTGAGCGCAGCGCCGTACCAAACCGCCGGCGATGCCACCGCTTGAATATCCGTCATGCCCTCTGGCCCCATATTAATTCCCGGCAGCATCGCCGGACGGCCCGACTAAAGACGGAAAAACGGGCCATGCACACGGAAGGTGCGGGACCATCCCATTTTGGCTGATGGACGCTCCCGGGGATAGGATTTGATCCGTCAATTGTCCCAAGACATTCCCTTCCATATATTTGCACACGATCGACACCTATTCGCGCGTTTCGCGGACACCGTCTCAAATTGCAACGGCATGTACTTTTTGGGATGTATGCCATAAAATTTATTGACTCGCCGGGGCCGATGCCAAAATATCATTTGGTGACCGATATTCCAGAGCGAGGGGTATCGGACCCAAAACAAACTTTAACCGGGGAAATTTTACGATGACGCATTTTAGGCTAAATTCTGTAGCAATATCGTTACTTGCCGGTGCCATACTCGCCGGCGGCATGACCATCGCAAAACCGGTCGCGGCGGAGACCGAAATTCTTTTCAACCGCTTCGTTCCCGCCAAACATCCTTTCAACGTCGGAATGTTCATTCCTTGGGCCAAGGATGTGGCGCGCGTGACCAACGGTAGTGTTAAGGTCAAATTCACCGAGAAATCATTGGCGCCGCCGCCCAA
>JAYGEH010000016.1:0-4229 GCA_046582475.1 Rhodospirillales bacterium
TCCGTTTCCAACACCACCGTTCACATGTCCGGTGCTTTGGGGGTGCCGACGTGGGTGATGCTGAACACGGTGCCGCTGCCGTGCTGGCTGCTGGAGAGGGACGACAGCCCCTGGTATCCTTCGGTGCGGCTGTTCCGACAGCCCGCCGCCGGCGACTGGGCGAACGTAACCGAACGCACCGGCGACGCGCTCCGGGCATTTGCCGGCGGCGGCTGACCCGGACAATGGCCAGGGCTGCGGGCCGTAGACTTTTCTCCTGATTGACCTGTTGTCGATCCACTGACCAAAGGAACATGGATTCTTAAACGTCCGCTTCGGGTCATAACCGGACCTCTAACGCAGCCGCCAAATATGTCCGCTTTCAGGGGTAAAGCAGACATAATTTACGGTGTGGCAAAGAGTCCGCTAATAGCCAATAGCGGACATTGGGACTCGGGTTAGACACCGCCTCCAAAAAGTCCATGCACTGCCTTTGCCAACTCAAGCAACTCATCATCACTAGGATCAGGCCGTACTTTAAAGACACTTGACCGGCAGGAAATCGGCCCCGCTGGGTGGCGACAGTGCGATCATCAGGATGGCCGCGAGGATTGCGCGTTTCAAGGGCGCACTTTTCCATCACCTTTTGGTGAAAATATCGTCGACGCCGAGAGACCCGACCAGTTGATAACCACGATCACTCATGAAATCTCTTACGAGCTTGAAGTTATCGGGCTGGGAAGACGGATTTTCGATCGAAATTGCGCGAATGTCGGTGTAATCGAAATCGATACCTTGAAGGACCTTGATCTCGGATCCTTCGACATCGATGGAGCAATAATCGACATGGGTCAGGTCTCGTTCCTTAGCGATTTTGTCGAATGTCGTAACTTTCACCGTTATGTCTTGGCTTTCGGCCTCTTTGCCTTTGTTCATTTTTTCCAGGTTATCGAGAAATTCCGGCTGCAAATCCTCCTTGAGGCGACTCATCTGGTCAAAGCCCTTGGTGATTTCAAAAAACAGGGCTTCGCCTTCAAAGTTCGATACGGCAATATTCAGGCACTCCGCCGAACGGGATTGGGCCATTTTTTCGAATTGCATCGGACTGGCCTCTATGCAGATTCCCTTCCAATGGCGGAATTTTTCGAAAAACAGGGTGTTGCTTCCGTTGATGCCGTCATAGCCGCCGATATCGACGAACACGCCATCCGTTTTTCCATCGAAGAAATTTTTTTCGATGAACTGGTCCTGCCCGGATTGGGAAAAATAGGCGTTGTGATAACCCGCCGCTTTGTCGATTTCCCAGATACATTGGTGCAACCTGCCATTTTGCAAATCGCGGGAAACGGCATCGATCAAGGGTTCGCGAATGGAAAGTAGGTTTTCGCGGGCCAGCCGGATCAACCGGTCGGCGATGACAATGGCTTTGTCGGAATTTCCGTCCTGCAATTCCTGTTGCATGCGTACAAAGGCTTCCTCCGGGGTATTGATCGAAACTGGGTTAGGGGTCTTGTTCATGCCGTCGGCGCGGCGAAATTCCTTTCCGGCCCGTCTTTGCCAAGCCGACAGAACCACTGGGAATTTTCGTCACCAGCCCTCCTTCAAGATTGAGCCGTTTACAAAAAGTCTCAAAGCCAACGTTATTCTAGGTTTCTGTTGATAACAGTCAAAACAGGAGCCGGATAGTTGGCGAGATGGTAAAGACAGCCCCCTAGATGTGAAATCTCGGGAGATTGGGCTGATAATCATAGGACCATGGATTGAGGAAATAGTAAATCCGCTCACTTGTACGGTATTTCAGTGTTAAACGTACCTCTGCGAATGTCCGCTTAGGGTCATTAGCAGACGTATAGCGACCCCTTCCTAGATGACCGCTTTCGGGGGTAAAGCGGACGTATTTCAGGGTGTGGCCGAATGTCCGCTAATAGCCATAAGCGAACATATAGACGCAGCGTAGAAGTCCTTATAGCCCTATTCATGGGTGTACGGTTGGCGGTAAAATAAGAGATTGTTACAACGGGTTGATTTCGGAGAGGCTGGCCAATGGTTCGCCAATCGGTTATCCGGCTTCTGGTATTTGGTGCCCTGCTTGCCGCGCCCCTTGCGTCACTTGCGGAAAAGCCGGTTGAGATCAAGTATTCGCGCCCAGAATTGGAACAAAAATGGCGCGCGCGCATCCAGTCCTTTCTGGACCGTGGCGTGATCCCCATCATCGATCTGGAATCTAGCCTCAAGCGGAATGACGGCGAAAGCTATCTGGATGACGCCCTTGGAGTTATGGACAAACTGGGAGTGGCCCTGATCGCCTTCGACGGCTACCAGGCGCCCAAGAAGGAAAAAAAGAAAAAGGGCTACCGATGGGGTTACGATATCCACAAGGTCGTCAACGCCCATCCTGGCCACTTCATCCTCGCCACCAACGGCGGCACCAGCAAAAACTGGCTCAAGGGCAAGGCAAGCTTTATCGGCCAGACCGAGGACCATGTCCGAAGCGGCCAATACCCGATCATGGGCGAGTTCGATTTCCGCCATTACATGTCGGGCAGCCAGTGCAAAAACGACCGCTTCGACCGCGATACGGACGTTCCCCTCGACGGTGAAAACGGGCTACGGCTTTTCCAACTGTCTGCGGAGACCGGCGTCGCCTTCATCATTCACCAAGAGCCGGAGGACCACGCCCTGGATGCCTTGGAGAAAATGCTGAAAGCGCACCCTAAGGCCAAGGTCATCGTTGCCCATTTCGGTCAGATCAGGTTTCCGAACAAGGAAAAGCGTTTCGGTCCCGATTTGGCGCGGCGGCTTCTCGGGGCCTATCCCAATCTTTTTTACGACCTGTCCACGGGGGAGCCGGGCCGGCAGTACAAATGCAACGACGGGGTAGTGGATACGGTCATTTGGCAGTTCGATGGCGGTTCCCAGACGGGCACGCTGAAACCGGCCTACAAGGCCATCCTGGCCGAATTCAGCGGCCGCTTCGTGGCCGGAACCGATTACGGCGGCGGCCGCGGATCGTTGGCGAATTTCCTCAAGATGAGGGTCAAGAATCTCCGCCTCATCCTCCGCGACCTGCCCGATGAGGCCAAGCACAACATCGGCTACCGCAACGCCTGGAAGCTGTTGACCGGACGGGATTGGGACGCAGCCAAATAATCGCACCACTCCTCCGTCCTGAGAACCACACCGTCCGTTTTGTCATCATTCGGGTTCCCCGGGAAGGGTGCTGCAATCCCTGATTTTCCGGTCCCACGTTTTGAATCCGGTAATTTGGCGAATGTCCGCTTTGGGTCAAAAGCAGACATTTTGCGATACCCGTCCGAATGTCCGCTTTCGGGGGTAAAGCGGACAGTAAATGCTCGCTTCCCGGGCGCCCTTCACTTGTATTTCAGCTTGAACACCAGGATGGTGCCAGCGAGGGCCAGCGTTACCGTGTTGGCGAGGATCAGCGGCAGGTCGCCCCGCAAAAGCCCATAGACCAGCCACAGGCAGATGCCTAGGCAGAGAACCAGAAACATGCCGAGTGATATGTCCCGGGTCTTGCGGGTGCGCCAAGTCTTGATCACCTGCGGCAAGAACGCCGCCGTGGTCAAAAAGGCGGCCACAAGGCCGATGATGGTAGTGGCGTCGAAATCCATTTCCCCCAAGGATACTACCAAAACGAGGCGCATGCGACGGGGATGGCGGCCAGGTGCAGATCTTCAGGCTGTCTGCGAGAGGTTACGGAGTTATTTCAGGGAGTGTTCAACGTCAAAAGGTGAAACCGCGCAAAACCTAACAATCAATGGGTGACGGCCATCTAGTGGCCCGTTCTCGGCCTCCCATTTAGCTATTGCCTCAGCTTCGCTTTCTTCTCCTTTGAAGTCCAAAACGATAACCGGGGGGAATCTGTCGTCTTGCTTCCCGCTTTGCTTCTCAAGTTTCTCAATCCGTTTATTTAGTCTCATGGCTCAAAACCGACCCCTTCTTGTCCGGGTTGGGTGGTCCTTCTCAAGTTCTGATAGTCGGGCCTCAAGCTCCACCGTCTCAATCGCCCGGCGCTTGGCTTCCAGAACGCCCGCAACGGTGCTGGCATCATCAGGGGTGATTTCTCCCCTTGCCATTGCAGCGATAACCGTGCCCTGGGCTGCCGTAATATCTTCGGCGGTTTCAACGGGGGGAAGGTCTATCTCGATGGGACGGGATTTAATGGTGGGCAAGATACGCTCCAAACAAAGCCGGATTGCCGCCATATCCCCCTCTTTAGCCTTTTCGAT
>JAYGEH010000030.1:0-6372 GCA_046582475.1 Rhodospirillales bacterium
AAACGTTCTTCGCAAGATCTACACCGATTGTGATAACTTCGTTCATGGGCAGCTCCTATTTCCCTGTGGTTCAGATGAACCACCATTTTGGCACAACGTGATGCCTTCGGGTGGGAGCCGTCCACTGCATCAAAAGCGGACGTTCAGACCGGTCAATCTGCCGCGTTCGATGCGCAGGGATCATTGTTCGAAAGTCGATTGAGACGGCTTCCTTAAATCGCGCTCTTCGCCGGGCACCAGCCGGCGGCTAACGGGAAAAATTTGTAAATCGTAGCGTTGCGATATCAGCCCCCACAGGCCGCCCGGCGCCTTGAGCATGATCGCAATGGCGATGACCCCCATCAGGATCAGATAGAGCGAGCCAAAATCGGCGAACAGTTCGCGCAGCAAGATGTAGACCAGCATCCCGATGATCGGCCCCTCGATGGTGCCTATGCCGCCGACCACGACCATGAAAATAACCACCACGGTCCAATCGTTGACGCTGAACCCCGCTTCCGGAGACAGCCGCAGCTTCTGCAGGAAGATCAGCGCGCCGACCAGACCGGTGCCGGTGGCGGTGGCCACATAGATGAACAGCTTGGTGCGGAAAACGTTGACGCCAAGGCTGCCCGACGCGGGTTCGGAATCCCGGATGGCGGTCAAGGCCAGGCCCTGGCGCGATCGGAGGATGAAATAAACGCCGGCGAATATGATGATGCAGATGCCCAGCGACATCCAATATTCGATGGTCTCGCGCTCCCCCCGGCTGGCCGACACCTGGCGCACGATGGCCGGCGTCAGCGACATGCCCGAGCCGGCGCCCAACTCCTCGATCAAGCTGGCGCCGAGGGCAAAAATCTCGGCGACGACCCAGGTGCCAATGGCGAAATAGTGGCCGCGCAGCCGGAACACGGCGAAGGCGACGGGGATCGAAATTATACCGGCGAACGGGCCGGCCAGCGCCATCGCTGGGTACACATGAACGCCCAGCACGCTGGTCAGGTAAAAGAAGGCGTAGGCGCCGAGCCCGACAAAGGCTTGCTGGCCAACCGATACCAGCCCGGCATACCCGGCGAGCAGGTTCCACAGCATGGCGAGCGCCAGATAATAGGCCATTTCCGCAACCAGCCGCATATCGCCCGGACCGCCCCACCAGGGCAGCGCCACCAGCGCCAGCAACAGGATCACGGCGGCCATAGAAAATAGGCGGCTGGCGCGGGTTCCCCGTTCGATTTGTACCGGACTCATGGCCCGTCCCTCGTCCTCGGGAACAGCCCGCTCGGCCGAATGATCAAGATCACGATAAAGGCCAGATGACCGGCCAGAATTTGCCAGGTCGGCGACAAGGCGGCGCCCACCGCCTGGGCGATGCCCAACACAATGCCGCCCAGCAAGGTGCCCCAAATGTTACCCAGTCCGCCGATGATTACGGCTTCGAAGGCGAGGATCAGACGGATCGGCCCGGCCGCCGGATCAAAATTGGTGCGAATGGCGAACAGCACCGCCGCTAGCGCCGTAAAGGCCATGGCGATGGCCATCGCCAGCGCAAACAGGTGGTGCTTGTTGATGCCCAATAACTCGGCCGTGTCGGCGTCGTCCGAGACCGCGCGAAAGGCACGGCCGATGGCGGTTTTGTAAAACAAAAGCTGCAATCCGCCGATCGACAAAACGGCGACGCCAAAGGTGATCAACGGAAACACGCCGACCGGCATGTTGCCGGGAAACATCACGCTCATGGTTTCAATTTCGCCCAGTTGCAGCCGGTGGGTATAGGCGCCGAAGCCGAGCAGCAGCCCGTTCTGGATGATGACCGAAATGCCGAAGGTCACCAGCAGCGGCGGCAGCAAGCCGCCTTCCAGGGTGAAATTGAGAAGTCCCCGCTGCAGCGCATAACCGGCCATGAACATGGTGGGCAGAACGATCAGCAGGCCGGAAATCGGATCCAGGCCGGTGGTTTCGACGACGATCAGCGCCACATAGGCACTGAGAACGATGAGATCGCCATGCGCGATGTTGACCAGCCGCATGATGCCGAAAGACAGGGACAGGCCGATGGCGAAAAGCCCATAGAGCCCGCCCAAAAGGCAGCCCTGAACCAATATGTTGACCCATTCCATCAGCTTCTCGGCCTAAAGCCCGAAATAAGCCGCGGTGATCGCCGCTTGGTCGAAGCCGTCCTTGGCGGCCGTGAGACCGACGCGGCCTTCCTGAAAACAATAGAACCGAGACGACGCCTCGATGGCGCGGTTGATATCCTGCTCGACCAGGATCACCGTGGTGCCTTCCGCCGTGATGGCGTCCAGGCAGGCGTAAATGTCCTGGATAACCACCGGCGCCAGACCGAGCGACAGCTCGTCGCAGAGCAGCAGCCGGGGGTTGCACATGAGCGCCCGGCCGATCGCCGCCATCTGCTGCTGGCCGCCCGATAACGACGGCGCCGGCAAGGCGCGGAACTCCTTCAACACCGGAAACAGATCGTAGACGCGCTCCACGCTCCACGGGCCGGTGCGACCGCAATGTCCGCCGAGCAGCAGATTTTCCTCGACCGACAGGCTCGCAAACAGGCGCCGGCCCTCGGGCACCATGGCAATTCCGAGGCGCACCAATTCGTGCGGCGTGCGCTTGCCGATGGCTTGGCCATCGAACTCGACCATCTCCGCATCGGATGTCAATGCGCCCGCGACGGCGCGCAGAAACGTGGTCTTGCCGGCGCCATTGGCGCCGATGATGGCCACCGTTTCGCCCTCTTCAACGCTCAGATCGATGCCGAACAGGGCCTGGAAGTCGCCGTAGAAGGCCGATAGCCCGTGGGTGGCCAGCAGGCTCATGAAGCCGGAATCCCCATGTAAACTTCGCGCACCTCGGCATCGTTCATGACCGCCTCGGGATCGCCTTCGGCGATTTTCTTTCCGAAGTTCATCACCACCAGGCGGCTGGCGACGGACAACAGCGCATGCACGATGTGTTCGATCCAGATGATAGTGGTGCCGCCGGCGTGGATCGCCCGGATGGTGTCCACCAGGGCGTGGCATTCGTGTTCGGTCAGGCCGCCGGCGATCTCGTCCAGGAGCAACAGCTTTGGCCGCGTGGCAATGGCGCGGGCCATTTCGAGGCGCTTGCGCTGCAGCAGCGTAAGGCTGCGCGCCATGACGTTGGCCTTATCGTAGAGGCCGGTGATTTCCAACACTTCGGCGCAGCTTTCGTAGCTGTCCTGCTGACTTTGGCGGCCGCCGAAATTGGCGCCCACCAGCAGGTTTTCATAGACCGACATGTTGGTGAATGGATGCGGAATCTGGTACGAACGCCCGATCCCCAGGCGCGAGCGCAGATGCGGCGCCATGCGGGTGATATCGCCGCCCTGGAACCGCACCCGGCCGCTGTTCGGCGCCGTGTCGCCGGTGATCAGGTTGAATAGGGTCGATTTGCCGGCCCCGTTGGGACCGATGATCGCCAGCGCCTCGCCCTCCTGGACCGCCAGCGCAAAATCGTCCACGGCCCGAAGCGCGCCATAGGTCTTGGACATCTGGTCAAGTTCCAGCAGGACGGTCATGAAGGACCTTGGTGTTTGGCAACGGCCACCACCTTAAATGGTGATGGCCGCTGCACGAACAGAATGGCGCGTTGGACGATATTATTTACGCATATAGGATCGGCTCGAACGAACTATCGAGCGGAATATCCGGCGCCGAGCCGTTATAAACGTTGTGCAGGTCGTATTTGAACGTCTTGCCCTTCTTCCACTGACCGCCGACCAACGGCGTCGTGCACACGTTCTTAACCGGATTGAGGGGGCCGCCTTTCCAGGTAACTTTGCCAACCAACGAGTCGTAGTCGGTTCCGGGAATGGCATCCCTGATATCCTCGGGTTTGAGACTGGCGGAGCGCTTGAGCACGTCGATCGCGACCTCCATGTTGGCATGCTTGAACCCGATCGGCTGGGTCCATTGCTTGCCGGTGGCGGCGGTGTAGGCGTCGCAGAACTGCTGCGCCGTCTGCCCGGTGAGGCCGGAGCGGTAGGGATGGTGCTGCGACCACCAGACTTCGGTCGAAATGCCCTCGCCGCGTTTGCCCAGCGCCTCGACGGCAGTCGGGAACAGCACCGCCTTCGGCGGCGTCATGATCTTCGGGCGAAAACCCTGCTGGGCGCACTGGGTCCAGAAGGTGGCGAATTGCGGCGGGTTGAAAATGCCACAGGCAATGTCACCGCCGTGCTTCTTGAAGCCCCGGATTTGGGCCGTAAAGTCGTCCGACAGGGGCGGATAGAGGCCAAGCTGGCGCACGTCGAGGCCTTTTGCTCGGAACGCCGGTGGCATGCCGTGGCTGCCGTTGGCGGCGATGCCGTCCGCGTCGTTGGTAAACACGGTGGCGACGATCTTGTTGGTCGGCATGGTCAGCCACATGTCGGCGAACAGGTTGGCGACCTGATCGAAACCCCAGAAGAAATGATAGGTCCACTCGAACCCTACCTTCGGGTTGCCGCGGCGGCCGAAGAACCAGCTTTGCCACGGATCGTCCGCGGTGATGCACGGCACGCCGTTCAACTCGCACTGGGCCGACACCGGGATACAAGTGTCGGACGTCGAGGAGGCGACCATCACATCGACGCGATCCTTGTTGATAAGCTGCGCCGCGACCTCGGAAGCCCGGTTCGGGTTGGACTGGCTGTCCTTATAGATGATTTCGACCGGATGGGTCTGGCCGGCGACCTTGATGCCGCCCTTCAGCGCCTTGCGCAGACCCGCGAGGGCGAACTGGTCGGCTTCGCCGAAAGCGGCAATGGGGCCGGTTTCCGGGCTGACCATGCCGATCTTGATGGTGCGTCCGGCGCCGAATACGGCGGGCGCCGGAAACGCCGACACGGCCGCGCCGACGGCCAGCGCGCTGGCACTGGTTTGCAATAATTTGCGTCGGGTAATGCGCTTTTCGATACCTTTACCGACCCTGGATCCTTTTTTTGCGCTCATAATTTTTCACCCCTTTCTAAAAAAGATTTCTGCTAAACTCGTGGTTTGGTAGGGATATTCATTAAATACTTCCATCTTATTTTACCCATTCAAAACTGTCTTTTGCCACACCTATTTCATTCGATGGAAAGTGGGTTTCTCGCGCGCGGGGAAATTCCGTTGAATTGACATCCATCCCTACGTAGTACTGGTATGCCGCATCGGTTGTCGCAAAACCTTCAGAGCAATAATCAAAGGGGGATTCTAAAATGCATAAAGAGATCAAGTGGCCGAAAAAAACCCGAGAAATGCAGACCAGTATGATCGATTCGACCTATTGGAACGACTTCGAGTTTCGGGACGACGACATCATCGTGGGAACCTACCAAAAGGCCGGAACCACATGGGTCCAGCAAATCATCGCCCAGTTCGTTTTCAATGGTGAAACCGAAGGAATGCCGGTCGGAGACATTTCGCCCTGGCTCGATCTCCGTCTGCCACCTTTGGAAGCGAAGCTTCCGGACATCATCGCACAGAAGCACCGGCGATTTCTCAAGACCCATCTGCCGGTGGATGCGTTGGTATACGAGCCCAAAGCGAAATACATTTACATCGCCCGCGATGGCCGGGATATCGTATGGAGCCTTTTCAACCACCATCATGCCCTGAATGACGTGTTTTATGACGGTATTGCATCCCTCCCTAACTTCGGTCCCCTGCTGCCTCGGCCGGAGACAGAAGACGTCCGCGAATATTTTTTGGCTTGGCTCGCCGGCGATGGGCATCCGTTCTGGCCCTTCTGGGAGAACATCCGGACCTGGTGGGAGACTCGGAATTTACCCAATATGTACTTCCTCCATTTCCAAAATCTCGTCGACGATTTGGAAGGAACCATGCGTAAGATCGCGGCGTTCCTGGACATCCCCATCGACGAAAGCAAATGGGATCTGATGGTCCATCATTGCGGCTTCGACTACATGAAAAAAAATGCGACGTTGAGCACGCCGTTGGGTGGGGTCATATTTACGGGCGGCGCTGATTCCTTCATTTTCAAAGGCATTAACGACCGTTGGCGCGACACGCTTAACAAAGCAGACATTGAAGCCTATGAAGGGCGAGCCCTTGTCGAGGTTGGACCCGAATGCGCCCACTGGTTGGCGACGGGGAAGTTTTAGACCTAGCAGACGGCATGGTTTCGGCAGGCCGGGATGTCCGCTTTCGGGGGCAAAGCAGACGTCAATATCGAATGCCGCGACGTCCGCTTTTAGCGGTGGTCTCAACTGATCGACGCAACACTTTATCTTACATGGCAAGATGGAGTGTTGATTGATGGAACGAAGATATCGTCGAGGATTTAGTACTGCGGAGAAGACTGAGCTTTGGGATCGTTGGCAACGCGGGGAATCGATGCGATCGATTGGGCGCGTATTTGGCAAGCCGTCATCGT
>JAYGEH010000115.1:0-10430 GCA_046582475.1 Rhodospirillales bacterium
AGGAACTTGAAGAATACGAAAGAGAGGTAATTTCTGTTGCGGAATAAATGGGTCAATCCTCCACCAAGAGAGAAACCAACGAATGATGTTTCCGATCAGCAATCTACGTCCATCGGAAAAGGAATAAGTTTCAACACCATCAAGGATCAGATTGGCAAAAAATCAGTATCTAGAAAATCAAAAAGTGAGAGGATTTTATCAAATTTTTATGATGGGCGCCGGACGGTCTGACTTCGCTCGGCGGCTATCCCGGCAACGACAGCGACGGGCGCACCCTGCAGCGGAAATTGGACCGGCGCAAACTGTTCGAGGACTTTGCCGCCGCCTATGACCGTTTGATTTCAGACGCCGCTTCCAACGGCAAAATCGGCGTCGTCGGATTTTGTTACGGCGGCGGCGTCGCCAATGCCATGGCGGTGCGCCTGCCCGGCCTTGCCGCCGCGGTGCCGTTTTACGGGGCTCAGCCCGGGGACGCGGATGTCGCCAAATTCCACGCGCCCCTATTGATCCACTATGCCGGCCTGGACCGGCGCATCAATGGCGGCTGGCCGGCCTTCGAAGCGTCGCTGAAAGCCCACGGCAAGAGATATTCGGCGCATATCTATGGGAACGTCAATCACGGCTTCCACAACGACACCACGCCCCGCTATGACCGCTCGGCGGCGGAACTGGCGTGGCGGCGGACCATCGCATTCTTCGGCGCCAATCTTAGCTAAACCGTTCCGGAACGATCAGGAGGCCCGGCTGGCTTGGCCCCGCTCATAGAGGCGGGCCAGGCGTTCCGGGCCGACGCCGAGGTGATAGAGGGCATGGATCAGCAGCCAGCCGCAGACGATGGCGATGGCCGGGCGGCCCTCGAAACGCCGCGACGAGGTGATCACGGTTGCCTCGTCGATGCACAATGTGGGGCCGGCTTTTTCCAGGCGGCGGGCGAGATCATAATCCTCCATCAGCGGCAGCGGCCGGATGCCGCCGAGCGCCTCCAGCACCGGGCGGCGGACGAAAATGGCCGAGTCTCCATAATAGAGGCCATGGCTGCGTATCCAGCCATAGAAGCGGTTGAGGGCGCGCACGAACAGACGCGTGCCTTCGAAGCGGATACGAAAATTGCCGCCGACCAAATCGGTTGCCGCCAGCTTAGCCTCGATCAAGGCGAGGCCGCCTGCCGGGAACTCGGTATCGGCATGCAGGAACAGAACGATGTCGCAGGCCGCCGCCCGCGCGCCGGCGGCCAGCTGGCCGCCGCGCCCGCCGCCCGATTGGAGCACGGTTGCGCCGAGGCTTTGCGCCAGGGCGGCGCTGCCGTCCCGGCTGCCGCCATCGACCACGATAATCTCGTGGCGGGTTGGTTGCGCCTGAAGTCCGCCGATCAGGGCCGCCAGGCGCGGCGCCTCGTTGAGGACCGGAATGATGACCGAGATCATCGCCGCTCTTGCCCCAAGCGCGCCCGCTCGGCTTCGTTGATCAGGCCGATGCCGATCAGCAAGTGGGCCTGGCGGTCCCACCCGGCTTCCAGCCAGTCGCCGCCGAGCCGGGTCACCATGGCCACCGGCAAGGTATAGCGCCGCCGCGTCTCGGCGCCGGCCCGGTACCAAAGATCCTGCACCCAGCGGTACAGCGCGATGCGCTCGGCGGCGGGCATATGGGGCAGATGCTCGGCCAGGTAATGGCGCCCGAAGGCCACATGGCGGGCTTCGTCGATCAGGATGCGGGCGTTGAGGGCGGCGAACAGGGGGCAGGGAAAGCGGCGCACCAGTTTCTCGATCAGCGCCACGGCGCCGCCCTCGAACACCATATGAAAGGCCAGGATTACGCCGGCGGCGGAGCCCGGCCAATCCTGGCTTTCGGCGAGGACGCTGGCCAGCGCGTCTTCCATTGGCTGGATGCCGCCGAGGCGCATCGCATAGGCACCATAGACTTCCGCATGCTTGGCCTCGTCGCGCCGTTGCAGGGCAACGAAGCGGCGCGCCGCATCGCCCTCCAGGCGCGGCGCCAGATGGTCGCACATGCGCATCACCGCCTTTTCGCCGTGGTGGAACTGGCTGACCAAGGAGCGGTACGTGCGTTTCCGGAACCAAAAGGGATACCGATTTTCAGGTTCCAATCGATAGCGGTGGCCGGCGTCCAATCGTCGGCCTCGGCCTTTTCGATCAGCCGGGCGATGGCGGCGTCACTGGAAATATCGTCGCGCATGGTGATCCTGAATTAATCGCAGCCATGATTTATGGCGACGAATTATGGCGATGGCGGCGGCCGACCGCCAGTCCCATTCGCCTCACAAATGCGTCACCAGCCAGGCATGGTAATTTTGCCGCGCCGGAAAAAAAGCCTCTGGCCCCTGCATAACCACGAAATGACAAATTGCAACGGAGAGAACCGATGCCTCTCAATCAAGATCATCCCCTGAACGGACCGCACCCCACGGACTAGATGTATTTGCCTCCCTCCTCCCTCTCTTCCAAACTTTTCGGGCGCCACATGGGCGCCCGTTTTTTTATTGTCAGACTTAATAGGGCAGCTAGGCCAAAGCCTCGCCGAAGAAATCGATGACCTTGCCCCAGGCGTCCTCGGCCTGGGATTCCCGGTAGTTGGCTTCGTTGAGGAAATTCTGGAAGGCGTGGCCGGCGCCGTCATAGCGGTGGAAGCTATGGGCGATGCCGTGCTTCGACAGCTCCGCGTCGAGCCGGTCCACATCTTCGGGCGACGGGTTGCCGTCGTCGTTGCCGAAAAAGCCGACCACCGGGCAGGTGATATTGGCGACCATGTCGATCACCGTCGGCGCTTCGCGGCCCTTGGCGGTCATCACGTTGCCGCCCCAGAAATCGGCGATGGCGGAAAAACCGCTGATCGAGGCGCCGGCCAGCAGCGCCACCCGCCCGCCCATGCAATGGCCGCCGATGGTCAGGCGTCCGGTATCGCAAGCATCGAGCCCGCCGAGATGGCCGATCAATGCTTCGGTATCGCGAACCATTTCTTCATCGGTAAGATTGCCCATGGCGTCGCGACCGGCGGCATCCGGCCCTTGACGGTGAAACAGGTTGTGCGAATTGGCGGCGTAGCCGCTCTCGGCCATGCGCTCCAGCACCTTTTCGGTAAAGCCGTCCTGGCCCGGCGCGTGGCAGCATTCGATATAGACCGGGTGCGGCCCGGCAGCCTCCGGTTTGGCCGACAGGATCAACATGTCGCTGCCGTCGACGGATAGATTTTCGCGCGCAATCATGGCTCGTTCCTCCCTGAGTAATTATGCAACAAGTCTAGCCGCAGACCCGTCCCCTGACAAATCGGGCCGCGCTTGCTACAGTCGGGCGCCCGGCCGATCAGCCGCCGGGCGCACAAATTTAGGAAAATCTTTTTGTCCGCTACCGATCCCCTCCCCGGCTCTGCGTCCGGCGGCAAGAGGCGCGCCCAGCCGCTGATCCTCTTGGGCCAACGGGATTTCCGCAGGGTCTGGCTGGCCGGCGCGCTGGGTGGCTTCATGCGCTGGTTGGATGTGCTGGCGGTCAGCGTCTATGTTCTGCAAATCACCGGCTCGGCCTTCTTTGTGGCGCTGACCTTGTTCGTGCGCATCATCCCCATGTTCCTGTTCGGCGCCACCGCCGGGGCGCTGGCCGAAATGGTCGACCGCAAGAAGCTGCTGGTGGTCGCCATGGCCATCCTGGCCGGGGTCTATGGCCTTTTCGCCTGGCTGGCCTGGACCGGCGCCCTGCAGGTCTGGCAACTGGGCATCGTGGTGTTTTTCAGCGGCGTCTATTGGACCCTGGAGCTGCCCATCCGGCGCACCATGATCGCCGAGATCGCCGGTATGGAGCATCTCGGCGCGACCATGGGACTTGAATCCTCGACCACCAATTTCACCCGCATGCTGGGCCCTTTCGTCGGCGGCTTCCTGTTCGAACTGACCGGCCTGCCCGGCACCCTGGCCCTCGGCACCCTACTCTATGGCATCGCCGCCATCGCCATGGCCCCGGTTGCCTACGCCCGCGCGCCCGGCGGAGCCGAGCGCCCGTCCTTCTTCGCCAACATTCTCGAAGGGTTCGAATATGCGCGCACCAGCCGCGCCATCATGGCCACCCTGGCGATCACCATCATCCTCAACCTGTTCGGTTTTTCCTTCGTTGCCATGGTGCCGGTAATCGCCAAAAACGTCTTGGGCCTGACGCCGTTTCCCACCGGAATTTTGATGGCGGCGGAAGGCTGCGGCGCCTTCGTCGGCGCCCTGCTGATCGCATTTTACGCCAAGCCGGCCCGTTTTCGTCAGATTTTACTTGGCGGCAGTTGCCTCTATCTCGGCTGCATATGGCTGTTTTCCATGTCATCCATCGTCGCGCTGTCGATGACGCTTTTGTGGATCGGCGGGTTCGGGGTAGCGGGTTTCGCGGCCATGCAATCGGCGCTGATGATCGCCAGCGCGCCGCCGGAAATGCGCAACCGGATCATGGGATTGATGACCATGTGCATCGGCATCGGGCCGCTCGGCATCCTGGTGGTCGGATCGCTCTCGGAAATACTTGGGGCGCAGACCGGAATCCTGATCACCACCACCACCGGCTTGCTCGGCCTCGCCGCGACAATCATTATCTGGCCGGAAATGCGAAAACGGATGGCGCCTTAGCAGACCGAAATGCGGTAAGCTTTCCGGCATGCGCATCACGCTGCTTTATTATACAGCGGCCCTGGTGGTCCTCGGCTACCTGGCTTGGCCTTATACGTCGATTTTCCGATTTTATCTGGCGCTCAAATCCGCCGACCGTGACGCGGTGGAATCCCATGTCGCCTGGCCAGCGGTTAAAGACAGCCTGCGAGCCGAATTACAGGCGCGGGCGCGCGCCGCGGTCACGGCGGCGGCCAACCGGAGATTGCGCCCCGGCGGCGCCATCAAAAGCCTCGAACTCAGTTGGAAATCCTCGCCCCTCATCGATAGGATTGTCGAGGTCATAGCGACGCCGGAAGGACTGATCGCCCTATTCAAGCGGCCGCAATCGCTGGATTGCTTCACAAATGCCTTGTCGGGCGGGGGCCGAGCACCGGCCATCGAAGCCTGCCGGACAACGCATATTCGAACCAGCGCCGCCGGCAAATCGGAGGTGCCGCTGCGCGGACCCAATTTGGCGCGCATCTGGGAAAAAACCAATTGGGTGTTTTATACGGACCCGTTCACTTTCGAATTCGATGTGCTGCATGAAAACAGGCGTGTGGTCCTGGTGTTGGAGCGCCGCGGGCTAACATGGAAGGTCGTGCGCCTATCCGTGCCCGATGATGGGCCGGCACCGGACCGGCCATAGACCGCCGCTTAATCGCCGGTCGAGACGCCCTTCAATAGCAGGCTGCCGTCGGCTTCCCGCTGGTCCTGGGACAGGCGCAGGCGGAACTCGTCGCAGACCAGATCGTAGGCTTTTTTCGCCGCATTCAACGATTCCTCGTTGGTTTCGAAGGCGCCCAGATTTTCCTCGATCCAGCCCTCCGATACCCGGCAGAGGATGGGCAGGGTATCAACAACGATTTGAAACCGGACCTCGGCGATGCCGGCTTCCCAATACCAGTTGCGGCTGGTGCCGAAATTTATCGATGCGCCCTCGGCCATTGCGTTCGTCCTCCTTCTGGTCTCTGCCTACTCCGGCATACCGTCGAAGCAGGTGATGCTGCGGTCGATTTGGGTAAACGGCGCCGCCCGCTTCAAAAACAGATTGAGCGACGGCTGCACGAAACCGGCGTCGTCGATGCTGCCGACCTTGACGCTTTTCAGCCCGGAATTTCCGGAACTGAAGCCGAACAATTGCGAGCCGCAATCGCCGCAGAATTGTTTGGTCATGGTGTTGCCGCTGTCGGCGGTGTGGGAATAGGATTTGGGCGTTCCTTGGGTCACCACCACTTTGTCCGCATCGACGAAGATGTTGGTTGCGAAGACGGCGCCGGTGGCTTTGCGGCAATCGTCGCAATGGCAGTTGGCGATGCGTTTTGGCTCCGCGTTCACTGCATAGCGGATTGTCCCGCACAAACAGCCGCCCGTAAATTCCACCATTAGATTATTCTCCCTTTGGCCTTCGGATGGATTGATCGGCGCCTCCTGTTCATACAGGATTGCTAAGCCGCATTCGAGTATATATATGCCATCCCCGATGCCTCCATATCCAGATTTCATTTCTAGAGCGGTTCCGGACAGGCCGTCCTGATGGGCGAACGCATCACCCTTTCGGCCTGGATTTACCTGACCATCGGCCTGATCACCATCGCCGATGCGTTTATCGCCATCCCGTCGTCGGCGGCGCTGTCATCGCTGCTCATCGCCGTCTTTATCATCCTGCAGTTCCAGGCCATTCCCCGCCCGCAGCAGATCGCCGGCGCCGTATTGCTGCTGATCGGCATCGCCGGCGCCGCCATCTCCGGCCAATGGTGGGAGGTCTTGGTGCTAGGCACCGCCAAATCGCGCACCTTCCTGTTGCTCTTTTTCGCCATTTCCTGGCTGCAGTTTCCGGTGGGCTCAAGCCCGGCCATGCGCGCCGCCCGGGGGGCCATCATGAACCAGCCCGCGGGCCGCCGTTTCCTGAGCTTGTCGGCGGGGGTGCATGTGCTGGGATCGATCCTCAACGTCGCGGGTCTCGGCCTTTTGACGCCGGTGGTGGAAACACAGTCGGACCCGGTTTTACGCAAACGGCTGGCCCTGTCGCTGATGCACGGCTTCACCGCGGCGTCCTGCTGGTCGCCCTTTTATATCGGCATGATCGTGGTCCTGTCCGTGTTGCCTGGCGTTCGCTGGATCGACCTGGCGCCGGCGGGCGCCGGTATGGCGGTGCTCTTGATCGCCGTCTTTTGGCTCTACGACCGTACCTTCCTGGCCGGCGCCGAAGTGGTTGCGCCGGAGCCCGGCGGCCCGGCCGAACCGGGCGCAGCGGCGGCGCCGCGGATGCTTTTGCGCACCGTTGCTATTCTGGCCCTGCTGATTGGGTTGGTGCTGGGCGCCATCCAGATATTGGGCACCACCGTCGCCGTCGCCCTCGGCATCGTCGGCGCGCCGTTCGCCATGGTCTGGCTGGCGGCCATCGAGCAAAGGCCGGCGGCGCGAATGGTGGGCACGCTGGCCTTCATGCGCCGCGTCATCGGCCTGTTTCCCACGCTGCGCAACGAGGCGCTGGTCTTTGTCGCCGCCAACGTGTTCGGCGCTGGCATCGCCGCCATGGTGCCGGCCGGCGATCTGTCGCAAACCCTGAACGCGATCCTGCCCTGGCCCGACGCCAAGATCGCGGCGCTCATATTCCTGTTTCCCATCTGCGGCCTGCTGGGCATGCATCCGGTGATCGTGGTGATCTTTGTCTCGTCCGTATTGCCGCCCGAACTGATGGGATTGCCGGAATGGATGGTCGGCGTGATCTATCTTGGCGTCTGGGGCACTTCGACCATGGTTTCGCCGTTTTCCGGGACCGCGTTGTTCATGGCCAGGGCCACCGGCACGCCGCCGCAAACCATCGCCTGGCGCTGGACGCCGCCCTCGGTGTTCGTCAGCATCGCCGCCACGGCGCTCTACATCATCGCGCTCCGGCACTTGGTGCTGTGAGAACGCCGGCGCGGCGTGTGGCCGAATTGGCCTGGCAAGCGGGCTCATGATATATCTCCATCGGGCCACGCCACTTTTTTCAAGGGATCGTACCGGTGCCGGAAGACAATAGTCCGC
Source organism: Rhodospirillales bacterium (assembly GCA_046582475.1). Taxonomy (GTDB): domain Bacteria; phylum Pseudomonadota; class Alphaproteobacteria; order Rhodospirillales; family UBA2165. The sequence goes on from JAYGEH010000115.1 coordinate 7,667, forward strand.
CGCGATTGGGCGGCGGCGCCATAAGCCAATGGTTATCCGATGGCGCCACCCTGGAAACCACGCTGAAAGACGTGTTCCAGGGATTGTGCGGCCGCCTGGCGGGCAGCGATCTGGGACTGCACCGGGTGGCGTTGTTTGTCATCGCCCTGCACCCGAATTTGGTCGGCAGTTCCTATTACTGGTTGCGGGTCGTGCGGACCTTCCGGGCGCCGAACAGTATTGCCGAAACCGATGAGTTCAACCTCAATCCGACCATGACGGTGATGCAGACGGGAGCCGAGGTACGCCGTCGCCTGTGCGATCAAAACTGCCCCGACGACTATCCGATCCTGGCGGAATTTCGCGGCGACGGCATCACCGACTACGTGGCCATGCCCATGCGGTTCGTCAACGGTGAGGTGCAGATTATCAGCTATGCCACCGACCGGCCCAGGGGTTTCACCAAATCCCATATGAAATTCCTGCGCCAAATATTGCCATTGATCACCCGCTTGACCGAGGTTCACGTGCTCCGCTCCACCGCCGTCGACTTGCTCGACGCCTATCTCGGCAAGCAATCGGGCGCCCGGGTGCTGGACGGCCAGGTCAAGCGCGGCGACGGCCAGGATATCCATGCGGTGATCTGGTTCTCGGATCTCCGGGATTCAACGCCCCTGGCCGAGCGCCTGGGACGGCAAGAATTTCTCGCCGTCCTGAACGATTATCTGGAATGCATGGCCGGCGCCGTCCTCGACCATGGCGGCGAAGTGCTGCGTTTTATCGGCGACGCGGCCCTGGCGATCTTCCCGATCGGCGGCTCCGGCGGATGGGATGCCGCCGAAGCCTGCGCCGTTGCGGTCGACGCAGCCGGCGACGCCATGGACCGCATGGCCGCCCTCAACGCCGTCCGCGCGGGCGCCGGCGAGTCGCGCCTGGGCTACGGCATCGGCCTCCATTTGGGCCACGTCATGTACGGCAACTTCGGCACGCCGTCGCGCATCGAGTTTACGGTGATCGGCGCGGCGGCCAACGAAGCGGCTCGCATCGAAGGCCAATGCAAGGCGCTTGGCGTCAATTTCCTGGCCTCGGAAAGCGTTGTGCGGAATCTGGACGGCCCTTGGCGGTGCCTCGGTGCGCAACGGCTGAAAGGGATCAGCCGGGCGATCGACGTTTTCACCTTAAGCGAGGCATAGTCAAGGAATGGGATGTCACCTATTCGGGGGCCGACAGCACCGTCAATGATGTCCGCCAGGCGCTCCGCCGATCGGTCGCAGATGGGCGCATGCCGGTGGCGGTCATCGGCAATCCTTTTGCCGGCGCCAGCGCCAAGTTGGAGGGCCTGGCCGCGGCCGCCCTCGAGCGCCATATGGATTGGTTAAAAGCGGAATTTTACATCGCCGCCGCTGGCGCGCCCGGCGATAAGATCCTGTTTGTGATCGATCCCGTGCGGGTGCGCCATACCAGGGATATCTGCGCCGATCCGCCGTCCGTGCCGTTCGAGCGCCTAGGCGCCATTATGCGCATCGGCGCCGTTTATTGCGCGGACCGGGTAATATCCGAAGTCTGGGCCAGCCTGGACCGGCCCGCCTCCGCCGATGATGCGGTGCTGGCGGAAGTCATCGACGGCCTCGCCTGGCGTGTCATTCCCTGGGTAACCAAGGACCAGGAAGAGAAGCGGCGCACCGAAGTGGATTCGTGAAAACTTATCCCGGCCGGTTTCCCGAATTTTTATTTCATGACAGTATACTTAATTAATTGTATAATATAACCATAATTAGGTATACTGTCATGAAATAGAAATAGCGCGCACCCATCAGCCGATCAGGCTTGGATGTGAATAACCTCATGAGACTCCACATCTAGCCAAGCGAGCGAACGTCGTCGAGGGTTTTTTGCGGTTCCGGCCTGGCGGTATAGTTGGGATCGATATCCGCCGTCCGCACGATGCCGTCCCGGCTCACCACCAGGCGCGCCGGTATCGGCAGGCACCAGCTATCGTCGCCGTTGGTGGCCGCCAGATCGATGCCGAAGCCGCCATAGAATTTTTTAATATCGTCGGGAACCTGGAAGCGGACGCCCCACTGGGCTAGATAGTCCAAACCGGGGTCGCTCAGCATGGCAAATGTCAGGGAATGCTGTTCGATCATTTCCATGCTTTTTTCGGCGATCTGCGGCGTCACCGCCACCAGCGTGGTGTTCAATTCGGCGAGTTCGGCGACAATGTCCTGCAAGCCATACAGCTCTGCATTACAATAGGGTCACCAATGGCCACGGAATACGGTGACCACCAGATTGCCCTTTTGCAAAAGGGCCCCCGAGCTGACCTCGGCGCCGCCGGTATCTTGCAAGGCGAAAGCCGGCAAGGTGTCGCCAATTTTGATGACGCCGTCCATGATGCCGCTATCGCGCAAATCCTGGGTCGCCTTGCCCATGGCGGCGCGGACTTCTTCGGGCATCCGCGCGGCGCCGGCTTCGCGGATTTTGGCCAGTTGGTCTTCCAGGCTCATGATTATTTCCTCCCGTCAAAAATGGATTTCATACCGGATGATCCCGGATGAAATTTTGTTCAGCCGGCAGAGTATCCAAGTATTCGGGCCATGGAAATAATTCTCTTCAGAGCCGGTCTGGCTATTTCGGGACGGACCTAGGCTCAGGACCCATTAATTATTAATTCAGCATTTCACCGGATGATGTCCTTAGGACCTTTGGAGGGCATCAAATGAAAGACTTATTCTGGCTGACGCAAACGCAATTGGACCGCATGGCACCCCATTTTCCTTTGTCT